>SYKU01000392.1 GCA_005808865.1 Acidobacteriota bacterium
CGATCGTCTCTCGAATGTCTCCTTGAAAAACATCCGCACGCTCACCGCCCTCCGCCCGGAAGACTTCGGCCGCGTCGATGTCCCCGTCGTCCGCGCTGGACGCAATGGCACGCCCCGTGGCTTAACTTCCAGCGATTACAACAACTGGGGTCCGCGCGCCGGTGTCGCCTGGCGTCCTCGTGAGCGCTGGGTCGTCCGCGCCGGCACCGGCCTCTTCTATGGTGCCCAGGATGGCGAGCATTATGGCCGTACTTCCATCAGTGTTCCCTTCGTCGTTAGCGATATTCAGGATTCCGACGCCTTCATCCCGCAAATCCCATCCATCGGTTTCACCATCCCGCCTCAAATCGGCGGCAACAATCTGCGCAACGTCTTCGTCGGCATCGACGAAAACCTCCGCACGCCCTACTCGGTCCAGTGGAACGCCGCCATCCAGCGTCAGCTCACCTCCGCCATTGCCCTCGAAACAGCCTATGTCGGCTCGGTCAGCCACAAGCTCGATACCCGCAATGCCTACAACGACGCGCCACCTGCCACCGGCGGTCTCGACGGTCGCCGCCCCCACCAGCGGCTGCTCCTGCCGGATCTCTCTTCCTTCCCGGCCGGCCTGCTGCCTGCTCCTGTGGCCGGTGCCACCATCCTCGCGGGGACCATTGAAAACCAGGTCAACCGCGTCAGCGCCAACTACCATGCCATGCATGCCAAGATGCAATACCGCGCCTCTTCGGGCGTCTCCGCCCTCGTCGCCTACACCTGGGCCAAAGCCATCGCTGACGGCAATTCCTATCGCCGCCAGGGGTTCCAGGGCGAACTCGCTCAAGACTTCTTGAAGGTCAGCGAACGCGCCCTCACGGGCTTCGACGTTCGCCATCGCCTGGTGGCCAACTTCGTTTATCAGATACCTTTTTGCCGCACCTCCGCCTCCTGCTGGGGCGGACGGCCCTCCCGCTTTCTACTCGGTGGCTGGCAATGGAACGGCATTTTCCAGGCCCAAACCGGATTCCCCTTTACCGTTCTGCTCGCCAACGCCACCGCTAACAACGGCCGGGCCACCCGCGCCAACGTGGTGGCGGGCCAATCGGGCAGCTTGCCGTCCGGCGAGCGAACGGCCGCGCGCTTCTTCAACACCGCCGCCTTTTCCGCCCCCGCGCCCTTCACTCTCGGCAACGCGGGCGTGAACAACGTTACCGGGCCTGCGCTCTGGTCTGCCGACACCTCGCTACACAAGAACTTCGCTCTCGACGAGCGCTTCAGCGTCCAATTCCGTTCGGAGTTCTTCAACGTCCTGAACCACCCGAACCTCGCAACTCCGAATTCGCTTTTGGGTGTCGCCCAATTCGGCACGGTCACCGCCCAGTCGACACCGCCGCGCCAGGTTCAGTTCGCCCTGAAGTTACTCTTCTGAGGCGCGATTCCAACTAACATCTCATGACCGACAACGGAGTCACCAAAACCCAGCCTTCCCCTTTGCGTCTCTGCGAGAAACTAGAAGAACCAAAAAGGGGTTATATCATCGGAGCATCGAAAGCTTGTTAATAGGTGAGTGTTACTGGCGCCACTATGATCAGAATTTCGAAGAAGTGAAAAAGCAGCTTGCCGAACTCTCGGAAGTTGTGAACAAGTTCAAATCCGAGGCGGTACAGCTACGGATTGTCGATCTGGTCTTTGCGGGCGCAAAGGTGTAGCCGGATGGCGACGCGCTCAACGAAGCAGAGGATCCGCCGTCACCCAAACGTCGGAAGAAGAGGGGCAAGGCCGCTGTCGATCCGTTGAGCGGCGACAAATCAACCGGCGGCAAGAAGAAACGCCAGGCAGGATCGGGTCCAAAGCCAAGGCTGGAGCAGTTCATCACAGAGGGGTTCTTCAGTCAGAAACGGACCATTCGTGCCATCGTCGCGCACTGTAAACTCAAGGCCCGAAACTACAAAGCCAACGAACTGTCTGGGCCGCTGGCGCGCCTGGTTCGGGATAACAAACTGTCCCGAACGACGAATGCCGAAAACCAATTTGAGTACATCAAAAAGTAAGTCTCCGTTGGAGTTGGCATTGGCGAATGTGCCGAGCCAGTTCCGACCGAAAATCATCAAGCCATTTCTGGAAGTGAAGAAGCGACTCGCTGAGGGCAACGACGAGACGCTCGGGTTAGCGGCGGGCAAGTTCTGCGAGGCAGTTCTGCGCCTCTTGCAGCACGGGATATTGAAAGTGTCGATACCCTTCGGGCAGAAAATCCCGGACCTGTCCGTAGAATGTCGTAAGCTCGTCGAGAGCCCAAAGACGGCGGGTTCGGAATCGCTGCGCGTCGTTATGCCAAGGGCGATAGTCTTCATCTATACGCTGCGCAATAAACGCGGCATTGGGCATGTCGGCGGTGATGTGGACGCGAACCGCATTGACGCAATGACTATGGCGCGGACCTGCGATTGGATCATGTGCGAGCTGATCCGGATCAATCACAATCTCTCTCTTGAGGAAGCGCAGGACATCGTCGACAGTCTGGCACAGCGCAATATGCCCGACGTCTGGAACGTCGCCGGAAAGAAGCGAGTGCTTCGCAAAGGCCTCACCTTCAGAGACCAAGTTCCTCCTCTGCTACTCGGACCAGGAAACAGCGGTTTTCGCTAAAGACCTCTTCGCCTGGGTAGAATACTCGAACCAAGCGGTGTTCAAAAGCAAGGTCCTCGGCGCGCTCCACATGGGACGCTTTATCGAGTACGACCGCGATAGCGAACTCGTCACGATCTCTCCGACGGGAATCAACGAAGTGGAAACCAGAATTCTTAAACAGAACTGAATCCGCGCAGCCCGTTTTGCGTCCGGCCTGGGTGCCCAGCATGGACGGTCCTGCTGTTTTCCCGTCTAAGTCTCAGTCGTGAAGTGGCTTGCGTTGGTTCGAGCGGAACGCGTTCAGGCCACAAAAGTTCGAAACGCGTCCAAGGTGGGGAGCCATTCTGAAACTTCGCGACTTCACGCTATCTGATTGATTTCATTGCGGGCATCTCAGGCGCTTCTTCCGGATTGGGCCACCTTGACAGTGACCCCCGGCATGGATTCGAACTCTTGAACCGACCAGCATCCCCAAACGAATCGGCGCTGCCCACTATGCGTGCCCAACTTCGGGAGAGCGATGATCCGCCCAGTGGCGTCGGCAAATGCAACGCCGTTAGGGAGGGGTGTCAAGACCCTAAGCCTGGACCGATCCGCGCACTGTAACCAGCCCCAGTGCAGTCGAACTTGGCTCCCGACCCCACGGCTGGTCATGCGAACCCGAATTTTTGTTCGACCCGCCGCAACCGGCGCCTGGCACACCTTGTCCTAAGGGTGAGGTGAGAGAGAAATGAGCTACACAATTGGCGATGGGATGGTTGCGCTCGCGTTGGCGGGCGATATTGTTGGATATCTTTATCTGAGGCACAAGACTCGGCAAAAGAAGATCGAGATCATTCGTGAGGAGCGCATGGCGGCGATGGAAAAGGGAATACCGCTGCCGGAGTTTCCATTGGAACCGGCGCGCGATCCTCGGCCCGATCCGGACAACGTCATCCCGATCCTGGGAACCGTTCTTTCCACTCTTTCGGTTGGAGCCATGATCGTCCTCTACTTGAATGTTCCCGCTCCGTCTAGTTTTTGGGTATCTCCTCTGCCGTTCACTTTTTTGGGCGTGGGCCTGATTGCGTTCCATTTACTGACGCGCGAGCCTGGGCGTTAACGCTGGTGGAGAGCGATTCCCAACTCGTGGCCCGCGCGCAGAGCGGCGACCAGCAAGCTTTCGCTGAACTGGTTCGCCGGCATAGCGCTCTCGTGTTTCGCCTCGCGGTTTCGATTTTGGGCCGGGAGTTTACTTCGGAGGCGGAAGACGTGGCGCAAGAGGTCTTTCTCAAGGTTCACCACGCGCTCGAGTCGTTTCGCGGCGAGGCCGAATTTAGCTCCTGGATCTACCGGATCACGTTCAACCAAGCAGTGAACCTGAAAGCGCGGGTTCGCTTCCGAAGCCCACACGCAGGCGAGAGGGTTCTTTATCGCGCGGTGAGTCCGGAGCCTGGACCGGACCGGCAGTTTGAATCGGCGCAGCGCGATCAAGCGCTGGCGGAGTGCATTGGTACGCTCCCCGAGGTCTACCAATCGGCCTTGCGGCTCTACTATTGGCTCGGCGCAGGAGTTGGCGAAGTGGCGGTACTGCTTGGCGTGCCCGAGAATACCGCGAAATCGTATCTGCATCGCGCGCGCCAGCTTCTCCATGTCATGCTGAAAGGGAAAGGATATTCTTGTGACTGAGATGGAACCTCGCGAAGACGGGATCGACAGTTTGCTGCGGCGTTCCATGGCCGCACCTGTCCCGAGCCTGCCGGCTGATTTCGACCAGCGCTTGATGCGCGAGATGCGCCGCAGTTCGCAGCCGCTCGACCGATACCGCCGAATTCTGCTCACCGGCTACGGTCTAACGTCGGTCGTAGCGTCCGCGGTGGTCATGCGTGGCCAAGGGCTCGACTGGGGGGCTATAGCGGTGATGATACTTGGGCCACTCGCCTTGGTTGCGACCGTAGCCTGGGCGCGGCGCGCGACCCATACAACAATGCGGCACAGTGCCAAGTAGACCTAGCGAACAGAATTCCAACCGCAAAGTCGCGTAGCATTTACCGGCTCCGGACAGACCAAGCGCCATCCAGGTACCTTGGGCTCCCTTGCGGGTTCGAGACGTGTCCAGACTGGTTGCCCAGGGTGGGCAGCCATACAAATTTCAGGTGGATGCCATTGATCTGGAAGCGAATGACTGGTTCGAGTGGACCCGGTTTCACGCCACAAGAGTTCGAAACGTGCCCAGGGTGGGGAGCCATCCTGACTCCTCTGCCATGAGCTGGCATTACCCACCTGGAACTCTGGCGCCGGGCCTATCAGGCAACCTGTAATTCAATGTAGGCGACAGCGGTCGAGGGTTCGGGAATTGGCTCCCCGTCTTCCAGCAGGCCTTCGAGGTGAAGTTCGATGGCCTCGTGGATGTTCCGCTCAACCTCTTCAAACGTCTTCCCGGTGGTGACGCATCCCGGAAGGTCTGGGACATAAGCGGATAGGTTGTCCCGGCCCCGCTCAATCACAACGGCATATTTCTTCACGGTTTCTCTCTCAGTCCGGCTTGGGTCAGAATGCTCTTCAGCGTGCCAGGATGAAGATCGTCACTCGGATGCCCCGGAATCGTGACGCGTCCCGGCTTGATCGGGTGCTTGTACTGGCGGTGGCTCCCCTTCGTTTTCACATGCTTCCAGCCGTCACTCTCAACGGTCTTGATGAGATCACGAACCTTCATTCTCCTGAAAGAACCATTGTACTCTTCTCGCCGGTTGCCGGATGGCTTGGCCGGTCCATCCAGGAACTACTCTTACGCGCCATTGTTCTGGATGCGAACCTTTCGGTCGAAGAGTTCATCGAGTTGCTCTGATCTCAAACCGCGGCTCCAAACTCAGACGCGAAACGGCAGGTTTCAGATAACCAGAGCGGTGCTTGAAGTGGCGGCACCAACAGGAAAGTACGAAAAACGTTGAGAAAGGGGAGTCAAATTGCGTTTTCCGGGATGTCCGCTATCTAATTGATTTCATTACCAGCAGTTCAGACGATTCTCCCGGATTGACCCCATTTGACTGTGACCCCGCCGTGGACTCGAACTCTTGACCACGAATTCGCGACTCCTCTAGAGCGTACTTCAACTAGATTCCATATGCCCGGCCCGCGCTCCCGGTTCTCGGTCAGTATCGTCTACCAGACGCCAGGAATGAGACGCTTCGTCCGTGCCGAGTACGCCGCGTATTCGTCGCCAAACTCTTCAACCATCATCCTCTCCTCCGCGTCGACGCGAAGCGCGCAGAGGATCGCGAACGCGATCAAGTTCGACGGACCTGCCACCCAATTCGGGATGACGAGCGATTGGCCGATGGAATACAGTGCTAGCGCCAAGTACATCGGATGGCGGATACGCCGATAAACGCCCCGCGTGATGAGTCGATGCTGCTCGCGTACCTCCAGGGTGATCGACCAATTTGTGCCAAGGTCAGCGTGCGACCGGTAGAAGAGCCAGAGGCCGATCACCAAGCACATCACGCCTGCATTGGGCTTCAGCCTCCGCTCTTCGGTATAGCTGAAGTTTGACCAGCCAGGAGGCCGGTCCCACCTTGGCTCCCATTGGACCCGGGTCGAAGATCCGCCCTACGACGGCGCCGGTCAGACCCGCCGCCGGCGGATGGCCCGAATGGCGAACAAAGTCCTGATCCCTCTCGCCAGGAACCCGAATGTGGAGGGTTCCGGAATGAGGGCAGGGTCCTCCAGCTGACGGAACGTAAAAATATCGCGAACCATAAAGGGATCGTTGATCGCGCCCGCGGCCCACGTCTCAAAAGTAGGAAAATCGGAAAAGGTGTCGGCAATCAGCCTGTAGCGTACCGTGAACGTTTGGCCCGCGCCGAAGTGACCCAGCGGAATGGAGCCGGTAAAGGCGTCGTAACTCCAGGTCCTGGTTCGGGTGAAGCCCATAGTGTCCACGACGTCCACATTCTGATGAACGAGCGGCGACGTGTCGAGCAAGGGGTTAACCGAAAGAGCGCCATTGGAGAGGCTGTACGAATCATACCCCCCTTCAAGCTCGGAGAACCATTGAAAAAGCGTGTCGGTGGTACGGGAGCAGGCTGGTGTACAGAATTGAAGGTCGGCCTGGATTCTCGCGGTCATGGTCACTATGTTTCGGAGTTCCTGGTTCGACTGGAACTCGACAAACCTCGGGGGCAGGAAGAAATCCAGAAAAACGTCGCCTGCAGTGAGAGCCACAATGTCGATTTCATAGATGGCATCGCGGTACACCCAGGTGTAATTTTGAAACGGGCGACCGGTCCGGCGCCTGAGCGATCCGTTGGCGGCGATATCGCTGACTCCGGACCGGGCTGATGCCCGCGCCTCGCTTGGAGTATTCAGATTTCCGTCAAAGTTGTCAGAGACAATTTGGGCATTGGTCCCCGAGTTATGTACTTGGGAAATGGTGCGGCCAAAGCGGATCTCGGCTATCGCCCGTTGGCGATGGCGGTAGCATTGCCGAGGGCTGTACCAGACTCCAGTCGCCGCTTGATCTATGAATTCGCCAAGGACAGGCGGTGGGGTGCTGCATTTCGTGATGTTCAGAAAGATGGTGGAGGCGGCGGGAGTTGAACCCGCGTCCGAGAAAGCCCGCGACAAAAAGAACTACGTGCGTAGCCGACTCTTGAGTCTCGACCGCCGCCCTAGACCCGGCAGAAAGGACGGCCATCCAGCCCGGTTGATCTCGATCTGAGGCTACGAGCAGAAGCCCTCGACCTATCCAGCAAGATGACGCTCACTCACCGCCGCGCTGGCTCGACGGCTGGAGCGGCCGCTTATTTAATTAAGCAGCGTATGCAAACTGCGTGTTGGCAGTTGTGTTTTTCCGATCGTTTTACGGGAGCTCGGAACCCGGCACGCCTTCCTGTCACGATTCGATCCCGTCGAATCCGTTGCGCCCCCCTTCTATTTAAGTCTACCACCTGGTTCGGGCGTGCGTCAGAACAGGAGCTTGAATCCCAGTGTTGTTTGCCGCTGGCCGTGCCCCTTTTCCGCCGTGACTGAACCGAACGCGGCGAGTGCCGGCGTGGTGTTCGGACGGTCGAATTGCACGTGGTTCAACGCGTTGAAGTTTTCCAGACGGAACTGGGCAGTGACCCTTTCCCGGATGCGCACGTTCTTGAACAGCGAAATATCGAAGTTGTTGATACCGTCCGCCCGCACTCCATTGAAGCGGGTGCTGAGCTCCTGAATATTGTTCGCGAGCACCTGAGCCGAATTGCGGTTGAAGCCGGCGCCGGTGTTGAACCAGCGCTCCGCCCGCCGCTCAGAGACGGGAAGTTCGAGGGCGCGAACATCGCCGTTGAAGATGGCGTTTCCGAACCCCAACGCGTCGCCCGTTTGTCCCTCAAACCAACCCTGTAACTGCCAGCCGCCGATGAAAAGCTCGCCCGCGAAAGGCAGCCCGCCGGCCCATTTCCTGCCGCGCCCAAAAGGCAGTTCGTAGATGCTGCTCAAAACGAACCGGTGAGTGAAATCGTTATCGGAGATCACTTTCTCGGGCCGGTCGTCCGTCTCGTTCCGGTAGGTGATGGCCTCCATGAACTTCGAGTAAGTCCAGCTCATCTGGAAGCTCAGCCCTCCGCTCATCCGCTTTTCGGCCCCCACCTGCAAGGAATGATAGTAGGAGAAGCCTGCCGGGAACGTGGTCTGAATGCCGGTGAACTGGGGATAGGGGCGCACCAACTGGGAAAGCGCCACGGTCTGATTCGCCAGTGTCGTGCCTGCGAATTGCGGAAGTCCGAAGAACGGATTTGCGACCTGCCGCGTCAGCAGGTCGATGACCGGCTGATCGCGGACCGGCGATGTGGAAAGGTATTGGCGCGGGATGGGATTGACTTCGCGCGTGACCGGCAGCTTGGTTCCCCGGTTGCCGACGTAAGACACCTCCAGCACGATACTCTGATGCAATTGCCGCTGCACCGACAGCGACCAGCGCTGGTTGTAAGGATTGAGCGGCTTATCGTTGAAAAAACTGACGCCGCGGCCCAGAAACGTGGAAAGGCCGCCCGCGGACCCGGCCGCGGACTCAATTCCGTTCGGAAACGGATTCCTCAGCGTGGCGATGTACGTCTGCCCCGAATCGAGCGATGGAATCAGATTCGTGGGCTGATTGAAGCCTCCCTGGTTCACATCGTTGCGATCCACTCCCAGGACATCGTAGAAAATTCCGTAACCGGAGCGAATCACCGTTTTGGGATTCATCTGGTAAGCGATGCCGAATCGAGGAGCAAAGTTATTGCGGTCCGCGGACCACAATCCACCGGGCAGCCCTCCCGCGCCGGCGAATTGCAACCCGCCGAGTGTGCGAAAAGCGGATGCGGGCACCTGAGGAATCGGGTTGCGCGAATAGTTGGCGAGCGCCGCCTGGGAGACGGGATTCGCCGTCGTGAAGTCGAATCCGCGAATCGTCCGGTTGTACCTTTCGTTAACGGGGGACTCGTACTCGTAGCGCAGACCCAGATTCAAGGTCAACTTGCGATTGATCCGCCAGTCATCCTGAACGAAAAATCCCCAGTATCCGCTCTGCTGCGCCGAAGACGCATTGTTGTTGATGGTGCCGCCGCTCGGGATGCCCAGCAGCATCGAGGCCATGCCTTGACCGATGGGCGCCGCCGGCGCGTTGTCGAGCGGTCCGCGCGTATAGATACCGGCAAAAAGTAATTGCGGGGCCACGAAGCCGGGGTTGAACGCCGTCTCCCTCATCAGCCGGTATTCCGCCCCGAGGCGCGTGGCGTGGCCGCGGGCGATCTTTGTCAGCGTGGCCGAGGCCGTGCTGTAGTTTGTGGATGTACTGTTTCCGCCGTTGGCGCTCAGCGCCGTATAAGCGTTGCCATCCACCTGCACGTTCGGAAAGGCTAATCCGCCGGAACCCAGCTTGCCGGTGATATTAGACACCAGGCTTGCCGGAAGCCCGAGCGTAGTGAGGTCGAAGCCCTGGCTTCCCCTCGAGTTCGTGTTGTTTTCATAGTTGATGCCATAGCGAAGGTTCAGCAGCAAACTCGGGCTGAAAACGTGAACGTCGTCCACAACCCCTCCCCACGCCGTGCGGTCCAGAATTTCGATGTTCGTGAGATTCGCAAGGCGGTCGGCGTGGTTGTCGTGCTGCTGGTTGTTCCAGCGGACGAAAAACCGGTTCTTCGACGTGAACGTGTGGTCCACGCGGCTGGTGAACAGATAATTCTCGCGGTTGATCAACTGGGTAATGAAGTAGTTGTTGGTGTCCTCGGCATTCTGCCCCGGCTGATTCGCCGCCGGATAGAAGCCGATGATCTTTGACCCCACCGGATCGATCCTGCTGGCCGGCACGATGTTGCCGGCGAGCGGCAGCCGGCTGAACCGGCCGTTCGGCGCCGGCACGGTCGTGAAGGGATCGTATATCTGATAGCGGGCGCCCAACTTCAACAGTTCCGAAAAATCTCCCCGCCGCTGGGCGGCGGTGGGTACGGTGCCAGTGAAAGACAGGTTTCGCTGGATCAGGAGATCTTCGAAGCCGAATGTCCAAAACGTGCGGTTACGTCCGTTGTAGACTTTGGGCAGCCAGACCGGGCCGGTCATCGTCGTTCCCCAGCGCCGGTGCAGCCAGCTCGGAATCTGCTTGGCCCGGTCCTCCGGACGAATATTGTTATTTGGATCGTAAAGGAACCGGTTCGTAAACCACGGCACTGCGCGGACGTCGGAGCGGTCCATGAAGCCCGTTCCGTGCAGCGTATTGGTGCCGGATTTCATGCTTACATTCGTCATGGCCCCGGCCGCATGGCCGATTGAGGCATCGTAAGTCGCCGTATTGACCTTGAATTCCTGCACCAGGTCCTGCGGCGGCGAAAACGACGCGTTGCGGTTGGTCATGACGGGCGATCCGTCCACGGTCGCCTCGCTCGAATTGCTGCGCGTACCATTCACGATAATGCCGGTCGCGCCGCCGTTGTCCATGGGGTTCCCCGCGCTTCGGCCGCCGCTCGACAGCACTCCGACCGTCAGCCGAGTCAAATAGAAGGGATTCCCACCCACCACGGGGAGTTCCTGAACCCGGCGCTGGTCCATCACCAGACCCATGTCCGCCGACGCAGCCGTTAGAACCGGCGTTTCCGCAGTCACCAACACCGAGTCCGCGACATCGCCAAGGCTGAGAGTGAAGTCGAGAGTCATGCGATCGCCGATGCGCAATTGCACGCCGTCGCGAACGGATTTCTTGAAACCCGCAAGTTCCACGGAGACGGTGTAAACGCCTGGAAGCAGATAAGGGATTTCGTAATTACCGCTCTCGTTCGTAACGGAAGATACGGTCGTACTTGTGGCTGTGTTGGTGGCGCGGACGACTGCGCCGCTAACGAGCGCCCCAGAAGGATCCGAAGCGCGTCCAATGACAGTCGCGCGCGACTCCTGTGCCAAGCTCGCTAGTGGCATGGCCGCGAAAAGAAGAAACGCCATTTTCGAACTGAGTGACATGACTGCGCTCCTTACGGCCCATTAGGATCAGGTCAGAATCGCCTTAACCACTTCGCCATGAACGTCCGTAAGTCTGAAGTCGCGTCCGGCATACCGGAACGTCAGCCGTTTGTGGTCGAGCCCCATCAGATGAAGGATCGTCGCGTGCAGGTCGTGGAGGTGCACAGGGTTCTCCACCGCGACACCGTTCGCGTCGCACCTGCCGTGGCGAATTCCACCCTTAACGCCGCCACCGGCGAGCCACATCGAGTACCCCCGGCTGTTGTGCTGCCGCCCGTCGCCGGCAGGACCCTGCTGCCACGTGGAGCGCCCGAATTCACCACCCCAAATCAGAAGCGTATCCTTCAGGAGACTCCGCTGTTTCAGATCGGTAAGCAACGCGGCGATCGGCTTGTCGATCTCAGCCGCGTTCTGAGTTAACTTGGCTTTGAGTTGATTGTGCTGGTCCCAGCCGGGGTGATGCAGCTCGATAAAGCGGACACCCGCTTCGGCCATGCGGCGTGCGATGAGGCACTGTGTGCCAAAATCGCGTGTGTCGCGGCCGTTCAAGCCATACATCTCACGGACCGCTTCCGGCTCGCTCTTAATGTCGATCACATCCGGCACCGAGGTCTGCATCCGGAAAGCCAGTTCGAAAGATTCGATCAGCCCTTCCAACTCGCCGTCGACCCTGGACCGCTCCAGCATCTCGCGGTTCATTTCCTGAACAAGATCGATCTGCCGCCTCTGCGCTTCCGCCGAAAGCCTGGCGTTCCTGATGTTCTCTATAGGAGCCTGCCCGCGCTCGACAGCAATACGGGTTCCCTGGAAAGTTGCGGGCAGGAACGCCGATCCAAACAACTGAGCACCCCCGTTCGGCGCCGGATTGAGCGTGACGAAACCGGGCAGCGCCTGGTTCTCCGTTCCCAGCCCATACACTGCCCACGCGCCGATGGATGGCCTCACGAACGTAATGCTGCCCGTGTGCAGGAAGATCGAAGCTTGCGGGTGGGCCGGCGAATTCGTCTGCATGCTGTTGACCAGGCACAAATCGTCGGCGTGGGTGGAGAGATGCGGGAATAATTCCGAGATGGGCAATCCGCTCTGACCCCGGCGCTCGAACTTGAATATCGAAGGCAGGAGCGCTTGTGAACGCTCTCCCGTCTTGCCGCCCGATTTCTCCAGATCCTCGTTGTAATCGAACGTCTCGTTCTGGCTGGGCGCGCCAGACATGAAGAGGAAGATTACGCGTTTCACCTTCGGTTCGAAATGCGGAGCCTTGGGCGCAAGGGGATTCTTGTACTCCCCCTTGGCGGCCAATGCCTGTTCCGCGGCCATACTTGCGGCGGCCAGGTAAGGAAACCCGCATGAAGTCAGTCGCAGAAAATCCCGGCGGTTGGAGAACATGACGTCAACTCCTGTAACGGAATTCGGCGCTCGTAAATAGCACCTGATAAAGACGGGTCCAGGTTTCGTGCTGTTTGATCCCGTCCGAAGCCGCCTGGCTGGCGGCAGCAGTTTCCCTCAGATAGCCGAGGGCTCGTTCCGATTCAGCCGCACTTGGCTCGCGCCCCAGAACCTGCCTATACGCTCTTACGACTCGCCCGGCATCGTCCGGAATCGCCGCTAACAGACGCTCGGAAGCGATGCGCGCCTGCTCAAGCACAAACTCGCTGTTCAGAAGAAACAGCGCTTGCGGAGCGACGGTGGTGATATCGCGCTGTCCGCGCGTCTCGCTCGGTTCGGGGAAGTCGAACGTCTCCAGAAATCGCGAGGGGATGTTGCGAACCACCGGCACATATACCGTACGATAAGTTTCCGTCAGGTCCCAGGGTTCCACACGCCCGCCGCCCCGGTTCGGTTCGCCGGCGCGCTTCCACTGATTTATTGGGGAAGCGTCAGGACGCTGCAGTTTCAACTGCCCACTCACCATCAGCAGCGAGTCGCGGACGGCCTCCGCTTCCAGGCGTCTGCGGTTGGCGCGCCACAACAGCCGATTATCCGGCTCGACTTCATAGTTGCGGGCGTTGAACTCGGAAGAAAGCTGGTACGTCCGGCTAAGCACGACTTCGCGGATCACTTTCTTGATCGACCACCCCTGATCCATAAAGCGAACCGCCAGATAGTCGAGCAGTTCCGGATGCGTCGGGCGCGAACCTGAGTTTCCGAAGTTATCCGGCGAATCGACGATCCCCCGCCCTAACAGATGATGCCAGATGCGGTTTACGATGACACGCGCGGTCAGCGGATTTTCCCGGCTTGCGATCCACCGGGCCAGTTGCAGCCGGCCACTTTCGCGGGAGCCGATTTTCGGATCGCCGGCGGTCGGGAGGATCTGGAGAAACCCGCGGGGAACCTTTTCGCCGAGCGAATGCGGATCGCCCCGGAGGTTCACTTCGCAGTCCGCCGCAGCGGACGCTTCGCGAACTCCCAGCGCCAGGTTCCGAGGCAGCGGCAGTGAGCCCCACTCGCGGGCGATCCCAACGACTTCGGGGCGATTCCGGCCTTTCTCCGCGGCCTGCAAACGTTCCCACGTCTCTCCATACTTCTTTTCCAGTTCCGCACTCTCCTGGCCTTCAAACGCAGGTTTTGTCTCCAGCTTCGCGAGCAGTTCCGGCGTGAAAAAAGCCTGATTGAACTGAGGGCGGCGGCGCAGACCGTTCAGGAGTTCGGTCGAGCGGAAGATCCCGGCCAACGCATAGTAGTCTTTAGTTGGTATGGGGTCGAACTTGTGATCGTGGCAGCGGGCGCATCCCGCGGTCATCGCGAGGAAGCTCTTGGACACGGCGTTGATTTGTTCGTCGGCGACGTCCATTTCGTATTGCCGCTTGTCGAGTTCGTTCAGGTCGTGCGCGCCCAGTGCCAGGAAACCCGTGGCCACCCGATAGCTGTCTTTTTCCGTGGCGTCCCCGTCCAACAGATCGCCTGCGATCTGTTCCACGATGAACCGATCGTAGGGTTTGTCCCGATTGAACGCGTCGATTACCCAGTCACGGTAACGCCAAGCGACGGGGAATGGTTGATTGCGGGTGCGGCCGGTCGTTTCGGCATAACGGGCCACATCGAGCCAGTGGCGGCCCCACCGCTCGCCGAAGCGTTCCGACGCGAGCATGCGATCGACCACTTTCGCAAACGCGTCCTTGCTCTTGTCCTGAACGAACGCGTCCATTTCTTCGGGCGAAGGGGGCAAACCGGTCAGGTCATAGGAGACGCGCCGGAGGAGTGTACGGCGGTCGGCATCGGCAGCCGGCGCGAGCCGCTTCGCTTCGAGCTTTTGCGCGATGAACCGGTCAATCGGCGTGCGTGGCCATGCCTTGTTCTTCACCGCGGGCGCGGGCGCGATCTTCGGAGGCTGAAACGACCAGAACTCGCGCGCCTTGGCAAAATCGACTCTCGCGGAACTCGGCGGCGGGGCCGCGCCTTCACGCGGATCGGGAGCGCCCATGCGGATCCACTTATCGAAATCGGCGATCGTTGAATCGGGAAGCTTACCCATCGGCGGCATCTTGCGCGTGCCGTCATAGCGAACAGCCTGAAGCAGCACGCTCGCCTCGGGATCTCCGGGCACGACAGCGTGACCGGACTCGCCGCCCAGACGGATGCCTTCACGGGTATCGACGACCAATCCACCGCGCGAAGTCTTGCTTTCGCGCGAGTGGCAGAAATAGCAGTTCTTGGCCAGCACTGGCCGGATTTTGCTTTCGAAGAACTCCAGGTCTTCGGGCGCCGCCTTCGGGCTGCTCTGAGCGAAGGCCGCCGGAACCATCAGACCGAAAATCACCGCGAAAAATCGTGCGCGCATCCTACCCCCCGGTTGGGACGATGCGATTAGCATACCATGAACACCGGACCGCGCCGCTTCAGTATCATTCTTGGATTGGAAAATGCTATACATGCGCCGCAGCGTCCGCAGCGTGCAGGCGGCGAATCCCCTGTAATATGAATGGATGCTCACTACCAAAGGGACCGCCCACGGTGCAGCCGTCCGGTAGCCGTGTCGTCCTCTACGCCTGCACCATCTTCCTGAGCGCGTTTCTGCTCTTCCAGGTGCAGCCTATGATTGCCAAGATGATCCTGCCCTGGTTCGGAGGAACCGCCGCCGTCTGGACCATCTGCATGCTTTTTTTTCAGGTGATCCTGCTCGCCGGTTACGGCTATGCGGCTTGGTCCATCCGCTATCTCTCGCCGAGAATGCAATCCGGCGTACATGTCTCCCTGCTCGTTCTAAGCGCGGTCTTGCTGCCTATCGCGCCCAATCCGGCGTGGAAGCCGACTGGCGGCGACGACCCCACCTTCCGGATTCTCGCTCTTCTACTCGTCTGCATCGGACTCCCCTACTTCCTCCTTTCCACCACCGGGCCGCTTCTGCAGGCCTGGTACGCGCGCCGGGGCGCGGTCCCTTATCGTCTATTTGCCCTCTCGAACTTCGGCTCCATGCTCGCGCTGCTAACCTATCCGGCCCTTGTGGAGCCGTACTTTGCGAGCCACATGCAGGCTCGCGGATGGTCGGCTATTTACGGCGTGTTCGTGGTGCTTTGTGGCGCGGTGGCGATCCGCGATGGCGTGGGCCGGAAGGCCGAACCTGCGCGCGCGGCGTCAAAAATCGGGATACCGGTTCTATGGATTGCCCTGCCGGCGTGCGCGTCGGCGTTGCTGCTGGCCGTCACTACGCACCTTTCGCAAAACGTCGCCCCCATTCCGTTCCTGTGGGTGTTGCCGCTGGCTCTCTATTTGCTCAGCTTCATCATCTGCTTCGAGAAGGAAAGGTGGTATTCGCGAAGCTGGTTCATGCGACTGCTGGCCGTGACGCTTGGCGGAATGTGCTTTTCGATGGCAAAGGAATACGAAAATACCAGTATTTTTGTATTGATACCGCTATTCTCAGCCGGATTGTTTTTCGCGTGTATGGTATGTCACGGCGAAATGGTCAGGCTCCGGCCCCCGCCGGAGCATCTGACGAGTTTCTACCTAATGTGCTCGCTTGGCGGGGCGATCGGCGGAGTCTTCGTGGGCCTGATATCTCCCCACGCCTTCAATACGTATTTGGAGTTGCCGATCGCCATGACGGCATGCGCCGTGCTGGTGCTGGTGGTACTGTGGCGAGATCCATCGACGGAACTCCATCACGGCGGCAATACTTTCGCCTGGGTGGTGCTTGGGACATTGACGCTCGGGCTTGCGGGAACACTCGCCTTTGAAGAATGGCAGGTAGTCCACGAAACGCGTCTGATTGTCCGCAATTTCTACGGCGGCTTGCGGGTTACCGATTCGGGCGACGGCGCGGAAGCGCAACGCGTGCTGAATCACGGCACCATCAACCACGGCGCTCAGTTCCTCGACCCCGTGCGCCGCAAGTTGCCCATTACGTATTACGGAAAGAAATCCGGCGTCGCTCTGGCGATTCTTGAATCGGGGCGCGGCGCTCACCAGCGCGTCGGCGTGATCGGTCTCGGAACCGGGACGCTCGCGGCGTACGGACGCGCGGGCGATGTCTATCATTATTATGAGATCAATCCGCTTGTGGCTCAGAGTGCCAACACGGAATTCACCTACCTAAAAGACACCGCCGCGAAGGTCGATATCGCGATGGGTGACGCGCGGATCTCGCTTGAGCGGGAGAGCGACCAGAACTTCGACGTGATCGTGATTGACGCTTTTTCGGGCGATTCGATTCCCATTCACTTGCTTACGACGGAAGCCTTCACTCAGTACTTCCGCCACACGAAACGCGAAGGCGCTGTGGTCATGCACGTGTCAAACAAGTGGCTGGATCTGGTGCCCGTGGTCCGCCAGGCGGCGAACGATTTCGGGAAGAGCGCGGTACTCGTCGATACCGACGACGAAGAAGAAGAGGGTGTCTTCGGCGCGACCTGGGTGGTGCTTGTCGACCCGGCGGAACTGTACAGGAAGCCCTCGCTGAAGGCAGGTGGAACTCTCCTAGGTACGGGGAAGGGTTTTCGGACCTGGACCGACGAATACAGCAATCTGTTCCGGATTCTCAAGCGGTAGCTCCGACTCTTATGAAACGCCTCTCCGCCTTTCTCGCGCTGCTCGCGATCGCCTCGGCCCAGGATTTCCCTAAGGGATCGGTGGATCTCGACCGCGCCATCGAAGAAGCGATAGCGAAAGACCAGATTCCCGGGGCCGTTCTGCTCGTCGCGCAGAAGGGACGAGTGCTGCATTGGAAAGCCTACGGCTTGCGCGCCCTCGTTCCCGTCAAAGAGGAGATGACCCAGGACACCGTATTCGACGCGGCATCGCTCACGAAGGTGGTCGCGACCACGGCGTCGGTCATGAAACTGTTCGAGCAGGGCCGCCTCCGTCTTGCCGACAAAGTGACCGACCACCTTCCCGAATTCCAGAACGGCAAGAGCGACATCACAATCCGGCACTTGTTGACGCACTTCTCGGGCCTGCGCCCGGATGTCGATCTCGCCCCCCCGTGGAACGGCTACGCGACAGGCATCAAGCTCGCTCTTCTCGACAAACCGACAAGCGCGCCGGGAGAGCGGTTTGTCTACAGCGACATCAATTTCGTCCTGCTTGGAGAGATCGTTCGCAAACTCGGAGGGAAAACGCTGTCCGAGTATGCGGCGGAGAACGTTTTCAGGCCGCTCGGCATGAATGAGACCACATATCAGCCGCCGGCGTCGTGGCGGGCGCGAATTGCTCCCACCGAAATCCTCAAAGCCGGCCTCGCTCCTCTGCGTGGCGTTGTCCACGACCCCACAGCGCGGAACATGGGCGGCGTCGCGGGGCACGCCGGCCTGTTTACGACGGCAGCCGACCTCGCGAAGTTCGCGGAGATGATCCTGGGCCTTGGGGAGCGCAGCGGCGTCCGATTGTTCAGCCCCGCCACGGTCCGGAAGTTCACCTCACCGAACACCCCCGCGGGCCAACCGGTGCTGCGGGGTCTGGGGTTCGACATGGATTCGCCGTTTTCCGCGAACCGGGGTGAGTTGTATCCCATCGGGTCGTTCGGCCACACCGGCTTCACGGGCACGTCGATGTGGATAGACCCAGGGTCCCAGTCGTACGTAATCCTGCTCGCCAACAGCGTTCATCCGAAGCCACGCCCGGCGATCACTCCACTTCGAGCGCGCGTCGCGACCATAGTAGCCGCCGCGCTCGGGATCGAAGACCAGGCAGTTGCACTTGCCGGTTACAGCGACACGCAGGCCGGCCCGGGAGTGCGCCGCGCGGTGGCTCACAATGGGGCGGTGCTCAGCGGTCTCGACGTCCTCGCGGAGCAGCGGTTCGCGGCGCTCAAAGGAAAGCGCATTGGACTCATCACAAATCACACGGGAATCGATCGCGACGGCCGGCGGAACATCGACGTCATGCGCGAGGGCGGAGTGAATCTGGTGGGATTGTTCTCGCCCGAGCACGGGATCACGGGCACGGAAGATCACGAGAACGTTGGAAATTCGAAGGATGGAAAAACGGGCATACCTGTCCACAGCCTGTATTCGGGACCGAACCGGAAGCCTTCCGAAGCCATGCTGCGCGGCGTCGATGTGCTAGTGTTCGACATTCAGGACATAGGCGCGCGTTTCTACACGTATCCCGCGACCCTGGGCAACGCAATGGAAGTCGCGGCGAAGCTGAAGTTGCCGTTCTACGTCCTCGACCGCCCGAATCCCGTCAACGGCGTAACGGTGGAGGGGCCAATGCTCGACGCAGATCAAACGTCGTTCATCGGCTATGTTCCCATGCCGCTGCGTCATGGCATGACGATCGGCGAACTCGCCCAATTTTTCAACGCGGAGCGCGGCTTCGGCTGTGACCTGCGCGTCATCAAGATGAAATACTGGCAACGCGGCGACTGGTTCGACTCCACCGGACAGCGCTGGATCGACCCGTCGCCCAGCATACGGAGCCTGAATGCGGCGACGCTCTATTCCGCGATCGCAATGATCGAGTTCTCTACGAACTATTCAGTGGGACGCGGAACGGACGCGCCATTCGAACAGGTGGGTTCGGACTGGATGCACGCGCGCGAACTGGCAGCCTACCTGAATGGGCGCATGATCCCGGGCGTCCGCATTTACCCCACGTCGTTCAAGCCGGCCGCGTACTATTTCAAAGACAAACCGATCGAAGGCCTTCGGTTTGTAGTTACGGATCGCGAGAGTCTTCAGACCAGCCGCCTGGGCCTTGAAATAATGGCGGCGCTTGAAAAGTTCTATCCGGGCAAGATTCCTTTCGAGAAGAGCCTGCGGCTGATTGGCAGCCGCACCGTGATTGAGGCAATCAAACGCGGTGACGATCCTCGCGCGATCTATCAGTCGATGGCCACTGGCCTCGACGCTTTCCTCGAAATTCGAAGGAAACATTTGCTGTACTGAATACGATATTGAAGGTAATGTGGAGCAGGCGAATCGGCTTTCGTCCCCCGCCTCCTTCCACGAAAATAACAGGCCAAAACAACGATGGCCTGCCCCACCGCCACTATCGTTTCATGCGCGGACTCGGAGCAACCATTTGCCGGCGAGCGACTGGAGAACGGCAGCAGGTTCAATCATTCGCCATCCGCCTGAGCCGACAATCGTTCGAGCGCAGCGCTAGCGGCCCGCTGCGACGCAACCTTCTTCGAGTTGCCTTCCCCGCGTCCAACCACATCGAGGCCCACGCGTGCTTCCACATCGAACACCTTTGCATGCTCCGGGCCTCGTTCATTCACGATGATGTATCGCGGCTGCGGCAATCCCCTCCGCTGCGCCAGTTCCTGTAGAGCGCTCTTTTTGTCGGCCGCCGTCACGGGCGGATCGGGTGAGACTCCGTTCGCCGATTCACCGATCACGTGGTCCACTACCAGCTTGCGGGCCGGCTCGACCCCGCCATCGATGTACACTCCGGCAATCAGGGCCTCTAACGCATCCACGAGCAGAGTTTTTTTTGAACGCCCACCGCTCATTTCCTCGCCTCGCCCCAGCGACAAATGCGTGCCGATGTCAAGGCTGAGCGCCACGCCGTGCAGGTGCGCGGCGCTTGCGTAGTGAGCTTTTCGCTTGGAAAGCCAGCCCTCCGATTCGTCCGGAAATCGAAGGATCAGAAACTCGCTCAGGAGAAATCCAAGAACGGCATCGCCCAGGAATTCGAGCGCCTCGTTATCGCGTTGCAGCGGCGCGGCCGGGGTCTGCTCGTGGACACGGGAACTGTGGCGCAACGCTCGACGCAACAATTCCCGGTCTCGAAACTCGTACCCGAGCGCATCCTCAATCGATTCCGCGGCGGCGGCCATTAGGGATGAGCTTAGGGCCTGTCAGCAAACAACCGTTGCCTGCCATTTGCGCGGACGAAACCACGCGGCAAACAACTGTGGCCTGCCCGACCGGCTGCCAATTGCGATGGTTTCATCACTGTTCCCTGGTCTTAGGGCTTCTTCACCTCAACCTGCGGCGGCGCGGGCGGCGCGGCAGGCTTTGCCGCCCCGCCCTTCGCCTGCATCGCCCGCACCCGTTCGGCCTGCGCGAATTGCTTGATCGAGGGGTGAACGTCCGGCATGGTGTTGATCTTCTCGACCGCGGCCAGCGCGTCGTCCGGCTTGCCCGACAGATTGTATGCCTGTGCCAGGCGGACCACGGCGGCCGGATCGGCGGTCGTCGCACCCTCGACGGCGGCCTTGAATTCCGTCACAGCGACGTCGTATTTTTTGCGCGCCATCGCTCCTAAACCCAGCGCCTCATGCGCCTGCGAGGCGAAGTCCTTCACCGCGCCAGCCCACTGCTCGTCGGTAATCTGCGGATTCGGCTTCGGAGCGCTCTTGAGAACTTCCAACGCCGAAGTCGCGAACTTCGCCGACCGGGCCAGTTTCTCTTCGCGGTCCAAGTCGTGCTCGCGGGTTCGCTGCGCGATACCAGAAGCCAGCATCAGCATCGACATGTAGTTCTGCGGATCGGCTTCGAGCGTCAGTTCGGCGTAGGTTACCATCTTCTCGAAGTCGTTTTTCTGCTGATACGACGCCGCCGCGAACTGCAGGGCAATCGCCTTGAATTCCGTGTCCGCGAACTTCTTGATCAGTTCGTCAGCCGCCTTAATGCGCGCGTCGGGGTCTGGCGCATTGAACATCGCCTGGATCGCCTCGACCTCCTTCTGCGATTTCGGCTGGGGCTGCTTCTGAGCCATCAGGAAAGAGGCGCCGGCGGCAAGCGCGAGAATACCGCTAAGAATTTGTCGCTTCATGAACTGCTCCTTTTTTCATCTCTTGAGAGTTGTTTCGATGGCCTTTTCCGCAGCCTTGCGCGCGCCCTCGGACGCGCCCTGAACGGCTAGGGCCTCCTTAAAAAACGTTACTGCCTGCTGCCCTTCCCCGGAGGCGTCGGCTAGCCGGCCCATATATACGAGCGACCATGCCCTGGTCTGCGGATCGGGTTGATACTCGAGAACCTTCTGAAACAGCTTTTCCGACAAGGCCGGATCCCTTTGCAGGATCGCGATCCGTGCCAAACCATAATAAGCCTTTGCGTGATCCGGGCGCTCGCCCTGACCCTGGAGGATCTTGAGATACGCCTCTCGCGCCCGCTTCAAATCGCGCGCGAGATACAACTTCTCGGCCTCGTCGAGATCCTTCGCAGCCCCGGTCAGTTCGGGCGGACGTGGCTCCTCCACGGCAGCGGACGCTTTGGCTTTTCGGACGCGCGTGGACGCGGCGAACTTCACCTGCTCCAGGCGTTGACTTTCCTTTTTAAGGTCGATCCCGTCGATGAATTCGGGATAGTACATCCGCATGGACTGTTCCTGTTTCAGGAACGCCGGCAACTGCTCGTAGAAATAGGGCGTCAGGATGAAGCCTTCCGCAAGGGCCTGCCCGGCTGCGCCGGGCTTCTTCGAAAGCCTCGCCTCCACAGCCTTGATGAGGCATTCGGTGACGAGCAGAAGATAGTCTTCCTTATAGTGTTCGGCGAGCGCGGGAGCGCCCGCCGCGTAATCGATGAGCGACTTCTTCTTCATCACGTTATCGGAATACTTGGTGGACAGCGGATCGAGAAGATAGTGCAGGTAGCCGTGGCGCACATCGTCAATCTGGGGCTCGGGCGACGGCGTCAGGACCACGAAGTAGTCCGCGCCATAACTGCGCGTCTGAATCTGGTTCGGGGCGCCCAGGAGGTCCAGAAAAATCTGGAAGCGGCGTCCCAGGAAACCCCGCGTGTCGTTCCTCAGGTAAACATTCACGTTGAAAACGGCATCGGTGACGCCCTGATGGTAGCGGGCTATTTGTTCGTTGATCGCGGGCTGCGCTTTCACCCACAGGTCGTCGATATCCGCCTCGCGGTGGAACCGCGCGAGCAATTCGCCGAATCCATCGAGGGGAAGGATATCGGGCGGGCGGTCCACAGTCCGGGTGAGGTATTCGAAATCGGGAGGGCCTGCGACCGACAACCCAAAGGAGATGTACTGGCTAAGCTCGGCCGTGTCGTTTTTCTGGCGGTGCAGCCCCATGAATTTCTTCAGTTCGGGCATTACCGGGATGTTCTGCGACGCGATGTGCCGGCGCACCATCTGGCGAAGGGGATGATTCGCCGGGGAGTTCACTTCAGCATCGTATCCGGCGGCATTGAGCGCCGCGAGCACGGTGAACAAAGTGGGGCTGGCGTCGAGTTGACCCAGTTCCGCGAGACACGGACGCGCAAGTAGCGACGCGATCAACACGAAACCGGAGAAGCGGACCAAACCGACATTTTAGCAAACCGCCGCCGCGTGATAACGTATTGGGTTCGCGGCATTGCGATTGACATTCGAGAGAAACCAGATGAGCCATTCACGACGCGACCTAAACGTGTTTATCGTAGCCGCGGCCGCCGCCGCGGCCGCCAAGGCCCAGAAGGCGGCCTTGCCGTCGAAGATGTTGAAATACGAAGACTTCCCCGTCAGGACAAACGGAGCGAACTTCTCCCGGGCCATGATTCGAGGCACGACCCATTCAGGCTTCTCCTTCGACATGCACGAAACCGATCTTCCGGCCGGCGGCGCGCCGCATCCGCCTCACCATCACGAGCACGAAGAAATGGTCATGATCCGGGAAGGGACGCTCGAAGTCACCATTTCGGGAAAGAAATCGACGCTTGGCGCGGGCTCCGTCATTTATGCCGCCTCGAACGAGGAGCATGGCTGGCGCAACGTGGGGACGACCCGCGCAAAATATTTCGTCATGGCTTTCGGCAGGCCCGTCGCATGATCCGCGTCGTTTTCCTCCTCGCCTTTTCTTTTGCCGCTCTGGCGAACGATCCGTCACGCGCGGGCATGAGCGTGGACGTTCTGGCACGGATTCCGGTGCGAATGAAGGAATATGTGGACCATGGAAAGGCAGCCGGTTTCGTGACGCTTGTGGCGCGGCACGGACACATCGCGAGCCTGGAAGCGGTTGGTTATCAGGACCGCGAGAGCAGGATACCGATGCGCACGGACACGATTTTCCAGATCATGTCCATGACGAAGCCGGTCACTTGCGCCGGGATCATGATCCTGATCGACGAAGGCAGAGTGGCTCTCATCGATCCTGTCGAGAAGTACCTGCCTGAGTTTAAAGGAAAGCAAATCTCCAGGCCGATCACGATCAGGGATCTGATGACCCACACCTCGGGATTGCCGGCCGCTCCGCCCGACGGTTTCGACAAGGCGGCGCACACGCTCGCCGAAGTGGTGGCAGCCGCGCGGATGCCCACATTCGAGCCTGGCTCGAAATGGAGTTACAGCAACATGGGCATTGCGACGCTCGGGCGGATTATCGAGGTAGTTGCGGGAAAGCCTTTTGAGCAGTTCATCGATGAGAGAATCCTGACGCCATTGAAAATGAAGGACACGTCGTTCTTCCTTCCGGGCGATAAGGAAGGCCGCCTCTCGGCAGTGTACACGGACGATAACGGTAAGCTCGTGCGGCAGGACGATGCGATTCGCTTCCGCCGGGGAGCCAAATCGCCTATGCCGGAAGGCGGCCTCTACAGCACGGCCGGCGACATGGCGCGTTTCTATCAGATGATGCTGAACGGGGGATCGCTCGATAGCCGGCAGGTCCTCTCGCGCGCGGCGGTGGCTCTGATGACCACGGTCCACACGGGCGATCTGAAGACGGGCTTTGCGCCGGGAATGGGCTATGGACTCGGCTGGGCTGTGGTGCGGGAAGCGGCGGGAACGTTCCGTTACAACTCGATCGGGACATTCAGCCACGGCGGGGCCTATCGCACCTACGGATGGGTGGACCCGGCGAAAGACATGCTGGGCGTCATCATGTATCAGAGAACCAATGGCGGTGGCGACGTCGCGGACGAGATCAATACTTTCATGGCGCTCTGCGGCGCGGCCATTGAGCGGCAGGTGGCCGGAACTGCCCGCGGGGAAATCGGCCGCTGAAAAACAGAATGCGAGCGAAACTACTACGGATGCTCAAGTTGCTCGAAGTCTCGCGGCTGGATGTGGGCCGCCGCGGTGAGTGACGGCCGAGAGGACCGGCGCGCTGCAACTGCGGGCTAATCCGCACCGGTTCCCACGTTGCAGTGTTCACCGGCGTATCCTGGCCGCGTCCCTTGCAACCTTCACCGGACTATTCTGAAACCTCACAGCCTCTGGAGTATAATGGCGGATAGTTTCGCCGGGACATTTTCGCAAACGAGGGTTAATCAAGATGAAACACGTTCTCGCAACGTTCTTATTGAGCGCCGCCTGCGCCTGGTCCCAGACGACCAGCGCGCTTATTTTTGGCACTGTTACCGATGGATCCGGGGCCGTGCTCGCCGGTACAAGCGTTCGGGCTGTCAAGACCGACACAAAAGTAACCTCGACCGTCATTTCTAACGGCGATGGCAACTACGTGTTTCCGGGTCTCGCGCCGGGAAGCTATTCCGTTTCCTGTGAGCAGCAGGGTTTCCGCGGATTTGTCCGCGAAGGAATCGTCCTCGAAGTCAACCAGCGCGCCCGCGTCGATATCACGCTGCAGGTGGGCGAGGTTCGGGAAGCGGTCTCTGTGCAGGGCGACATCACCACCGTGGACACGTTCAGTTCAACCGTCAAGGAAGTGGTGGATCCCAAGCGCATGGTGGATCTTCCCCTGAACGGGCGCCGTTCGCTTCAGTTGCAGAACCTGCTGGCGGGAGCGGTTCAAACCCGCCCGTTCCAGGCTGCCTCCCTCATCGCCCTCAATACTGACATGAGCTTCTCGGTAAACGGCGCGCGTCCCAACGCCTCCAGTTTCTTTCTGGACGGAGGCATCAACATGGATACGTACAATAACCTTGCGACGGCGTTTCCCAATCCCGACGCGCTGCAGGAGTTCAGCATCCTGCAGAACAGCTACAGTGCGGTGCAGGGCCGCAACGCCGGCGTCGTGGTGAACATGGTCACCAAGTCCGGCACCAACAATCTGCACGGGACACTTTACGAATTCCTCCGTAACGACAAGCTGAACACGCGTAACTTCTTCTCAGTGGGAAAGCCGCCGCTCAAGAAGAATCAGTTCGGCGGAACCGTGGGCGGACCGGTGCTGTTGCCGAAATACAGTGGCAAGGACCGGACGTTCTTTTTCTTCTCCTACGAAGCCAACCGTGAGCGCAACGGCACGACTCGCAGCGACATCCGGCTGCCCAGTCCGCTCGAAAGGCAGGGGAATTTTTCCGCTACCGTGCTCCCTGCCGGCCGCGCCGTGGCTGATCCGGCTACCGTGACCGCGGCAACGCCGCAGGGCGTTCCATTTCCGGGCAACATCATTCCCGCCAGCCGCCTGGATCCAACGGCACAGAAGTTCAGCGAGGCCTTCTTCCCCGCCGCGAACCTGCCAGGCAATTTCTATAGCTACAACTTCTCCGTGCCGCTAGTGGATGACCAGTTCACAATGAAGCTCGACCACTCCTTCGGTACCAGGAACAAGGCGAGCCTGCGCTGGTTCTTTGACGACTTCCGCCGCAAACAGAATGAAGCGCTCGAATCTTTCAATTCTGAATTCAACTGGACCACGCACAACGCGACCCTCAACGACACCCATCTGTTCAGCCCGAACGTGGTGAACAACTTCACCTTCACACTCAACCGCAATACGTTTATCCGCGGCCCTTTGGCCACGAAGGTGTCCAACTGGGACGCGCTCGGCTGCGTGTCCTGCCCGTACCTGGCGCCGTCCGGCGTTCCGCCGGACTGGCAGGTGCAGATCGCGAACGGATTTGGCGTCCGCGTGTCCACGGCATTTTTCAGCTACATGCAGAATTACCAGCTTGTGGACAACCTCAGCATCACCAAGGGTAACCACCTGATGACTCTTGGCGGCGATGTGGCCAAAGTGCGCCGGAACGGAAGCGAGTTTTTCCAGGTTTCGCCGACGTTCAGTTTTGACGGCTTGAGAAGCGGCGCGGCTTACGGCTATGCCGACTTTTTCCTGGGTGTGCCGCGTTCCGTCTTCCAGAACAGCGCATTGCGCAGCAATCCGCATAAGTGGACGCCGTTCTTCTATTTTCAGGACGATTGGAAGATCAGCCGCAAGTTGACGCTGAACCTTGGCATTCGATGGGAGCCCTTCTTCCCGATCATCGAAAAGCGGGACGAATTATCGGCGTTTCGGCCTGGCCAGCAATCCACCGTGTTGCCCCTCGCTCCGCGCGGACTCCTGTTCCCCGGCGATGCGGGCATTTCGCGAGGCATAGTTGGCCGCGACTTCAAGAAATTTTCTCCGCGTTTCGGCTTCGCCTATGATCCGTTTGGCGACGGCAAGACCAGCGTTCGGGGCGGCTATGGCGTCTTTTACGATACGCTCCGCATCGTCGGTGTGAACGGTTATTCCACAACACAGCCGTTTTCACTCGGGATCACAACATTCGATCCTTTCAGCCTGACGGATCCCTACCGCAACGCCCCCACCATCCCCAGCCGGCTTTTGGCTTATGGTTCGGCGACGAAGGAAAGCCGCAAGTCCACTGCGTTCATTCCGCAAGTGGTGGCGAACTCCGTCGATCCGAACTTCGCGACTGGCTACATGCAGCAGTGGAATCTCAGCGTACAGCGCGAAGTTGCCCATGAGATGGTGCTCACTGCCGCCTATGTTGCCAGCAAGGGAACTCACTTCTGGGTCGCACAAAACATCAACCCCGGCGTTTTCATCCCGGGCGAATCGACGCCCGGCAACCTGGACCGGCGCCGGATCCACCAGCCCTTCGCCGGCATCAATAACATCCAGCCGACCGCGAACTCGACCTATCACTCGCTCCAACTGAGCTGGAAGAAACGCTTCTCGAAGGGTTATTCCGTGCTCGGTTCCTATACGTGGTCGAAATTCATCGACCTCGCATCGAGCGACACCGGCGCAAACAACCCCTTCAATTGGAATGCCGACAAGGGACGAAGCGACTTTGACGTTCGTCACCGCCTCGTCACCTCGTTCATCTACGAGTTACCCTTCTTCTCGAAGAAAAAAGGCGTGGAGCGTATCCTGCTCGGCGGCTGGCAGGTGAACGGCATCGTGACCTTGCAGACCGGACAGCCATTCAGCGTGGCGGCCGGGCAGGATCGCGCTCTTTCAAGCGGCGGGACGCGCGCGGATTCGGTCGCCCCGGCGACAAATTTCAACGGCAAGAGCCGGGCGCAGAAAGTCTTCGGGTACCTGGACCGGGCACAGTTTGCACTTCCAGCTCTCGGCAGCCACGGCAACACCGGCCGCAACATTCTTTCCGCGCCCGGAATGGCAAACGTCGATTTCTCGACCTTCAAGGACTTCAACATCGGCGAGACCAGGCGCTTCGAATTCCGCTGGGAGATCTTCAATCTGTTTAACAGAGCGAATTTCTTCGCGCCGAATTCAAACTGGTCTTCCGCTCAATTCGGCTGGCTGAACAGCGCGCGGGATCCGCGCATCATGCAGGCCGGCCTGAAGTTCATTTACTGACCGCGCGCTCAAAACGCGAACGGCACGACGACCGGACGCTCCAGCCGTTCGAAGTCGCGCAGCCGGATGTGGATCGCGTCGCGATGCGTCCCGGCGGAGAAGGCAATCATGTCTTCGCTGCACAGGCTGCTGTCAAGATAGACGGGCAGTCCGAAGAGATTGCCGAACGGAGGCATCGCGCCCAGTTCGCTTTCGGGAAAGAGACGCGCCAGTTCCGCCTCCGTGGCGAGCCGCACGTGGGTGAGGCCGAGAAGGACACGCAGTTCCTGAAGGTCAACCAGGGAACTGGCGGGTAATACCGCAATGCCGTAGCCGTTGTCGCCGTGAAACACAACAGTCTTCGCGACCTTGTGTTCGGAGAGGTGCTCGTTGTGGGCTACGTCCCGTGCGGTCAATGCATTCCGATGCACGGTGTGGACGTAACTCATGTGGTGATCGCCGAGGTAATTTTCTATTCTTCGGAGCATCGTCATGGGATAACCTCCTGCAAGAAAGTTCCAAGCACGCGCTGTGCCACGGGAAGACTGGGCCTGAAGGTTTGATAGCCTGCGGGAGAAGCAGGACATGTCCTGTGCCTTTGTAGATCAGGCCTCCCGGCCTGTCGCGCCGTATGAAGCGCGGCCGGTTTGGCTCCATCCCGCTTGCCTCCGAGTGCGCGAAAGCGCCCCACGAACGGCTATCTTCCCCCGCGATGCGCGTGGAATACCACAGGGAAAGAGGAAAGGGTGGCGGAACGAGCGTATGCGGCTGGCTGGACAAGCAGGATAGGCCTCCCGGCCTCGATTCGTCAGGCGCGCGAACGCCCTCAACCCCACGATAAAATCATCCAATGCGCACTAGCGCCGTCCTCTCGCTCCTCGCCCTCCGCGCCTTCGCGCAAACGGTCGAAATCCGTTCCGAATTCTGGACACCCACGCTCACCCCTGCCCGGGAAATCATCTCGCCCGCCGTCGCCCGCAGTGCCTTCGCCACTTTTCGGGTCATCGCCAAAGGGGCTGCGAAGTACAATCTGTGCGTCGCGGCGAATCCCGACGACATCTTCAGAGTCAGCGTCTATGGCTCCGACAACGAGCCCCTGCCCATGCCCTGCGCGGACGGCCTCACCGAACACACGCTCACCATGGACGTCTGGACGCCCGCAGACGCGCCTGTTGCCCGCATCCGCCTCGAAGCACAGATGTGGTTCGACGACCGCTGGATCATCTACCCGCTCGAGGTCCGCGTGCAGGACGCCCTTGTGCCCGAGAAGCGTACCGAAGGGTGGTCCGGCTATCTGTGCGGCAAGCCCGGCCCCAAACCCGCCGGGCAGAGCAAGACCGAGCGTAACTACCGCCAGGACGTAGCCATGTCCCGCTCCCTCGAACCCCGCCTGAGCCGCGACACTCTCGTCCGCGAGATCGTCACGCGCCTGGGAGCGGCCACTCCGGAGGCTTGGTGCAAAGCCCCGCGCATGCCGCCCGGCGAACAATATCTTTTGCTCCGCGATTACCTCTACTCGGTCGCGCAACCGGTACAATAAGGTCTCATGAAGCGAATTGTCCTGACTATCCTTGCGTTTGCCGTCCTCGCGGCCAGTTGCTCCGCCCAGCCTAAGATCGAAACCGGCGAAATCAACGGCGCGAAATTCCGCATCGACGTGCCCGAAAATTGGAACGGCGTGCTCCTGATGTATTGCCACGGCTATAGCCCGTCCGCCGGGGTTTTCGACGCAGCAAAGCCGAGTCCGATTCTCGCCGCGCTTCCGGGTTACGCCGTCGCGCAATCGGGCTATTCGGCCGGCGGCTGGGCGATTCAGGAGGCCCTCAACGATACCGAAGCGCTGAGGCGTTATTTCACGCGCAAGTACGGCGCGCCGAAAGAGACCTATGTCACCGGCCACTCCATGGGCGGTTTCCTCACCATGACGATTCTCGAGCGCTTCCCCAACTCCTACGATGGCGGCCTCGCACTCTGCGGACCTCTCGCGCCGGCGGCGTGGTTCATGGCACGCCGAGTCTTCGATATGGCCGTCGTCTTCGCCTACTACTTCCCGGACGCGCTCCCTTCGCCGGATAAAGTGCCGGCGGACTACGCGATGTCACCTGCGCTAAATTCCCGCATTGAAAGGCTGCTCGACGACAAGCCGGACTCCGCCGGCGCGTTCCGCCGCTATACCAACATCAAGACGAATAAGGAAGCAGCCGCGACCGTCGCGTTTTTCACTTATATACTGAAAGACCTTCAGCAGCGCGGCGGCGGCAATCCCTTCGACAACCGCAACACCATCTACGACGGCACGCCGGACGACAACGCGGTCAACGACGGCGTGAAGCGTTACAAATCCGACGCCCGCGCGGCCGAGTACGTCCGCACCTGGTATACGCCTACCGGAAAGCTGACCCGCCCAATGCTCGCCATCCACACGACCTACGATCCGCTGGTTCCGCCCTGGGTGCCCGATCAGTACCAGACGATTTCGGAACTGGGCGGCGGCGCATCCATGTTCGTGCAGCAATACGTGAAGCGCGACGGCCACTGCGCCATCGCGCCGCAGGAAATCGGACGCGGTTTCGGGCAGTTGCGCGAGTGGAAGTCGAAGGGTGTGCGCCCCTAGGACCAGACCGCCATGCGAAATAGTGCAGCGGGGCAGGCGATCGTTTGCCATCGCCTGGCGTCTTCCGCGAAAATGGCTGCCCACAGAAGGCAATGGTCCGCCCCAAGCTCACGACAGGGCCATTTCGCAGGTCCTAAATGAAACTGCTGAGCGACAGCCTGGAGCAACTACGTGCCGCTCTCGCGCGCGGCGATGACAGCTTCCGGCTGATCGTTCCGACAGCCACCATGGCGGAGCATGTGCGCAACCTCATTGCGCGCGAGGGCTTTCTGCTGCGCAGAGGCGTAGTCGGCACGCTTTCGAAATTCCTCGAGCCGTGGGTTGAGGAACTGCCGCAAATCTCGGGCCCGCTCCTCTATCTGCTCGTCGATGAAGTGGTGGGGCGATTGAAACGGCCGGAGTTCGCGCGCGCCGCCCACTTTCCGGGATTCGGAGTGGCGCTCGCGCGGATGATCGAAGAACTTTCCGCGGCGGGATGCGACCCGCCGGCCCTTTCGGAATTCGTGGCTGAAACGGAGGCACCGGTCCCGCTTGGGGCGGCCTTCGCCGCCGTCTACCGCGAGGTTGAGATTGAGTTGATCGCACGCGGTGTGGGAATGCGCGCCACTCGGTTGCGGCGGGCCGCGGCGGCGATCCGGAGGTCCGGCACGGGCGCGGTGAAGTCGGTCTGGCTCGAAGGCTTCTACCGCATCAACGCGCCGGAGCGCGATTTGATCGACGCGCTTCGCAGGCATGCGGACGTTACGGTGGCGCCGCCTTCGGACGAATTCGAAAGGCCGGGGGTGCGCACGGAATTGGTCACCGCACCGGTCATCGAGCGCGAGGCGGACGAGATCGCGCGCCGTATTCGTGAGCACGCCGAAGCCGGCCGTGAGTTCCAGGAAATCGGCGTGATTCTCCGCAATCCCGATATCTACACGCCGCTGCTCGCCGCCACCTTCGAACGCTTCGGAATTCCGGCGCGGTTCTATTTTTCCACGCCGCTCAGCGACCACGGATCGGTCCGGTATCTCACAGCCGCGGTCGACGCGATGTTAGGCGGGTGGGACCACGCCCTGGTGCTTGGGGCCATGCGAATGGGAGCTTCGGGCTTTGGCGTGACCGGCGCGATGGACTGGTTCGATTTCGAAGTTCGCAAGCAACTGCCCGGGCGCGGAATCGAGGCCTTGCGCGAGATCGTCACAATGGGCGCCGAATCGCGCGCCAGTCTCCTGCGCTTGCTCGACTCGCTGTCAGACCTCGAAAACTTACGCGTTGACACATCGCATTCTCCAAAAGAGTGGGCCACGCGCACCCGGTCGCTCGCCGCACGCGCCCGTCTCGCTCGGCCCAAGGACGGAATTTCCTGGAGCGAGGTGGCGGTGAGCCGCGGCCAGGCCGAAGCGTTGCGCGCCTTTGAGGCGGCCATGGACGACGCAGCGGATTCCTTTCCAGGCGACCGGGTGCGGTTCGACGAATTCTGGCGGCGCGCGAAGGCGGTTCTTCGCCTTACCCCGTTGCGCGTGGCGGACCACCGCCGTAACGTCGTCCACGTGATGAGCGCTTATGAAGCGCGACAGTGGGAACTGCCGGTTGTCTTCGTGTGCGGGCTTCTCGAACGCCAGTTCCCCAGACATTCGCACCCCGACCCGTTCTTTGGTGACAGGGCCCGCCTGGCGCTCAAGGAGCGCGGCATCGCCGTACGGACTCCGCTCGAAATGGACGAAGACGAAGCGCTGCTCTTCCACATCGCCGTGACGCGCGCCACCTCGGAATTGACGCTCAGCTACCCGGAGATGGACGCCCGCGGCGAGCGCAATCTCCCGTCGCTTTTTCTGGACCGGTTCGCGGTCGCGCCTATCGCCGCACTCCCGGTTTCGACGCGTCGTGCCAGCCCTCACCCGTTTCAGCGGGGCCTCGGCGCAATTCGCGATGAGGCACTATTGAATGTCCTGGGCGCGCAGCATGAGGTCATGAAGCCGACCGCGCTTGAGAGCTTCCTTCAATGCCCGTTTCAGTTCTTCGGAATCTATACGCTGAAGCTGCGGTCCGCACCTCCGCGTCCGGAGGACCGTCTGGACTCCCGCGTGCTGGGCACGATCGTGCATCGCGTTCTGGCGGAGTGGACTCCCGCCCGGCCGCCGATCGAACCGCTGTTCGGACGGATCTTCGAAGAGGTATGCACGAAGGAACATGTGCCCCCCGGCTACCGGCGCGAAGCACTGGGGCAGCAACTGCTTCAGGACTTGCTCCGCATGACAGCGGACGAAAAGCTTCCGGCCGCCGTCGCCAGCGAAACGGAAGTGAGCTTCGAAGAGCAAATCGGCGGCGTCATGGTGCGAGGACGCATCGACCGCATTGACCGGCTCCCGAGCGGCCGGTCGCTCGTGGTGGACTACAAGTACAGCCTGCAAATGCAGAAGTACGTAAAGAACGACAACTCGCTGCAGGGGCCGCTCTACGCGATCGCGGCGGAACGGCTGGGACACGACGTGGCTGCAATGCTCTACTGCGGCGTGCGCGGCGGAACGCGCGACAGCGTGCTGTACACCGGTTGGACAGACGGGTTGCCAGAACTGAAGGGCACCTACCTTCCGCTTACGCAAGAGTGGTTAACCGCGGCGGCTGCGAAAGTCGGGACGGCCGCCGCGGAGATCCGGGAAGGCCGCGTCGCGCCGAAGCCATTCTCAACGGCACCGTGCCGGTACTGCGACTACCGGGACGTCTGCCGCTATGAAGCGGAGGAAGCGGTTACGGCGGGAGCCTAGCCGAATGACCCTTCGGCTGCTGCCGTGCGAGGAGTGTGTGGGCGATATTTCGCTTCGCGAGGGCCGCGTCGCGCCGAAGCGTTTCTCAACCGCCCGTGCGTGGACGCTCGCGATGATCGCCCCAGAAGTAGCGGTTATGGAACCGTCAGCGCGGCTCCTGCAAAGGCCAACTCGCCCAAGAAAAGAGAATGCCGAACGAGGCAGTTCCAAGTCGTCGAGGCAGCGTACCCGCCATTTCGGAAATTTGTCCAAAACCAAAATCGCAAACCGTGACCCGCGCCCGGAAGGCCGTTTCAAACGGATCGTCTTCCAACCCGGTCTCACTATGCATCAAGTCCGCTCCGATAGGGAAGCCATCGAATTGGGCAACCTGAAATAACCGGAGGGCACGGTCCTGTCACTCATGAGCATGACCGGGGCAGAGTACACGACGCCAACATACCCGGCGAGATTGTTACCGGTGAGGCGCCTTCTTCGAATTAGAACGTGGCTACGTCGATTGCCGGCAATCCGCGCTCTCCCCGGGCAACACATCAATCCCCAGAGGGTCGTGATCCGACAGCGGCCACCCTTCCCTCACGTCGTGGATCACCACAGGAGCTTCCACACGCGCGCCTCGAGTCGCAAACCAGTCCAGCTTCAGGGGACATTTTCCTCCATGGTTCCTCAGTGCCCATCGAATAAAGGCGAAGCACCAGCCGGGCACCCAGTCCCCAAGGCTCTTTCTCTTGCTGGGATTCTCGACGTCGTAGCTGACTGTGTATTCTCCATCGACGTTACAATTGCGGAAGTCGAACCCCCGCGATTCCAGCAGTTCGAACAACTCCCGCTCGAACAGCCGCTCTGGGTGAAGATAGTGGTTCCGTATCACGTGATCGACGCCCATGAACACGCGCAGCCAGAATCCGGCAATCGCCGGAAAAGCACTGGTCGAGTCGTAGGTGCTCGTATTCCAGTCGCCTCCAAGGACTACGGGCAGTCGCGGTGTTTCAATCGCGTCGAGCGCATCGAGCACTTCCCGCATCTGGTCGCGGCGGTGGTTTTGCGACGACTGGGCGTCGAGGTGAACCGATACCGCGGTGACCGCATAGTTCGGAAAATCGATATCGGCCGCAACCGCGGTTGGACATCCGAGGCGTTGCTCGCGCCCGGCGATCTTGTCCATGCTGTTTCTCATCTGAATTCCACGCGGGTTGCGGATCGGGTAACGGCTCAGAATGGCGTCTCCATGCAGACCGATTTCGTTCTCCCCGGGGAGGTCGAACTCCGCGCCCGAACCTTTCGTCAGGTTGAGATACGTAGGAACGAAAACGTATGCAAAGCCTAATTCGCGGGCCAGGGTCTGGGCAACGTGATGGTTCCCCGATCTGGCCATTCCGATGTCCGTTTCCGTCAGAAGGAGCACGTCGCAACTGCTGAGGTAGGGATGCTGCCGGAACGCCCGGATCTGCCCTTCGATCTCGGTACCGCGTTCGACGTTCCAGGCAAGGAACCTGTAACGCGGCCGCGCGGGGGCGGCTTCCAAGCGGTAGTCGGCTGTTTCCGGAGCCGCAAGAACGTCACGAATCAGCGGTTCGATCGAGCGATAGACGGGGTGCGCCTCGAGTTCCCGCCAAGACCGGCACCGGGCCAGGACCGGGAAATGAGGCTTGATCCGCTCTCTAATCGTCTGGTAGATTTCTTCAGGCGTGCTTGGCATTGATCGTCGACAGAGGGTACGGGCGAAGTGCGCGCCGCAAGAGCGATTGACAAATCGTGCGAACCATAATTACCATGATGAGTGAAAAAGGAGGTGGTCCAGAAGACGATGAGTTATTCCAGTAGACCGCGAGAGGTGGCCGGCTGTTGATTCAGCCGTTCCGACGTTGCCGGCTTCGTTTCAGTTACGAGGCCATGTTCCGGTGGACCGGCCGCTTCGTCGCTTGTTGAAAATGCCCGCCTGCTTACGCAGCGGGCGACGCTCGTGAGCCGCCGTTTGTTTTCCGGCGGCCACGAGATTCCAGCCTGGGCTTCCCGCCTTCAGTTTGCATTGTTCCGCGAATTCCCATACAACTGCTGACACTGTGCGTTCGCCATGAGTACTTACCTACCCCGTCGCTCGCGTCCTGCGGGCCCGTTTTGAAGAAGCGGTTCTCTCTCGGGCTGGGCTTCCTCCCATCCTACATGCACCTGCTCGAAGACGCTCACGGACGCCGCCGACGGCCGGTGGAACGGTGAACCAGATTCCAGCAATCGCCTGAATCCAATTCAGCCGCGGGTAGACACATATTGTTGTCCGAGTGTATTTCTCCCCCGCGCGGCCAATCCGAATGGTGAGAGCCGCGTCGGGCACAGCCCATCGGCTTGCGAATTGCCGATCCCAAGTGAGGCCTGCGACGCTATCCACTGCACGGGGCTACAATGGCGGAATGAGGTTCGTGCGCGCGGCCATCGGCGGCTCCATCCTGTTATTCCAGGTGGTCATGATCGGCTACGCGCGCTTCGTGCCGTCCCGCTATTTCTGCTGGGCACCCTACGACACTCAGACGGAATATTGGATTTCGGCCTCCGTCAACGGACGGCCGCTTACCGGAGCGGAAATCCGGGCTCGATACCGCCGCGCCGGTCACGGATTCGACAACCGGTCGCCACAACACGTAATCGACATCCTACAAGGCGTCGAAGAGCGAACCGCCGCGGATGCGCGGGCCGAGGTGTCCTTGAAGTACCGTGTGAACGGCAAGGAGGAGCGGGAATGGCGATTAACCTCCAGCCGGTGAACACAGGTAACAACCCTTGGAATCCGTTGCGCTGCTCGACGGCACTTCCAGTGCCGCTGCTTGTAATGGCGAAAGTAATCGCGCTCTGCCTGCTTCTGACCAACCACGTGCGCCTGTTGCCGGACCCATTCCTGCCCTTTATCCCAGGACTTGACGGGTTGGTTTCGGCGAACGTTTTCCAGATTACGCTGCAAACGGTCTTCGTAGTCTCGGCGGCGGCGTTGCTGTTCAACCGTGTGGTGCGCATTGCCTGTCTCGCGCTGGGCGGGTCCATCCTGCTCAGCGTGGTCGCCTCAAAGGCCTACTACGGAAACAATAAGACCTTCTGCGGGTTGATCCTGTTTTTCACCGGCCTTTACGAACCGGGCGGGGGGCCATGGATGCATCGTGCTCAGTTGATTGTGGTGTACTTTGGAGCCGGGCTGAACAAGTTGCTCGATCCCGATTGGCGGAGCGGACTGTTCTTCGAGCACTGGTCGTCCGTCCGCCTGCGGCAGCCTGTCTTCACGTGGGTGTCCCAGGCGCTGCCGCCGCTGGTGGCTGGGAAGATTTTGAGCTGGATGACGATAAGCGTGGAATTGGGCCTGACGGCCGCGTTCCTTCTCCGCCGGTTATGGCCCTGGGCGATCTGGGTCAGCATTCTGTTTCACGCCGGCCTGCTGCTCTACACGGGAACGACTTTCACGATGTTCTTTTACGCGATGCAGGCCTCGATGCTGGCGTTCGTCGAGTGGCCGCGCGCGCCACTGACCGTGATTTACGACGGCGATTGCGGCTTCTGCAACAAATCGCGCCGCTGGATGGAATGGTTTGACCTTGAGCGAATGCTCGCATGGCACCCGTATCAATCCGGGATCGGCGGGGAGTTCGGGATCAGCGATGCCGCGCTGTCGCGGCGGCTGCATCTGGTTGTGGAAGGCCGCATCTACCAGGGGTTTCGCGCATTCCAGATGATGCTCCTTTATAATCCGGTTACGTATCTGGCTATGGCTGCTCTGATCGCTGCTCCGCGCGGCGAAGTTCCGCTTTACCGGCGGATTCTGGTATCGGCGCTGCTGGCGTTCTTTTTCCCCCTGTTCCGGCCGCTGGGTGAGGTGGTTTACGATCTGGTGGCGCGCAATCGGCACAGGCTTACGGCGAACAGTTCCTGTGTTGTGGAGCCGCCAGGGAAAGCTCCAGTTTGAATCGTTCTGTCCAAACGAGAAACTAAACCAGCTTCCAGCGTGCCAACCGAAGGACGGAGAATGCCTGCGCCGCGGAACCCGCAGGCATCGCTTCATACCACAACGTCAGCATCTCGCCATTCGGCAATTCGACAGTAGAAGGATATCCGATATCGCCCGTTCCGTCATCGGAGAGTACGACGGGTTCCGACCAGGTGCGCCCGTGGTCTTCGCTGATCCGCGCGTGGTTGCCGCGAGGCGCGCGCCGGTATCCATAGCTCATCAGCAATCGGCCACCGGATAACCGCAATAGATGAGATGGCAGTCCCCAGACGCCTATCGCGCGCGGAACGCTCCAGGTCTTGCCACCGTCCAGCGATTCCGATTGCAGCGTTTCCCTCTCGTTCGGACTGTTGTGGTTGCGAATGTGCGCCACGATTCGGCAGTCGGCGGCCTCGACAGCGTGGAGTTCGTGGTAGTTGGCAAGGTCGTCGCCTGGTCTTGCTGGAATGGGCGCGAGCAACCGCCACGTTTGACCGTCGTCCAATGAATGCCAGACGCCAATGACTGTCCCGGAACCGCCGAACTGCCTGCCGGCGTAGAGAAGGCGTCCACCGGAAAGAGCGATGGGGCCGTGAGGGCTGTTGACCGGAATCCGGTAAGGCGCAGACCACGTCAGTCCGCCGTCGGTTGAGCGCAACATCCAGGCCCCCAACAAGGACTCGCGTTCCGCGGCCGTACTGGCGCGCTCGACGGCGTTCCATCTCTCCGCCTTTTCCCGATCCCAATCCCTGGCCCCCGCAAGCACCTTTTCGTATGCGAGTGACGTGAATGTGGTGGCAAGCAGCGAACCTTTGGGCGTTTCGAGGATCCCCGCGTCGCGATCGTCGATCGGCGAATCCATGATAATCCGTGGCCAACTCCATGTCTGCCCGTTATCCTTCGACCGGATCAGTTCAACTCGTCCGAACGGGCATACATGGGCCTCCCGGCCGCCGGAATAAACCGCGACCAGTTCCCCATTGGCGCGACGCGCCATTGTTGCCCACGCAGGATAATGACTGGGATTGCGGGAGATCACCCGAGTGGACTCGATCTTCGCCTTGGGTGTGGCGCTCATTGGGGCGGCGAGGAAAGGCAGCGCGGCTGTCGATTGCAGAAAGGCGCGGCGGCTGGAAGGAGTACGCATGGCTGCTTCAATATTCTCTCAATTTTGCGGAATTCTCCACCAATGAGATCGTACGCGGCCGCTCCACCTGTGTTGGAGCCCCAGGCGACACCTTCCCACTGTATAATACGTCTCAGTCGCCGTCCGGTTTGCGGCGCGAGGGAGACCTATGAATCGGCGTCACTTCATGATGAGTTCAGCGGCGGCCACCGCCAGTCAGGCTGTCCGGTCTGTTGCCAGTCCAAATGACACAGTTCGCGTCGCCGTGGTGGGATGCGGCGGACGCGGGTCCAGTCACATGGGTGCGTGGACATCCATGCCGAATGTCGAACTTGCCGGCCTGGTGGATGTGGACGATTCGCACTCGGAACGCTACATCGGGACACTGCAGCGGCAAGGGAAGAAGCCGGTACCGGCGTTCCGCGACATCCGCAAAGTTTTGGACGATAAGAATATCGACGCGGTCTCGATCGCCAGCCCGAACCACTGGCACACCCTGCAAGCCATCTGGGCCTGCCAGGCGGGCAAAGACGTCTACGTCGAGAAGCCGTGCTCGCATAACGTGTTTGAGTCGCGGCAGATCGTCGCGGCAGCCCGGAAATACGATCGCATTGTGCAGATGGGCAGCCAGAGCCGCTCCTCGCCCGCCCTGCGGGAAGCCGTGCAGAAGCTGCGCGACGGCGAATTCGGCGAGATCTACATGTCGCGGGGACTGTGTTTCAAGGCGCGAAACACAATCGGGAAGACTCCGGTGGAGGCGGTCCCGCCGGGAGTCGATTACGACATGTGGACCGGACCGGCGCCGATGCGTCCGTTCACGAAGAATCGGTTCCACTACAACTGGCACTGGTTCTGGGATACCGGCAACGGCGATCTGGGCAATCAGGGGATTCACGAAGTGGATATCGCGCGCTGGGGACTGGGCGTAACCCATCCGACGAAGGTGAGCGGGATCGGCGGCAAGTTCATGTTCGACGACGATCAGGAGACCCCCAACACGATGACGGCATCGTACGAGTTCAACGCCGGCGGCAAACCCAAAATGATGACCTTCGAGGTTCGCCACTGGTACAGCAACCATGAAGCCGGCATTAACGCCGACCGTCCGGGCAACACCATCGGGAACACTTTCTACGGCTCCAAAGGGTATCTGGTCATCGAAAACTACCACAAGTACTACAGCTTCATGGGCCCGGAGCAAAAACCAGGACCCGCCCGGACCGAGCGTGACCATCACTTCGAGAACTTTATCGCCGGTGTCCGGAGCCGTAAGCGGGAAGAGCTGACCGCCGAGATCGAAGAAGGCGCGATCTCATGCGTGTTGGTGCACCTGGCAAACATCTCATACCGGCTGGGACGCACGCTGCACTGGGACGAAAAGACCTGGACGGTCAAAGGGGACGCGGAGGCGAACAAGATGCTCACCCGAGCGTACCGTGCGCCGTATATCGTGCCGGCGAAGGTCTGATCGGCCGCAGCCCGCATGCCGCGCGGAATCCGACCGCCCGATTAACTTAGTTACGTGGGAACCTCCGTCATTCATGAGGCGTGCCCGGCAGGACTCATGGCCATCGAAGAGAATCTTCACGGCCACGTCGCGCTTGTCCACAGGCACACTGCCGGAATGACGGTCTGGGACAGAGCCGACCTGCTCCTCGCGGACTCCGGTCTCGCCGCCGATTATTTCAACAGGATCTGCCGTGCCCGCATGCGCCCAGACGCCGCGGACGGGGCCATCGAACAGGCGTTGGGATATTTCCGGACGGCCCGCCGCCCGTTTGCATGGTGGGTCGGGCCGTGCTCGCGGCCTATCGATCTCGAGAAGCGCCTGACGGATAACGGCCTCCGTGCGGCCGAGTACGAATTAGGCATGTCGATGGCACTCAAGGATCTCCCGCGAGAGGTACCCTGGCCGGACAACCTGACCGTCCGCCGCGTTGAAACAACGCCGGACCTTGAAGACGCAATCTCCGTCTTTCGCGGCGACCCCGCAATCGGCGCATTCTACCGGCACGCCGCGCCATTGCTTCTCCACGCGGGCTGCCCGATGAGGCTATTCGTTGGATACCTCGAAGGCGAGCCCGCCGCGACCAGTGAACTGTATCTCGGGGGCGGCATCGCCGGGGTTTATTCCGTGGGAACGCGCGAACGATTCCGCGGAAAGGGAATCGCCTCGGTAATGACTTGGACCGTCGCCAGCGAAGCGCGCCGGGAAGGCGTTACGACCGCCGTGTTGCAGGCATCGGAGAGCGGTCAGGGAGTCTACTTCCGGCTGGGGTTCCGCGCCTGCTGCCAGTTCCGCGAATACGCACCAGCCTGAATTGCCGCGGGCCGGAACAACCTCCGATAACTAGGCGGCTTTCGGAACTACCATCACAAAGCCGGCGTCGAGCGAGGACCAGCACCGCGAGCACTTCTGGCCAGGCAATACGGTTGGCTTTTTCGGCGTTAGCGCGATATCCGCGTTAACGATGTGCGTGCACATCGGGCAATAAACCTGGGCGTTCGAAACTTTCTCAATCCGCGGCTTCATTTTCGGTCTCCTCAAAACCTCACTCATGCAGACGCAGGAGACCGCCGGAAGGTTCTAAGAAATTTTGAACAAAGCGGGTATCCAGCCCGATGTCTCCTAGCGAAGCCGGGTGGGCCGGATGCCTTCGCCCGCGCAGGCCCCTATGTCCGCTTGCGCAAAGCGGGACGAATGCGTCGGGGCTTCCGCCCGACGGGCTGAGTTATGGAGATACGCATTTGTAACGATTTGTTAGTCTCCGGAGGCTGTCGATGGGATCAACCGTCCTTGACCGAGCCGCTCCCGGACTCCCTCCACCAGGGAATAACCCACCGGCACCACCAGGAGCGAAAGGACCAGACACAGCAACTGGCCTCCGATGATGGTTACCGCGATCGCGGAGCGCTGCGAAGCGCCCGACCCGGTTCCAAAGGCCGTCGGAAGCAAGCCGGCAATGATGGCGAACGTCGTCATGAGGATCGGCCGCAGGCGCACGCGGTTCGCCTCGATGATCGAGTAATGCAGATCGTTGCCAGCCTCGCGAAGGTGGTTCATGTAGTCGATCTGAAGGATGCCGTTTTTCTTGACAATTCCCAGCAGCAGCAACACACCGAGAGCGCTGAACAGATTCAGTGTGCGCCCGGTGGCGATCAGCGAAATCAGCGCGAAGGGTATCGAAAGCGGAAGCGTCATCATGATGATGAACGGGTGAACGATGCTCTCGAACTGCGCCGCGAGCACCATGTACATAAAGACTGACGCAAGGCCCAACGCCATCATCATGTTGGTCGTGGTCTCTTCCAGAATCTTGACCTGGCCGGAAAACTTGAGCTGGTAACCGGGAGGCAAGCCTATTTTCGCGATCACGCTCTGGGTATCCGCCGCCGCTTCCTGGAGCGAATGCCCTGGGGCGACGTTTCCATAGACGCCAACGGAGAATTGGCGATTAAAGCGGTCGATCCTGCCGGGACCTAGGCCGCGCTCCAGATGCGCCACCGAATCGAGCCGGATTAGCCCTAATCTTGAGGATGGAATCAGCAGACGGCTAAGCGCCGCCGGATCGTCGCGCTGTCCCGGCAGAAGCCGCATCGTCACGGGGTATTGCTCGGGGCCCTCTTTGAAGGTCGAAATCTGATCCTCGCCCGACATCAGCAGGCGTACCGCGCCGGCGATATCCGATACGCGCACGCCCAGGTCCGAAGCCCGCGCGCGGTCGATGGTCACCTGCATTTCCGGATTGTTCAGGTTCAGGGCCACTCTTGTGTCGACCACCGACTCGAGCTTGTACATTTCGGCGCCAATCAGCTTGGATAATTCGGCTAGTTTCTTCAAGTCCGGGCCGAGAAGCATCCCTCGAATCGGGGACATCGATTCGCGCCCGCCGAGCGCGTTCGGGAAATTGATGCGGGGCCGGGTGTAGGCGTAGTCCTTCAGGATCTCTCGGACTTGAGCCGCTATAACATTGAGATCCGCGCGGCGATCAGGCTCATCCAGCAACACCGTGATGTACGCGTTATTCACTCGCGCGCTCATGGACGAAGTCTGCGGTAGAACGGCGAGCACGCCGGGGATTTTCTGGAACTTCGCGGCCAGCGGGAGAGACAATTGTTCCGTGGCCTCGATCGACGAGCCTTCAGGAAGCTCCAGATATACGGAAAGCTCGCTCTGATCCTCCTGAGGCATCCAGTCGCGGCCGATGTTCTTGTTCACAAAGTAGGTTGAGCCAAAAGTTACGAAGCAGATGACGACGATCACCCACCGGTGCCGCAGAGACCATTCCAGCGTGGAAACGTAAACGTTTTCGAAGAAACCATGTTTCGCTTCGTGCGTTCGCGGCCCACCGCCCTCTTTCCGGGGCTTCTTGCGCAGCAGTCTCGCACTCATCGAAGGCGTGAGCGTAAACGCCACCAACATCGATACCATGATCGACATTGCCATGGTCCAGCCAAACTGGTTTACGAGGCGGCGGGCATAGCCGTTCATGAACGCGATCGGCACAAAGATGATCACGAGCGAAACCGTAGTGGCGATAACCGCCGTGGCTATTTCCTCGGTAGCTCTAACCGCCGCCTCCATGGGCGGCATGTCGCGCTCCTCAATGAATCGGTAAATGTTCTCGAGAACGATAATGGCATCGTCGATTACAATGCCCACGGCGAGCGTGAGCCCCAAAAGCGTCATCGAATTCAGGGTGAAATCCAGAGCCTTCATCAACGAGAATGTCGTGATAATCGATGTTGGAATCGCGATCGAGCTGATCAATACGGTTCGCCAATCGCGAATGAAAAGCCACACGATGAACGACGCGAGCACGCTACCCAGAACCAGGTGCTCTTCGAGCGACGCCACGGAGTTGCGGATGTAGATTGACTGGTCCTTGACGATGTCTACTTTCACGCCGGCCGGCAACTCCCCGGCCATGGCGGCAAGCCGCTCTTTGATCGTGTCGACTACCTGAACCGTATTGGTGCCGGTCTGCCGCCGGACTTCAAGCACGACGGCGGCCTTCTGCCCGTTATAAGCAAAGGTGCGCTGTTCAGCGACGCCGTCCTCGACGCGCCCCACGTCGCTCACCCGGATGGGCGAGCCCCCCTCGTTCTTGATAATGATGTCGTTGAACTGCGCAACGTCGGTGACGCGCCCCAACGTGCGCACGCCGACTTCGGTAGGTCCACGCACGATGCGTCCACCGGGCGCTTCAATGTTCTCGGTCCGGACGGCGCGCTCGACATCCTGCGCGGTCAGCTTATATGCGCCCATCTTGTCGAGATCGAGGAACAGGTTGATTTGCCGGTTCCGGCCGCCGTTCACGTCGACTCCGGCGACGCCGTCCACGGTCTCAAGCGAGCGCCGCACCTGTTTATCGGCAATCTCGGTCAGTTCCCGCGTGCTGCGCTGTCCGGAAACGGTGAGTGTAACCACAGGGTCAAGATCCGGATCGGATTTCTGAACGACGGGCGGCAGCACGTTTGGCGGAAGGTTTCGCATGGCGCCCGACACTTTCTCGCGGACATCCTCGGCGGCCTCGCCGATGTCGCGTTCGAGCACGAAGGTCGCGTAAATCGTGGCCGATCCTTCGCTGACCATGGCGCGCAACTCGTCGATTCCGCTGACGGCGGCGATGGACTCCTCGAGCGGCATCACGACCTGCGTGGTAACCTCTTCGGGTGTCGCGCCGGGCAGACGGACCTTCACGAAAACGGAAGCGGGGTCGCTACGTGGAAACAGATCGACACCGAGTTTGAGGAACGACGAGACGCCCAGCACGACCAGGAACATGATCAGCATGAACGCGAACACGGGACGCTTGACGCAGATTTCGGTTAACCGCAAATGTCGCTCCTGACGCCTCAAATTGTATCAGAGCCGGGCCGGACAGACCTTGTTCACGCCGGCGTCGTGTCGCGGCAAAGTAGAAAGTTCCTCCTGACAGCCTGCAGGCTGGCTGGCACGGATCGCATCGACACCACTACAAGCCGCGGACGGAATTCGGTCATCATCCGGACCGGATCCTGATAAGTCCGGATGGTGCGGTCACCGAGCGCCTTGCGCGCGGCCCCGAACGTCTCGCCGGCGATTGCGAACTCGCCAACGCCGGCACACAGGCCCGTGCGGTAGTAATAGCCCAAGTGATCCCCGGCGGGCTCGATCATCAGCACCGCGCGAATGGGCGGAGCAGCGCCCGGGGCGAAGGCCGACCGGCGGCCCCTTGCAGGAATCCCCGCCTTTGCATCAGCGCCTTGCCAGCGTCGCGCGATGGTCGAACATCCGGTGATGCATGGCCAGCACATCGAGACCGAAGTCTCCCTGCCAGTCACGCCAGACTTGGCTTGACCGGCAGCCAAAATGGAAAATCCGGCCAATTCAAGGCAAAGACCAGCGCGCCAACCGCCGCAACCGAAGGGGCCAGACGAAGGAGTCAGGCGGAGACGGAGTTGGCGCCATTAGGAGAAAAAAAAGCAGGTGAGATATTTCAGGGTTAAGGAAGAGTATCTGGCGGCCCCAATTGAGAATACCGCCCGAGGCCCAAATGACGGCCTAACTGCCGCCACGCGCGCAGCCCGACTGATTACTCGAACGCCCCGACAGACACGGCATTCGCCGTTAGGGTTCGATCAGTTGATACCCGCACGGGTGGGCGTGAGGCTTTGCTACCGCAACCCGCGCAGAGCTTCTGCCGCCTTCTGGCGGATCTCCGCATCCCCGACCGCGGCCGCTTTGCGCAGGTGCGGCAGCGCGGCGGCAACCTCGCCGGATGCCGCAAGCGCCATGCCCAAGCCGAACGCCGCGCGCATGGAAGAAGGCCGCAGGCGAACGGCTTCGCGGTAGTGTGTCGCTGATTCTTTAGGATTGTTGCGCGCCAGCAACAGATCGCCCAGCAACTCGCGGGCGTCGGCGAATGACGGATCGGCGCGGAGACACGCTTCGAGTTCACGTTGCGCGTCGTCGTAACGTTGCAGGCGGCCGACCAGCATCGCATAGTTGTAGCGCGTGCCGGCATCATTCGGACGCAGCCGCAGCGCGGTGTCGAATTCCGCTTGCGCTTCCGCCGCGCGGTCCGTCGCGGCCAGCAGATTTGCGAGATTCCCGTGTGCGTCGGCGTAATCGGGCTTGATACGGATCGCTTCGCGGAAAGACGCTTCGCCGGCCGCCATACGCAAAATACCTAAATTGTTGTGCGCTTCCGGCATGTCCGGGTCGAGCGCGATTGCTTTTTCGAACGCCGCCGCAGACTTCGCCGTCCTGCCCAGCGCGCGGTACGTCAGCCCAAGTTCATGCCAGGTCAACGCGTGGACGGGCGAGAGCGCCGCCGACCGCTCGAACGCGCCCACCGACTCCGCATTCCGCGCCAATCGCCGCAACGCTGTTCCCAGTTTCTGCCAGCCAACCGCGCGCGACGGATCCCGCCGCACGACTTCGCGATACCAAGGCAGCGCCTTCGCCGATTGCCCGTCGTTATCCAACGCCTCGGCGAGCTCCAAGTACCAATCCGCGCGTTGCGGCGCAAACTTCGCGATCGCCGCGGTCAGTTGCGCGATGCCTGCTTTCAAATTGCTCTTCTGCTTCACCTGCGCGACGGCGCGATACAACTCCTCTGTCGTGGACGGGTAGTAGGGGACGACTTCGCCTCGATAGACGTCCTGCGTTTCCGCGCGCTCGGCGAGCAGATTGCCCGCTGGCTTCCTGCGCTGAATCAGATGATCGGTCACCACGGCGTGGACGACGTCGCTCGTCCGGCGCTTCGGCATGTGGCAGTCGACGCAGCGGCTTGGCGATTGTGCATGCGACGAATTGTGGCACTGGCGGCAGGCGTTCTCGTAGTGGCGATCCGCCTCGGCGCCGCGCGGCGCGTTGTGCGGATCGTGGCAAGTGGTGCACAACATCTTGCCGGCGCTCCTGGTGAAACACGCCGACTTTCGCAGACGATAGGCCGAACTGACGATCTCGAATTTTTCGTCGCGGCCGGCGCCGGGGGCGTGATCGAAGTTGAGAATGTAATCGGCGAGCGGTTCGCCGGGCCGGAATGAAAACGGCGTACGTTCATAACGGAGGATTGCGTTGGGCAGCGGAGCACTTGTCGTCTCCAGATGGCAGGCCATGCAGAGTTCGGATTGGCGTTCCCCGCGCGGCCGCGTGATTGCCTGCCGGACGAGATCGACCGCGGCGCCGGGTTTACGAGCGAGATCGACATGACGTTGGCCGGGGCCGTGGCAGCGCCGGCAGTCGATGCCTTCCGGCAGCGTGCCGAGGTAAACCGGATCTTCACTCTTCGCCGGAACCTTCGGATAAGCGTTGTGGCAGAACATGCAGTCATAGGTAATCGGGCGGCGAAAGCCTTCGTGGTCCGGGCGATCGTAGCCGGGGTTCATGGCCCAATACCCGCCCTTCCCGGCATACCAGCCGAGCGGTAACTCGAGTAGCGTGCCCGCCGGCGTGCGATGCAGGAAGGTACGGGCGAGATTGCCCGAACCCATGACGTAGTCGATGCGTTTCTCCATCACATTGATTTCCCGCCCGGCGGAATCCAACTGATGCCGGCGCTGGAAGAACTCGCCATCGCGCAATAGTGTGGTGAAGAAGCTATCCGACGGCGAATGGTAGAACGCGCCTTTCAAAACGGGCGTGTTCTCCGCCGCCGGACGCGTGAAGGAACGGCCCATTCCGGTCTTCTGATACGAGTCGTAGATCGCCTTGTGACAACCGGCGCACTCCGGTTGCGCGAACGCCGCACCCGCCAGCATTACGGCCAATAAAACCCACGCTCCCATGCGTGGCCCATCGTAACAGACTTCCTGTGATATGCTCACCAGTACAAGGGGGGCTTCTGCCTGATGTCTAATCTTCGTTTCGTTCTTCTGCTGGCCGCTTGTTCCGGTCTGTGGGCGCAAAGCGGCGCCGGCACGATTCAAGGCACTGTTCAAGACGGCACCTCGGCCGCGATTCCCGGCTGCAATGTGCAGGCGGTGAACCAAGCCACTGGCGTCTCGGTGCAGACGACCGCGAACGCCGCGGGCTTTTACGCCCTCAAGGGCCTGTTCGCGGGCGCATATACGGTCACGTTTGCAGCGGCCGGCATGAAGAAGTCCGACGTCTCCATCACGCTGCAGAGCAGCCAGGTGCTGGTTTACAACATGCAACTCGCGGTTGGCGAGGTCAGCGAAAGAATCACCGTAACCTCCGAGACCGTTCAACTCGCCACTTATGACAGCGGCACGGTCAACACGCAGCTCGACGCCGCCCGCATTGCCCAGCTTCCCCAGAACGGACGCAACGTGCTCGGCCTGGCGCAAAACACGGTGCCCGGGCTGGAAGGCGGCGGCACACGCGCCAACGGCCTGATGGGCGAGGCGATGGAGTATTCGCAGGACGGCGCTCCCATGACCAACCGTAATTTCGGCAGCCCGTCGAATACGGGGCGGGCGATATTGCCGGATCCCGATGCGGTGCAGGAGATCCGGTTCGAGACAATGAACTCCAGCGCGCAGTTCGCGACGCCGGCCACGGTCATCCTGACAACGAAATCAGGGACCAACCAGGTGCACGGTTCGCTCTTTGAAACGGCGCGCAACAACTACTTCGGCATCGCGAAAGCGAGGCAGGATCCTTCGAATTTTCGCGCTCCGAAACTGATCCGGAACGAGTTTGGCGCGTCGGTCGGCGGACCCATCTGGGTCCCGAAAGTGTATGACGGGCGAAATCGTTCCTTTTTCTTCTTTGCCTATGAGCGCTTCTCGCTGCGTTCCGCCAGCCAGCAACTGATGAGGGTGCCCACAATGGCCATGCGGCAGGGCGACTTCAGCGGCCTCATCAACAGCGCCAACGTCTTGCAGCAGCTCTATGATCCGAGCACTACTCAGGGCGCGAACATGGATTACTCCCGCCTGCCGTTTTCCAACAACCAGATTCCGCTGACGCGGATCAGCCCTCTGGCGAGAACGCTCCTCGCCGCCACACCGCCTCCGACCTCGGCCGACAATCCGATGGTCAACTTCAATCTGAACGGGCAGAACCCGACCACCCAGACCGTTCCGAATTACACCGTCCGCCTCGATCACGTCTTCAACGAAAGGAACCGGATGTATTTCCGCTTTACCGATATCCGGCAGCAGCAGCGGGCGCTGCGGAACTATCCGTCCGCCTCGCCGGCGAATATCGAGACCCCCGAACTGAAGGAAGGGTCGACCGGTTATCAAGACATTCCCGTGCAGACCATCAGCGGCGCGCTCGGCTACTCGAAAGTGCTCTCGCCGACGTTTTTCTCCGAGACGGTTCTCAGCATGCAGTGGCAGCGCATGTACGTCCAGGGCCCCGACCGGTCTCTGCTCAACTTTGAAAAGCAGTTTGGTCTGCCGAATAGCCTAGGCAATATCGGGTTCCCGGACATCGGATCCAACCTCTTCATGCCCTACGGCGGCTCGCAGTGGTACTACGGAATGAGCCAGCGCGTTTCGACCATCGACGAGAACCTTAACAAGATCGTCGGCAAACACCAACTCGCCTTTGGTTTGCGCGTTCGCCACGAACGGTTCGCCTATCTCTCCGACCGTGGGACCGACCAGACCACGTTCACCAATCAGGCCACCGGCATCTACGATCCGACCACGGGCCTTAACTTCGGCGTGCGCGCCAATACCGGAAATCCGAACGCCGACTTCTTCCTCGGCGCGGCGGCCAGCTACAGCGAACGGCGAAACTCTCCGTTCAATATTTCCTCGTTGATGGAATACGACTCCTACATCCAGGACAACTGGCGCGTGAATTCGCGCCTTACAATCAACCTCGGCCTTCGCTGGGAGGCGCATCCAGCAGCGCGCGCCGCCAACGATTACATGGTGGCGTTTGACGTCAAGAACAAGGCGATCGCGCTCCCCCGACCACTGGATTACTACCTCCAGAACGGCCTCACCTCGAATCCGATTCTCACCAACCTGCGCAATTTGGGCGTGAAGTTCGAAACCATGCAGGAAGGCGGAATGCCCTCTCGTGGCATCGCCGGCGCCAACGCAAACTTCCTGCCGCGCACCGGCTTCGCCTACATGCCATCGTTCGGCAAGAACGGAACCGTGATCCGCGGCGGTTTCGGCGAGTATGTCTATCCGGTGCCTGTGCGGAACTCGATTCGCTACCTGACGGCGAGTTACCCATTCACGGCCGCTTATTCGACGAGCTACACGGCCGCTGCCCAGTCGCCGGACGGTCTGCCAAACTCCCTGCTGCGCAACCCCATCCGCGTTGTCGCCGGCGTAAACTCGGCGAACGCGGTGGATACGCAGTCGACCACTGCGCTGCTACCGGGCATCGGCACCGGCACGGTGGTTGGCGGGGATTATCCTCCCGCCAGAGTGAGGGAAGCGAACTTCACCATCGAGCAGCCTTTGAAAGATGGTTCGGTGTTCCGCGCCTCCTACGTGTTCACCCACGGCGAAAATCTCGACCAGAATTTCCATATCAACGAAGCCCCGTCCGCCTATGTGTGGCAGGCCAAGACCGGAACCACACCGCCGACCGGACCGTTGGCGGGCGTCGCAACCCGGCCGTACGACAACCGCACGTGGGGCAGTATCGTCCAATCCACCAAGAACGGTTTCTCAAACGATAGCGCTCTGCAATTCAACTACCAGCGGCCTTACCGACGTGGCTTTGGCTACCAGATCTTCTATGTTTACTCGCGCGCGTTCCGCGTAGGCGGCAATACGTTCCGCGACAACATTCTCTATCCGGCCGAAGTCTTCGCGCCGGGCGCAATTCCGCAAGGCATGGACGTCGGCACGCAATTCAAGCCGAGCCGCGAATTCAACCGCTGGCAGAACTACCGCCCCGACACGGCGATTCCGGTGCACCGTATTACGTTCAACGGCTTGGTTGATGTGCCGTTCGGCAAGGGACGCCGTTTCGCGAAGAACAGCAACCGATTTTTAGACGCCCTCATTGGCGGTTATCAAGTCGCCTTCGTTGGCACGGTCGTGTCACAGGCCTTCCAGGTCGCAAACTCCGATTACGGTGCAACCAGCCCGGTCGAGGTGTACAAGAGTTCGGTTAAGGTCACAGACTGCCGCTCCGGTGTCTGCCGCCCCGCGAACATGTGGTTTAACGGGTACCTGGCGCCCACGGTCATCAACGCGACGACTCGCGGCGTCACCGGAGTCCCCGCGGACTACACGCCTTACCTGGCTCCCATCAACAACACTCCCGGCCAAACCAACTTCGGCAACAACAACGTTGCGCAGACGCTGGCCGGCGGCCGGCAGGTGACCACTGCTTTCTCGCCCGGTCCCAGCGGTGTGCGGAACTATAACGCGTTCGTTCTCCAAGGGCCGAAGAACTTCCAGTCCGACATTTCGATCTATAAGGAATTTGCGATCACCGAGCGGATCAAGCTGCGGTTCAATGTGGACGCTTTTAATGCGTTCAACATCCAGGGTCTGTTGAATCCCGGTGATTCGGACGGGATTCAGACGCACCAGAGATCATACTGGACGCCCCGGCAGATTCAGTTCACCGGCCGGTTGTCGTTCTAACAGTTGTTCGTACTCTCCAACGGGCGCGGATGCGCGTGCTCCGCCGCCGCGCTCCGCGCCACCCTTGTTTTGTGGCAGACCCCAGGCGTGGCCGGCCACGAAGACGGCGACTTCGGCGAGCAGATTCGGCATCGCCTTGATCTCCTTGGCGCCGGAATGAAAGTAGCGCCGCTCGATCTGCCAGTGTTCGCGGGAATCCGGCGCCGACGGCGAGTTGATCGCTCGCGAATCCAAAGAAAGCGGCGTCGGGATGAAACGCGGGGCGCATGAGTTCGCTGCTGCCCTCGTTACCGCCGTCCAGGTATGACTGGAGCGTGGCCTGGATCCCGCCGCGCGGGGAAGGGCTCTCGGTTGCTGTCATGATGCGAGCGTATTTCCTGGCGGGCGTGGACATCAACGGACAAGTCTGGCCAATTGGGGCGCTTCCCGCGTAGGTTGCCGGCGGCTGCGCCCTTGACCATGGCCGCCGTCATGCCGTCGATGCCCATAGTGGCGCCCCGGGCATTCCTGGCTGCCCGCAGCTTCGCTCTGGACAAGCGGCTGTTTACACTCCTGATGGGCGCATTGGGCCTGTTCGTGTCGACTTCGACGACGAGTTCGAGCGTGTTATCGGGCATGGAACGAAGACGCAAGGTTGCGTCTGTATGCGAGCTAAATTAGCAGCCGACGTGCATTGTGGCGGAGCCGGAGCACGATACAATCGACTCGAATGGCGCTACAACTGTTTCCGGATCTGCGCAAGACGACTTTCGCTTCAGGGTTGCTAATCGTCTGCGGCGCAGCCCTCGCCGGCGCGACGGCCCCGAGGCGGAACATTAGAGTGCCGGTCCCGGTGTATCGTGTCGACCCGGCGTGGCCGAAGCCGCTGCCGAACCGATGGATCGTCGGCGCCGTCGCCGGCGTCGCCGTGGATGGCCGGGATCACGTGTGGATCACGCATCGGCCGTCTACTCTGCAGCCGAACGAAACCAGATCGATCTGGCGCGCGGCTCCGCCCGTCCTCGAGTTTGATCGCGACGGCACGCTGGTCTCGTCTTGGGGCGGTCCGGGACACGGCTTTGAATGGCCGCGACTCGAGCACGGCATCTACGTCGATCGGCAGGATCATGTGTGGTTGGGTGGAGGAGGAGACAAGGACTCGCAACTCCTGAAGTTCACCCGCGAGGGCAAGTTTCTGTTACAGATCGGGCATCAGGGGCAGGGGCGGGGCAGCAATGATACGGAGAATCTCGGCGCCGCGGCAAGCATGGTGGTCGATGAGGCAGCCAACGAATTGTATGTTGCGGACGGATATGTCAACCACCGTGTTATAGTTTTCGACGCGGACACAGGGGACTACAAACGCCACTGGGGCGCGTACGGGAAGCAGCCCGACGACAGCTACTTCACGCAGTCGGGTGAAAAGCTGCCACTGCCCTTCAGCGGCGTGGTGCAGCATGAGAATAAACCGAGCCAGTACGATCCGGCCGGTCCTCCGCCGCCGCAATTCCGGATCGTCCACGCCGTACGGATCTCTCACGACGGGCTCGTGTACGTCTGCGACCGCACAAATAATCGGCTTCAGGTCTTTCGAAAAGACGGCGCATTCGTCCAGGAAGCCTTCATCGCGAAAGAGACGTTTGGCAGCGGATCGGTGTGGGACATCGGTTTCTCAGTCGATCCACAGCAGCAATACGCGTTCGTGGTCGACGGAACCAACCAGCAGGTGTATATTATCGACCGGAAGTCACTGAAGGTTGTGAGCACATTTGGTGGAGCCGGCCACTGGGCAGGACAGTTCTACGGCGCGCACAACATCGCAGTGAACTCGAAAGGCGATCTCTTCATCACGGAGACATATGAAGGAAAGCGTGTGCAGAAGTTCCGGAAAATGACGCCGTCACGACCACCTAGCGTCCGGCCCCCGGCAACTTCTGCCGCTCCAACAAGCGCTGCTCCCCGGCGATGATCGGCATCGCGCGGAATTCATCTGTCCTGATCTCATCCATCGAGATCCGAATCATCGAGATCCGAATCCCAAGCTTCAATGCACTGCGGAGATCGAGCGCTCTCCGCAACAAGAGGCCAGCGCGGCGTATTCTACTGTTAGTGACCAGACGAACTGCTGTTTCCCTTCTTGCCGCCGCGGGTCTCCACGCCGCCGCGCGCCTCGAGATCCGCGGCATGTACTCGAGCCCCAAGCCCTTCTGGGACGCCGGTCTCCGCCTTCCCGATTTCGGCATCAACGCGATCTTCGTGCACGCGGGGTCGATCAACGCGGCGATGATCGAGCGCGCCGCCGCCGAGGGTGCGCGTGTCTTCGCTGAGTTCCCCACACTTAACGGCAAAGGCTACGTCGAGGAGCACCCGGAGGCTTGGCCCATCGACGAGACCGGTGCCCGCTCTCCAGCCGCCACGTGGTTTCTCGGCGCCTGCCCGTCCGACCCCGGCTTCCACGCGCATCGCGTGAAGTTGCTCGAAGACCTGCTTGATCGTCACGCAGTGGCGGGCGTCTGGCTCGACTACCTGCACTGGCACGCGCAGTTTGAAGATCCCAAGCCGGTGCTGCCGGAGACATGCTTCAACAACGCCTGCATCTCGGCGTTCGAAAAGTCCTCGGGCGTCCGCGTTGCGGCCGGAGAGACGGCGGCGCGCGCCCGCGTCATCCTCTCGCGGCACGAGCGCGCGTGGCGCGACTGGCGCGCGCGGCGTCTCGCCGCATGGACGCGCGACTGCCGCGAGATCGTGCGGCGAAAGCGTCCCGGCGCGCTCACCGGCATCTTCCACTGCCCGTGGACCGATTCGGACTTCAACGGCGCGCGCCGCCGCACGCTGGGTCTCGATTTCGATCTGCTGGCGCGCCAGGCCGACGTCTTCTCGCCGATGGTCTATCACGGGCGCATGGGCCGCGCGCCCGCATGGGTGGGAGAGAATCTCGCGTGGCTCGGCCGCACGCTTTCCGGTAAAGCGAAAATCTGGCCCATCGTGCAGGCGCATGAAGTCCCGGCGGCTGAGTTCGAGACCGCGTTGCGGCTGGGCGCCGCGTCGCCCGCGACCGGCGTCATGATGTTCACCGCCGGCGCGGTTGCCGCCGACCCCGCCAAGCGGGAGGCTGTGCGCCGGATCTACCGCGACGCCTGAGAGGCCGCGTGCGCGAGCGCGATCGCCGCCCACGAAGTCGCGGCGGCCGGTGGCGTCACAGCAAGGTCACCAACTGTCGCATCGGTGTAGAAGAGAGTCGTCGCTCAGAACTTCCCGCTAGTCCCGTAGACCCGGACGCCTTTAGCAGGCTCTAACCATACCAAGTGGGCGCAGTGATTGGCGAAGTTCACGGGCTGTTCGTCTGGTTCTCGAAAATCGGCAAAGGGCACGCAACTGCCACGATATCAACTAGTTTCGAATTTGCGAGAGCCACAAACTGAAGGATGGCAGACAAGCTCCATTCTCGGATGCAGTTCGAGATTTCCGGTAGGCGCACTCATCCTTCAGTGAGAATATGCTGCGATATACTACCCGTAGCCATGAACCGTCGCGCCTTTCTCGCCTCCATCGCCGCCGCCGTCAACGCAAAAGAAAAATCCTGGGAGGGCATCTTCGTCATCATGCAAACGCCCTTCCTCGATAACTTCGAACTCGACGAACCCTCCCTCCGCCGCGAATGCGATTTCCTCGTTCGCGGTCGCGTCCACGGCATGGTCTGGCCCGCGGGCGCCGGCGAATCCGTCTCCCTCTCCCCTGCCGAACGCAAACAGTATTCCCAATCCGTCGTCAAGGAAGTCAACGGCCACCTGCCCGTCTTAATCGGTGTCCACGGCGCAAATAAATACGAAGCCATGGACTACGCCAAATACGCCGAAAAAATCGGCGCCGATGGCCTCCACGCCCTTGGACCCACCAGCGGCGTCACCGATAGCGAAATTCTCACCGACTACTTCACCTCCATCGCCAGCGTCTCCAAACTCCCCATGTGCGTCCAGGTCACCAACGGCGGCATGACGACCGATCTCCTGCTTAAACTCGCCGACAAAATTCCCACCCTCCGTATCCTGAAACTCGAAAACTCCGACGTCCCCCACGACGTCACCCGCGTCGTCCGCGAACGCAAACGGCCCGTTATCGCCTCCACCGGCGGCGGCGCCATGTACCTCTACAACGAGATGGAACGCGGCTCCGGCGGCACCATGGCCGGCGCCGGGCTCGCCGACATCCAGGCCGAAATCTGGGATCTCTTCCAGGCCGGCAAAAAGAAGGAGTCCCGCGATCTCTTCTTGAAATTCCTCCCCTCCGCCGTCCTCGAACGCCGCACCAGCTACATCCTCCAGAAGGAAATCCTCCGCCGCCGCGGCGTCTTCACCACAACGAAGATGCGCAACACCAGCCGCAATTTCATGGACGCCGGTGACGTCAAGGAACTCGACCTCATCCTCGAAACCTTGAAGCCCCACTACCGCGTCTGATCCATGCTCCTCGTATGGCAAGGAAACTCGATCCATGTGAGTCAGCGGGAGATGATCCCTGGCGTCGTCGATAGTGAGACGACCCGATGTCAAAGTGCCTGGACCCGTTCCGCTTCCTGTTGATCTCCCTGGCGGGCTGGATGCACCTGGCGCGCCGGAGGTATGCGCCGTGTCCACGGTTTTGGCGTCTCCTGCGTGAGCCGCAGAGTTTCCGGGGCACTCGCCGGCTCAAGTTCCGAAGTTTCGGACGGAGATGTAACCCTCGGTTGGCCTTGGGATTCGGCGGATCGAGTTTTCGGGCCAAACGAAATCAACGCGGAACTGCTCGCTAACGAATTGCCCGGAGGGTCGCCACCGCGCCCGTGTTATTGCTCCTATTGTTGCAGAGCAAACGCGACATACCGTCGCCAGACTACGATGCAGCCAGCGCGTGGGCGTGATCGCGCCGGAAGAACCGCAGAATCCCCACCAGCACAATCACCGCCGCGACCAGGTACATGCCACTGGTGAACACCATCACGCGGTCCACACCGATTGTGCTCCGCGCGAGCCCGCCGAGGAACGGCGCGAATCCAGACACGGCCGCGCCCAACAGATTGAGCACACCGATCGTTGACGCGCGATGCGAGGCCGGCACCACATCGAAGGCCGACGCCACTTGATTAGCGGAGATGAACCCGGTAAAGAAACCGAAGGCGATGGCGGCCACGCGGGCCGCTTCCAGCGTGGCGGCGTGGCCCAGCAAATAGATGCTGGGGCCCGCCGTACAGAAGGCCGTCAAGATAATCCAGAAGCGGGCCGCAGGCGTTTTCCGGTAGCCCCAGTCCGCCAGCACCCCGCCCACCAGGAGTCCGGCGATGGAACCGAACTGCGGGTAGACGCTCGCCTCTACGCCGGCACGTGCGAGGCCCAGTGAGAACTTATCGTGATAAAGCGTGGGCAGCCACGTGTAGACGAGGAACAACCCAAACGTCGCGATACTCACGTAGAGCGTCACCACGCACAGCGAAGGAATGCGCAGCAGTCCAAAGAAGCTGCGGAAGTCCGCTTTGCTTTCCGGTCCGCCGCGCAGAAACGAAGCCGGCACGTGCCCTAGAAATCGCCATAGCGGCATCGCAAAGAGAATACCGGTCGAGCCCAATACCCAGAAAGCCACGCGCCAATGCAGATGCTCGGCCAGCCACCCGCTCAGCGAACCGCCAATGGCCACGCCCACCGTCTGGCTGGTGGCGAAGATCGCGATGGCTTTCGAACGCGACTCGGGTCTGTGCGCGCCGGCCATCATAGCGAATGCAGCGGGAATGAACAGCGACTCGGAAATGCCGAGAAAACCGCGCAACACAAGGAGCGACGTACCGTTGAAGGCAAAACCCGTCAGCAG
>SYKU01000393.1 GCA_005808865.1 Acidobacteriota bacterium
CACATAGACCACCTTGCCATCCTTGCATTCCACTCCGATGTCTTGGTTGATCGCTTTGATTCCCGCTGGAAACAGCGGCAATTGCAGTTGCGGCATACCCCAGTCTCACTCTCCCCGCGCACCCCCCGCAACCGGCTCGGCGCCGCCCAAACCAATTTCCATTCTCCGGGTAAAACTCCGGGCTGAGATCAGGATCTCTGAGCCTGCGCCATGAGTTCGGCAAACGCGCTGGCCCGGGCAGTGCCGTATCGATATCGCCGGCGGATATAGACAGCGTGCTCACGTTCGAACCAACCGCGTAGCGAAGGCCACTCGACTTCCGAACGAGCTGGGGTTGGTTATCGCGGACTGTCCGTCGCGGGGCTGCTATCGCCGCCCTTCAGGGCAGCATGGAGCACGATTCTGGGTAAGGGACGGCGCGTGTCGTTCCGCTTCCCTCTGGGTCCAATCCAAAGCGTCGTGAAGGCTTCCACGGTGCTTCCGCCGCTCGCCGCCTTACCGAAAACACGAATCGGATATTCGCCTAAAGCTATCGTCTCCGGCAAGTGAATCTTCAATGGCACCGCTGGGATATTGATGTTGTCGCCATCGCCGGACGGTCCGAATACCTGATCGGAACGGAACTGCCCACGGCTCGCGGTCGCGCCCTTCGGCAGGCCTTCGATCCAGACGTCAACCGCTTCATCGAAGCCGGGCTCCCGGATAAGCAGTGTCTCCAACTCCGCGTCGCTGCCGGGCGAGATACTGAACTCCTCAGGCTCTGTCAGCAGTTGGAACGAAGGCGCCTGCGAAGCGAGATGCAACCGGTAAGCGTAAGTCTCGCCGCCGCGTCCCGTTCGATCCCGTACCACCAACCGGGCACGGCCGGAAGCTTTGGGCGTGAAGTACAGGCTGCTGTCCGGATTTCCGATGACCGTTCCCTGGCCGGTCATCAAGTCGTCGTGGTCGGCCAGGAGCTTGCCGTTCGCGTCGAACAGTTCGAGCACTGTGTCGATGAAGGGCAATCCGAGTTGCGTGGCAAGGGTCCAGGCGTGAAAAGGGACGCCCGCCGTCAGTTCGACGCTGTAGGCATCTTCTTCGCGCGGCTTGTCCAGAGTGCCATTCAGAACGATCTCGCCTTTGCGCCAGTCCAACTCGCCGGCCGATCCCTCAGCGAACTCGGCGTGACGGCCGATTTCGAGATTAATACCCTCGGATTTGCCTTCCGGGCTTACTGCCCACATGCGCCAGAGACCTTGGACCGCATCGGACGGAATGGGAAATTCAGCACGCACGCGGCCGGTTTCGGCGCTCAGAACGCGTCCGGAAATCCGCCTCTGCCCAGAGCCCGTGGCAGCTTCTTCGAACCTAAGCGGCATGGAGAAGGGAAACGTGAGGCGATAATACTCCGCTCCTCGAACCGGCGTCAGATAGATTTCCCTGACGCCGCCGAGAGCGTGGCCCAGTACGTCGACGATGACCTTCGAGCCCACTCGGGCGCCCAGGGGATTCGCTCCGAGAACTATGGGCAGTTGGGACATCTGCAGGAGATAACCGCAATTTTGGCCGCAACTGACGCCTTGAGGTCCACGGTATTGATCGATCTTAAGAACATAGCGGCCGGAACGCTCGAAAGTGTACTCGAGGCGCGGCGTTTCGAGGTACTCGTCCTGATCCTCGTTGAAGCCCACCTCGCGGCCGAAGTCGTCATAGAGGGTCAGGGAACACTCAAGAAATCCGCCCCGCTCGATGGACTGGACGTCAAACAACCATCGTTCGCCGGACCTGGCGGTGAAGGAGAACAAGTCCGAGTCGGCCAGTCCCTGCATGTAACCGTAAACCACCTGCGGCCGGAACGGAATCGGGTTGGCAGCCTCAAGCGTATTGTTAGGCTCGATCTCCGCCACGCCCGGAAACTGTGTGACGTTGAATAGACGGGTATTGGACGGCCCGTGTTTACCGGCTATCCGGATAAAGTGGGGACCAAGTGACGCGCCGGGGGCGACGCGCACCTTGCCGCGAACGGCGTCAGGCTTTACTTCCACGGTTTCGATCCATTCGAGATCGCCGTTGTCGAACGACACTCCGGTGGTTCCGCCTAACTGAGAGCCCTTGAGCTCGACCTCATGGACGGCGCCGGCCTGGCCGCCGAGCGGGGATACGCGATCAAGCCGGGGCCCCGCGACGAGCAGGCCCGCGAAAAGGAAAGCGGTGAACGGCCATGCGATTCGCATCATGCCCGCTTATCCGAAGAGCTCCCGGACAGGGGTGCCGTTGCTATTGATACGAACCGGTCTTCCAGTGGTGTGGTACTCCTTGGCATAGTCGATGCCGAGCTTCTTGTACACAGTGGCTCCGAGATCCTCGACGGAAACCGGGCGATCCTTTGGTGCGCCGCCCTGCGCATCGCTGCTCCCGATGATCTGCCCGCCGGGAATTCCGGCGCCGGCGGCGGCTACGGAGAAGACGCCAGGCCAATGATCGCGGCCGGCGGAGTGATTGATGTTTGGTGTGCGGCCGAACTCCCCGATGGCGAGCACGAGCGTAGTCGAGAGCATGCCGCGCTCGTCGAGATCGTCGAGTAACGTCGCGAACGCCTTATCGAAGACGGGCAGAAGCGTTTTGTTCGTTCTGTCGTTGTTTGTATGCGTGTCGTAGCCGCCGTGGAAGATGGCCGTCAGACGCACGCCGGATTCCACAAGCCGCCGCGCCAGCAGCGCGCCCTGCCCCGCGGTGTTTCGTCCGTAGGCGTCGCGCAGCTTGTCTGGCTCTTCGTCCAAGTTGAAGGCTTTGCGCGCCGCTTGGGAGGAGACGAGGTCGAAGGCCTTCTGATAAAAGTAGTCCATCCCCTCGACGACTCTACTCTTCTCCGTTTGCCGGATTTCCTCGTCCAGAGCCGAGAGCAGGCGGGCGCGGCTGGCGGATTCTTCAAGCGTGAGCCCCAGCGGCAGAGTCAAATCCTGCACCGAAAAGTTCTTTTTCGCGGGATCTCCCGTGATGAATGGATTGTACGCCGCGCCGAGAAGGCCCGCGTCGGCGCTGATGTCCTTTTTCGGGATGCAGACAAACGGCGGCAGGCCGTTCCTGGGGCCCAGTTCCTTTGCAACCACCGAACCGTAGACCGGATGCTTGAAGGCATTATTAGGACGCGAGCCGGAGAAGATGTACTGTTTCGCCTTCTCATGGATCGCTTCTTTCGAGTACATGGAGCGGATGACGGAAAATTTCTTGAAGCTCCTGGCGCAACGCGGGAGCAGTTCGCTGAAGTGGACGCCGGGAACCGCGGTTGGAATGGAGGAGAAAGTGCCTCGAATCTCCAGTGGAGCTTCGGGCTTGGGGTCGAACGAGTCGTGCTGGCACGCGCCGCCTTCCTGGAAAAAGATAATGCAGGAAACGTCAGACCGGCCACTGGCCGCTTTCAACATGCGGGGCACGGTGACACCGCCCAGGGCCATCCCGCCAATACGGAGAACATCGCGCCTGGTGATCATTGATTTAGTTGAAACTCCTTTGAGTTCAGAATGGTCCACAGAACGTTTTCGAACATCCGCCGCCGTCCGCGGCCGGCTTCCTTTTCCGATGACAAGTAGCTTTCGACAGCCTGCCACTGTTTCGCAGTGGGTTTCCGGGAATAAGCGCGCATGTAGAGAGCATCGAGGACTTCGCGATCGTTGATCGTACGCTCCAGCAACTCTCCCAGGACGTTGCCGGGCTTTTCGGTCTTTTCGCGAACAGCGTCGCTATTCATCAGATGAAGCGCCTGACTCAGTGATGGCTCCTGGCTGCGCGCCTCCATGATATCGCGGCGCGGAACGCCGAATGTGGTGAGGAAGTAAGTAGAGCCGTTTGTGGCGACCAGATCTTTGGCCGAAGTGCCGGGCGGATAGCCCGTGAATTCCTGCGGCACGCCGGTAACCTGCACGATGGCGTCGAGCAGCACTTCGGCCGGGAGTTTTCGTGGTTCGTAGCGCGCGAGCAGCAACTTCTCCAGCGGATCAACGCCACCGGGACGGCCCGGCGCGCGGGAACTGAGCTGGTAAATCTGGGAATTGAGAATCAAGCGGTGAAGAGATTTGAACCGGAAGCCGGACTCGATGAACGCCTTCGCCAGTCCGTTAAGCAGTTCCGGATGGGTCGGCATGTTGGTGGAACGGAAATCGTCCGCCGGCTCGACGATGCCGGCTCCGAAGTACTCCGCCCAGATGCGATTGGCGGCGGTTCGGGCGAACTGCATGGTTTGCGTGCGCGTGATCCAACCCGCGAGTACCACCCGGCGATCCTGGCCTTCCGCTATTCTCGGGACGGCGCCATCGAGAAATTTCGGTGCGACCGGTTGTTTACTTGCGGGATGGAGAACTTCACCCTCGCGCGCGTTGTACCAGATACGGCGGTATTGCGCGTAGCCGTGCTTCACCTTCAGGCGCGCGAAGAAGGCGGCCATGCCGTAGAAATCGTCCTGCGTCAGGTTTTCGAGGGGGTGATTGTGGCACTCGGCGCACTCGATGCGCTGTCCGAGAAAGAGGCGGGTGACGGTCGGGGTGGCCTTGCTCACCTCGAAGGTCTTGAGCATGAAATCCATGGCCGGGTGCCAGAAGTTGCCTGCGGGATGCACGGTGGTGTCGCCCGTGGCCGTGATCATTTCGCGCGCGGCTTCGTCAAAAGGCCGGTCTTCGCGGATGAGGCCGGCGAGGTATCGCTTGAAACTGGCGTTGGTGCGGCCTTGGGAATAGTACTGCGAGTTCCGGAACCAGTCTTCGAACTTCACGAGCCAGTGCGAGACGTACTCGGGCCGTTCCAGGAGCCGGTCTATGAGTTGCGCGCGTTTGGCGGGGTCGGCGCTGCCAAGAAAGCTCCCGGTTTCCTGCGGGGTTGGCAGTACGCCGATCGCGTCCAGGTAGACGCGGCGAAGGAACGCGGAATCCGACGTGGCGGGAAACGGCGCGAGTTTCACCTGACGGAGCTTGGCGAAGACCTGCCGGTCGATGAAGTTGCCGCCTTGTGGTTCCGTGATTTCGGGCGCGGAGCCCCCGTCGACCACGATCATCTGCGCCGTCGCCGTCTTGCCCATTCCGCGGGCCATGATGACCGTGAGGCCACGACCCTTGGCGGTGACGGTGTGGTTCGAAACGCTGGAAACAATGGCTTCGTCGTTCACCGAGTAGCGAACCGAGGCCGTCATGTCGCGCGTGGAGCCGTCGGACAGTCTGCCGATGACCACGAGGGGTTGCCTGACGCCACGAGCGAGGAAGGTCCGCTCCTTCGGATGGAGTTCAATGGTTTGGATGCGAGGTCCGCCGGAGGATGGCCGGGCTCCCTGGACCAGCCACTGCAGAATTGTCTGGTACTCGTCGGCCTGATCCGTGAAGAGATGGCCGCCGCCATGCGGGACCTGAAACGATGGCTTCCGCAAGATCAGCGATTGTTGCGGATCGCCGCGATTCACGCGCCGCCCGCCGTGGCCCTCAACAATCATCTTGAAATCGGCTGCCGGGTCGGAGCCGTAGAGCGAAAGCTTAAAACCGCTTTGTCCGGCGGGCGATCCGTGACAGGCGGAACTGTTGCAGCCCTTGGTTGTGAGGATCGACAGGATGTCGCGAGGAAAGCTGATCTCGACGGGCACGCTTACCGCGGCGACTCTTACGGCGGCTTCAGCGACCGCACCTTCGCAGTTGGCGGTGATTACCGATTCTCCAGGCGAGACCGCTCGGAGCGATGTTCCTTGTATTGCGACGATTTCGGGGCGCACCGAGGACAGTTGACAGGTGGGAGCCGCATCGGACATTCCGCCGGAGCCGTCGATCCTCGTAATGAGTAACCGCTGCGCCGCCCCGGGACCGGCGAGAACAATCCCTGGGGGATCAAGACGAATCGCATCGCCCCCCGCGGCAGGCAGCGGGAGGATGAAGACTACGGCCGAGAAGACTTTCTTCAGCATGACGGCGATCTGTCAAGTATATGATACACGCCCTGCGGCACCGGCGCGAGAATCGTCCAATGCAAGCTAGGGACCGACTGAATTGGTCATGCCAGGAAAGGACACAGGAAGAGACTGCCGGCAGTTTGGGTCTGTGCCCGGACAACGGCATCAGCGGCGGCAAGGTGCTTTCCGCAGGCACACGGAGAGTACACAATCGGGCTGCTCTGGCACTTCCAATGGCTGCAAACGCACTACACCAGAGCAAATCCTGGCTCGGCGACTTCTACCGCCGCATGCGCTCCAAGATGGGGGCCCCAAGCTGATCACTGCCGCCGCTCGCAAACTTGCTCGAATCACATTTCACCTGCTCACCTCCCGCCAGCCCCGTGATGAGACCGTCTTCGCCGTATGCGAAAAGCAGTCCCGCACACGCGTTGAATCGAAACTCAGGGCGCAAGCGAAAGCCTTGGGCTTTCAACTCGTTCGACCGCCCGTACCTTGCGCGCAGGAGAGTGTTCTAAGCCACGGAAATGACGGTCCCCCCACGGCTTGTCCCTGCATACATCAAAAACCAAGAACGGAAGTCGCCGCTGCGCGGCTCCTCATCCCCACTTGCCATGACCTGCCCTTCCTCGCGGCCGGGAACCGTTTTCATGCTCATCCTTCGATTGGAAAATGCTGGCCACAAGAGTCCGGCACTACGGAAATACGCTATCATGAAAACAGTCATGCGGCAGGCTTGCGCGCTATAGAACGCTCTCCTGCCAGAATCCGTCATGTTCGACAATCTATCGGATAAATTACAGCGCGTTTTCAAGAACCTGCGGGGCGAAGGCCGCCTCTCGGCCGAGAACATGGAGACCGCCCTGCGCGAGATCCGCGTGGCGCTGCTTGAGGCCGACGTCAATTTCCGCGTTGTCAAACAGCTCATCGAAGGCATCAAATCCAAAGCCATGGGCGAGGAAGTGCTTTCCGCCCTATCTCCTTCGCAGCAGGTCGTCAAAATCGTCAAGGAAGAACTGACGAAGATGCTCGGGAGCCACGAGTCCAAGCTCCGGTATTCGAACGAGCCTCCCAGTGTCATGATGATCGTGGGTCTTCAGGGATCGGGCAAAACGACCACGAGCGGCAAGCTCGCCCGCTGGCTTTCGAAAAACGGTCACGCGCCGCTCATGGTTTCCGTGGACGTCTACCGGCCGGCCGCGCGAGACCAGTTGCGCATCGTGGCACGCGACCTCAAGCTGCCCATCTACGAAGGGGTTCCCGGCGAAACGCAGCCCGTCGACCTTGCCCGCTCGGCACGGCGCGAGGCAGCCAACTCGGGGCGCGACGTCGTTTTGGTCGATACCGCCGGCCGCCTTCACATTGACGATGCCCTGATGACCGAACTGCGGCAATTGAAGGAGCTGCTTTCGCCTGTCGAAATCCTGTTCGTCGCCGATGCGATGACCGGCCAGGACGCGGTTCAATCCGCCGAGGACTTTCATAAACAGCTGGGAATCACAGGCGTGATTCTCACGAAGATGGATGGCGACGCTCGTGGCGGCGCGGCCCTCTCCATTCGCAGCGTGACCGGCCAGCCGCTCAAGTTTGTGGGTATCGGCGAGAAGTCGGACGCTCTCGAACCTTTTCACCCGGACCGCGTAGCGTCCCGCATCCTCGGGATGGGCGATATCCTGTCGTTCATCGAGAAAGCCGAAGAGGCCATCGACCGGAAGCAAGCCGTCGAGATGCAGCGGAAGCTCATCGAGAACGAGTTCACGCTCGAGGATTTTCGCGACCAATTGAAGCAGTTGCGTAAGCTCGGCCCGCTCGAGTCCATGCTGTCGATGATGCCTCAGGTCGGCGTGATGAAAGATCTCAAGAACGTTAAAGTGGATGAGAAAGAGATCACCCGCGTGGTGGCGATTATCGATTCGATGACGCCGCGCGAACGCGACAATCACATGATCATCAACGGGACCCGCCGGAGGCGGATCGCGAAGGGCAGCGGCACTTCCGTCCAGGACGTGAACCAGTTGCTCAAGCAGTATACGCAGGCCCGGAAAATGATGAAAAGCTTTTCGGGCGGATTTCTGGGCAAGAAACTCGGTAAAATGAAGTTGCCCCTATTTTGAGGAATTAGAGAGAACCAATGCTAATGATTCGCCTGGCGCGGTTTGGCGCCAAGAAGAAGCCGTTTTATCGTGTGGTCGTGATCGAGAAAGAGCGCGCCCGCAACAGCCGCAGCCTGGAAGTAATCGGCCATTACGATCCGTTGTCGAACCCCGCCAAGGTCCACCTGGAGCACGAACGCATCGCGCATTGGGCGAAAGCCGGCGCGCAGCTTTCCGACACAGTGACGCGGCTGGTGAAGAACAATCCGCCGGCTCCCGTGGCCGGATAAACGCTCGCGTGGCGGGCTGACTGCCTGCCGGAGAGTGATGAAGAATCTGATTGAAGAGATCGCCAAGGCCCTCGTGGACACCCCGGAAGAGGTGGCGGTGAACGCCGTCGAGGGCGAGCAGATGACTGTGATCGAGTTGCGTGTGGCTCCGAGCGACCTCGGGAAAATCATCGGCAAGCAAGGCCGTACCGCCCGGTCCATTCGCACCATCCTGGGTTGCGCCGGTATCAAGTTGAACCGGCGTTTCACCCTGGAGATCCTGGAGTAGGTGAGCGATTCGAGCGAGTGGGTCGCGGTCGCCCTGCTTGGCCGGACCCGGGGAATTCGCGGCGAGCTTTCAGCGCTGGTTCTGAGCGACGGCCCGGCTCGTTACGAAACGCTGAAACGCGTGGAGTTGTTCACTCGCGACGGGGATCCTCTCGGCGGATTCCAGGTGGAATCTGTCCGTTTTCATGATGCGAAGGCGATCTTCAAGTTCGAAGGCGTAGACTCGATAAACGACGCCGAAGAGCTTCAGGGGGCTGAGGTCCGCGTCCCGCTTTCTGAGCGGAAGCGACTGGAACCTGGCGAGTACTTCCAGTCGGATCTGGTGGGCTGTGAGGTTGTCGACCGCGCCACAGGCAAACCGCTCGGCCGCGTTACTTCGTGGATGGATGGCGGAGGTGCGGGGCTGCTCGAAGTGGAGGGTGGACTACTGCTCCCGTTCGCTAAATCGATCTGCGTTTCAATCGACGTGAACGCGCGGCGAATCGACGTGGATCTGCCCGAGGGGCTGAGGGAACTGAACCTCCGATGATCTTCCACGTGCTCACGATTTTCCCGGAATTTTTCCGGGGACCATTCGATCATGGCGTGGTCGCCCGCGCGAGGAATGCGGGCATTCTCGATCTCCGCATCCATAACCTTCGCGATTGGACTTCGGACCGGCACAAGACGGTGGACGACCGTCCATTCGGCGGCGGCGAGGGAATGCTGTTGAAGCCGGAACCGCTGTTCGAGGCGGTGGAATCAATCTGGCCCGAACGAGGACCGGTGAGAAAGGTGCTTCTCCTTTCCGCTCAGGGTCCACTGTTTAATCAGGCGGCTGCCGAGCGGTATACCGCGCTAAGCGAGATTTTGCTCATTTGCGGCCGTTACGAGGGTGTGGACGAGCGCGTTGCCGAGCATCTGGCCGACGAGGAGGTCTCGGTCGGCGATTACGTGCTGAGCGGCGGCGAACTGGGCGCGGCCATCGTGGTCGATGCCGTGGCCAGGTTGTTGCCTGGAGTACTTGGGAATGGCGATTCCGCGGTGTTCGAGTCCTTTAGCAGTGCATCGTTGACTGGGTCCGGGGGCAGGGTGCTCGACTGTCCGCAGTATACGCGCCCTTCGGAGTTCCGCGGATGGGGCGTGCCGGAGGTGCTGCTGGGCGGCAATCACGAAGAAATCAGGCGGTGGAGGCGGCAGGCCGCGCTCCAAAAAACGGCGCGATTGAGACCCGAACTCCTGGAATCTGCTAAAGTGAAGAAGGTGTTACCCGAATGACAAACGCATTACTGACTAAGCTTACCGAGAAGAACAAGAGAACCGACACGCCGGTGTTTCGCCCGGGCGATACGATTCGCGTGCACGTCAAAATCAAGGAGGGCGACAAGGAACGGCTTCAGGCGTTCGAAGGCGTCCTGATTGCGCGCAACAACGCTGGAATGGGCGAAACGATTACCGTCCGCAAGGTGAGCTTCGGCCAAGGCGTCGAGCGCATTTTCCCGATCCACGCGCGTGTCATCGATCACATCGACGTAGTCCGCACGGGCCGCGTTCGCCGCGCGAAGTTGTATTACTTGCGCGCGCTCAAGGGAAAGGCCGCGCGCCTCAAAGAGCGCACTTAACGTCCTGCTCTGGCCAGGACCGGCCGGACGTTTCATCAATGCCGCGGGCTAAATCGCCAACAGGCAGAATCCGGTGTTCGGGGACTGACGAGCGCAAACTGCGCGCCGAGGGATACAGGGCTGTCGCGGGCGCCGATGAAGTCGGCCGTGGCGCTCTGTTTGGACCCGTCGTCGCGGCGGCCGTGGTGCTTTCCGCGGATCGCACGATTCGCGGACTCGACGACAGCAAACAACTCGACCCCGAGCGCCGCGAAGTTTTGGCTCATCGAATTCGTGAGCGCGCCGTGGCATGTTCCATCGCCTCCGTCGACGCCGCTACGATCGATCGGATCAACATTTATCAGGCATCGAGACTTGCTATGAAAATAGCGGTCGAAAACCTCCATCCCCCGGCGGATTTCCTTCTCGTGGACGCCCTCGTTCTGGATGTGTCAGTCCCTCAACGGGCGCTGATCAAGGGCGATGCGCGCTGCCAGGCCATTGCGGCGGCCTCGATTGTAGCGAAGGTGCACCGGGATGCGATGATGGCGGAGATGGACGAAGTTTTCCCGGGATATGGTCTTGGACGGCATAAAGGGTACTTTACGCCGGAGCATGCGCGCGCTTTGCGTGAACTCGGCCCCACGGGCCTGCATCGGACGAGCTTCGAGCCCGTCCGGCTTTGCAAAACGGCGCAGCTTAAACTCTTCGAAAATGAGCGGGGCGTGGCATGGATTTAGAACCGAGCCTGCACGGCGAAGAGTCGCCGGAAGAGTCCACACCGGAGTTTCACTGGTACCACAAGGCTTCAGCCCTGCTGGTGATCATCTTCTGTCTTGAAGTCGGATTGTTTCTGATCGCGTTTCCATGGTCCGAGTATTGGGAGACGAACTTCTTCTTTTCGTTTGCACCGGGCTGGTATCAATTTTGGCAAAACGCTTACGCCCGCGGCGCGGTAAGCGGACTTGGCGCGCTGAATATTTATATCTCGTTTCAGGAAGTTTTCCGCCTGCGGCGCTTCGCAAGGGGGCGGTGACGCGGGCTTCACCGCGATACCCTCCACCACAGTCTCGGTGAGATCCTCCACTTAGATTCCGCGAATGAAGCCGAACTCTACCAAGCTATGGACTGGCTGCTCCCGCTGCAGCCTCGCATCGAGCAAGCCCTTGCCAAACTCCATCTCTCCCAAGGTGGCCTGGCGCTCTATGATTTAACCTCCACTTACTTCGAAGGGCGCCACTGTCCTCTGGCCAAACTCGGTCACTCGCGAGACGACAGATCCGGTACATTGCAGATCGTCTTTGGCCCGTCTCTCTGGTCGCGCCGGCCGGTCTGCCGTCGACCTTCGAGTCCTACTTGGCGAAAGCCTCCAGTACCGCCTTCCCAATCCAGGCCGAATGCGGCTTGATGCCGAGCATGTGAGCGATTGTCGGCGCCGTATCGAACGTGTTCACCGCCGACCTGATCTTGCGACCCTTCGCCACTCCAGGTCCCGCCAGTATCCACGGGATTTCAATCTCGGCCATGGTCGCGCCGCCGTGTTTCTTACCCACGCCCCCGTGATCCGCGGTCACGAGCACCGCTGCGGTCGCAAGCATGCCGTTGGCCTTCAACGCCTCGAGAACGAGTCCAATCAGGCGGTCGACTTCCTCGATTGCTGCGATGTATTGCGGAGTCCCGTGCCCAATCTCGTGCCCGGCGTGATCGACATCGTCGAAGTGGATGAACAAGAGGTCTGGCCTGTGCCGCTGAAGATAGGCCACCGCCAAGCCGGCGGTTTCCGGCGAGCCTTTCACATGCTCGACTACGTTCGGGATCCCGGGTTCGATGAGGCGCGCAAAGCCGTTCCAATCGTGCAAAACGGCAATGACGGATTTCGGCCGCTGGGAGCGCAGTTCCCCGAAGACCGTGGGAAACATTCCTGCCGGGCCTCGGAACGTCGGCGCGATGTCGAACCTGTCGGGCTCCCAATCGTTCGAGGTGACGCCGTGCTGCTCGGGACCGGCGCCCATGATCATGGACGCCCAGTTGGGACTGCTCGAAGTCGGCATGACCCCGCGAGCGTGCATTGTGGAGGCGCCTCGCGCACGCAGCCCCGCCAGATTTGGCGCCTTGGCTTTCGCGATGCCGGCAGGACTCATGCCGTCCACGCCGATAACAACGACCTGCTGCAATAGGAGCAAGCACAGGGGGAGCATGAAATCAGTATCGCGTAAAGTCTACGTGGCGTCCGGCACCGGCGAAACGAGTGCACGCGGTTCTTCCTTCTCTCCGGTATCGTTAAGGATCACGATATCCACTCGCCGGTTCCGTGCCTTGTTTTCCGGTGTATCGTTCTCCGCGATCGGGATCGTATCGGCGTAGCCGGCAACGGAGAAGCGCGACGCGGGAATCTCGTAGCGTTCCCGGAACAGGTTGAGAACCGCTACGCTACGGGCCGCCGAAAGTTCCCAGTTGGATGGAAAGCGGCCGTTGCGGATCGGGTCGGCATCGGTATGCCCTTCAAGACGGACCTTGTTCCGGACGCTCCGAATCTGCAAAGCGAGCTTTTCCATCGCGGCGTAAGTGTTGACGTCGATGTTGTCCTGCCCGGACGGGAAAAAGCTCGCCTGCTTGAGGCTGACCACGAGTCCGCGCGATTCCACGCTTACCTGCACCATACCCGTTTCGATCTCCACCTTCAGGGAACCTCGCAACGCCTCGAGCGTCGGCATGCTCGGGACGGCCGCGGCGTCCTTAGGTTGCGCCGCCGCGGCGATTACCCTTTGAGTCTGGCCTGGACCGAAAGCCTTCTTCACCGACTCCGACACCTGCGCCGCGCGATTGCGATCCGCGTTTGAGGAAGCGAACATGACAACGAAAAAGGCAAAAAGAAGCGTTATGAAGTCGGCGTACGAGACCAGCCACCGTTCGTGGTTTGCATGCGCGGCGTGCGTCTTCCTACGAGGCACGCGCCGTCTCCTTCGGAGCCGGTGCTTCGACCAGAATCTTCGGCGGCTGCCGCTGATAGTAATACGCGTCGAGCTTCGCCCGAATCAATTTCGGATTCTGACCCTCGACCATGGCCACAACCCCCTCGAGCATCATCTCCTTCATCTGCGCGCTGTCCTGCAATCGTGCCCGGATCTTCGCAGCCGCGGGCAGAAAGAAGACGTTCGCAAATCCGACGCCGTATATCGTCGCGACAAACGCTGTCGCGATTCCGTGCCCGACCTCATCGATATTGGCGAGGTTCTTCATCACCTGGATGAGGCCGAGCACCGCGCCGATTATGCCGATGGTGGGCGAATAGCCGCCTGCCGATTCGAACACTCGGGCTTCAGCCTCGCCCCGTTGCTCTTCGAGTGCGATCTCGAGTTCCATCATCTTGCGAACCTCGCCGAGGTCGGTGCCGTCAACGGCAAGAGTCAGTGCCTTCCGCAAGAAAGGATCGCTGGCATTGGGGGCATCGAATTCGAGCGACACGACGCCGCTCCTCCGAGCCTTCGTGGCGTAGACGAGCATCTCCTCGACAATCTCCGGCGCGGAGAGACGCTTCTCGAAAAAGACCGCGAAGATCCGGCGGCAGGACCTGAGCAGCACGTCCTGGGGCGTCGTGACAAGTACTGCTCCCAGAGTTCCACCTAGCACGATCAACAGCGCGGTCGGCGCAAGAACCTCGGAGAGCCTCCCCCCCTCAAGTACCAGACCGCCCAGAATCCCGCCCAGAGCGATGGCGATTCCCGAAACCGTCGCAAAATCGAGCCTGGAGCGAACTTGCCTTGAAGTTTTATCGGCCATCGGCTTCTCTCAAAAAACGAATCGGCTCTTTCGACGCCGCCAGGATCGCACGGCGGTAGTCGATCACTTTTGCGATGACGTCGTCAGCCGACTCCCGCACCATCAGCTTCTGCCCCGTGGTCAGGGTGATCACCGTATCCGGAGTCGCCTCCATGAACTCAATCAAGTCCGCGTTTAGAACCAAAGGCGTACGGTTCAGGCGGGTGAGTCGAATCACAATCTTGCCTCTTTGCGCTTATCGGCGGGATGGGCAACAATCTTGAGAGGATCCTTGATCCATGATGAGATGGCCGCGATGTTCCTGCTTCTCGCCGCGAATGGTACCTCTGCCGGCGCACCTTCCACGGCGAAGAGCAGCGGGCCCAACGGGATGGAACCGCGCGAACTGATTCCGTCCATAATCCAAACGCAATTCCTCCCAGACCGACCCCTTTGAAGCCCGCGCGCGGCACTTGCAGAGATTATCCCGCGCAGGCAAACACCGGCCACGCGGCAATTGCCCTCCGAATTGCGCCCAAGCTGAGCACGCTCCTCGCTCCAGTCTTCCGTATCGAGTCACCGGCGCACTCTACGCCGCGGCGACGCGTCCTTTCACTCCGCGCCTTCATGACCGGCTCTCACCGGGTTCGCCGGAATGGGGTTCCACAACATCGTCGTCAATGGCCACGGCTGTCTCCAGACCGGCGTGCCCAACCAGTTCGCGCAAACGCCCGAAGACGCCGCGTGCGCATGCTGGTCGAGAAGGCGAAGGTGGACGCGCATATCGGTTTCCGGAGGCTCTGCGGAAAACTGGCGGGCATCCGACCCGGAAGCCGGATACGACAGGTTGCTGCCGCACTGCCGGCCGCTGCCCGTGCGTAGTAGCACGAAGATCCAGTCCGATCAAGACTCCGGAAATGCTTGCTCTGTAGTACCTCAACATCTGGGTTCTGCACGTTTCTGGCAGGAAATCTTCCGCGGTATGCGCCGGAGCCAATGTTGATAGGCCTTCGATGTGCTTTTCGGGGAGGCTCCAACTTTCGGCGTCTGGGTCAGTTTGGTTCCGGCTTCGCCCGGTTTAGGGTTTGTCTTTGCGGCGAACACAGCTTACGTGCTGACGGCTGGATGGGGATCGGGTTGGTCCAGGTCTAGGCAAATCGACAACGAATAAGAACGCCCTCGATATCGAATCGCGAGAAGGCACGCCTCGCGTCAGGGCGCCCGTAGCAGAACATCCCGTCGAACCGAAAGCGATCGAAGACCGGCCCGATCGGCCGGCAACTCCACGATCCGCAATAAGATAAGTCAGCGTATCGATGTTCCGGAGTATCAGGATTCGGGAAGTGAGCAAATAGCGGCGACTACAACTCCCAGACGCATAGCCCTTTCTGAAAGAATGACACCAGTCCGTCTTCGCTCACCTTGAGCGCGGAGCCGAACATGGAAGCCGCTACCGCGGCATTTGTCCGTCCGCCCTCAATGCCGCCCGCCGCGACAAACAGGTTGGGATTGTGCCTCACAATTGCTCCAAAGGCAAGAAGATTCGACGCACGGTCAACCACCACCGCCCCGTCCATCCCGGCGATCGACTCAAGAACCGCGGACGGCATTCCCAGCGTACGTTTTCCCATAAGCAGGTAGTGAATCCGCTCCTTCTTTCCCGGTCCCGTCTGGACGCCGGCGCCGTTCATCAGATCGGACGGAGATACGATCTCCGCCGCGGTGCCGGGGTCGTCGAGAACGACGAACAGCGCGCCACGCCGGGCTTCGGCCAGATTCAGGGCCGCGGTGAACAGCCCTTCCGCAAGGGCTGTACCGCCCACGGCGCGCCGGAACAGCGCGTATTGCTCGGAGGCGTCGGTCAGCCGCCAGCGCCCTTCCATGAAGTTGAACTTCTGCGATCCGCGCGCGAAGATCTTGATTTCTCCGTTCCCCGTGAGAACCAGGCAGACCCGTCCTTCCTTGAGAGTCGCGAGCGCATGCGAACGGTAGGCGGCGGCGCTTGGAACCGGCAACCCTGCGGTGGCATTCTCACGGCTCCACTCGCGGATGTCCACCAGGTCGACGAGCATTCCCGCGCGGTTCACAAGCACCACGGTTCGTTCGCCGTCGCAGAGGCGGTGGAAACTCTTGATAGACGCCAGGTCGGTATTGTAGGGCAACGCTCCGGCGCGATCCTCCGCGTCCAGAAGAAGCACGCCCGTTGAAATCCGGCGGTTCTCATATGTCGTAAGAGAACTGACTCGAAGCACTTCGATTGCGTCTTCGACCGGATCGCGTCCCTGAGGCACGTCATTGTCATCGAGGTATGGGGACGGGTCTAGAAATGCGGAGATATAGCGGTCTTCAGGCAGCCCGCGAAACAGATCGAAGCTCCCGGACGCCATTCCCGGCTGCAACAAGCTCCGGAAACGCGCCGACAGAACAATCCCGATCGCGGCCACGAGGCGGACCTGGTTCTCCGTGAACGGGCGGCCCGAATGATGCAGAAGATAGTGATTCCCGCACCAGTGGAGTTCGATGCGCCCGTCCGTCCTTGGGAAGAAATCGAGAGCCGGCTTCGCCAAGGGCGCCGCCCCTAGAATCTCGATCCGTGCGTGCTTGAGGAAGTAGGCGACCCCCCGCTCGAAGAATTCGGCGTAAAGCGCGTTCAGGTCTACCGGCGAAATCAATCGGACTCTCCTAAGACTCTTCGCCTACGGAATCAACGCGTTGATGTCGCGAAGAATCTTCGAGTCGAACTTGGGCTTGCGGTCGTAGGTAAGCAGGCCGTTAATCTCCTGTTCCACGTCGGTGAGTTGCGTATAGCAGATGCCCATGATTGCCGGCGTGTCTGCGATCGCCTGGTATAGGCTCCGCAGTCTAGTGAGGGCCGCGCCGGCCGAAGGTTCGACTCCGGCGTAACCCCACGCGTCCTCAGCAGCCTTCTGGCCGGGCTCAAGGAAGGCGATGCCGCCGAATTCAGACAGGAAAATTGGCGAACCGTTGTACTTGTATCCGGGCGCCAGAGCGGCTCTGCCATTGGGCGGCACTGGGGCCCCGGGCTTGCCGAGTTCCTTATACTTCGCCCTAAACAGTTCACCATTCCTGGCATAGTCGTGGATGCCGAACAGGTCGGTCGTGTCCGTGTGTTCCCAGCCATCGTTGTCGATGACAGGGCGGGAAGGATCGAGGGATTTGGTGAGATAGTACAGCGACTTGAGATGATCCTGCTGGCGTGGATCGCGCAGGTTCGGTACGCCCCAGCTCTCGTTAATGGGAATCCACATCACAATCGAAGGGTGGTTGTAGTCGCGTTCAACGGCTTCGATCCACTCTTTGGTGAAGCGGGCGGCATAACGCTCGTCGAACAGGTAGGCGTTGGCCATCTCGCTCGACACCAGGAGGCCCATCCGGTCCGCCCAATACAGGTACCGCGGGTCCTCAAGCTTTTGGTGCTTGCGCGCCCCGTTGAAGCCCATCTCCTTCGTCATCCGGATGTCGTACCGGATAGCATCGTCCGAAGGGGGCGTGAGCGTGCTTTCCGGCCAGTAGCCTTGATCGAGCACCATCTTGAGGTAGGTGGGACGCCCATTCAGAAGGAACCTGCCGCTCGCCGTATCGATGGAGCGAAACCCGAAGTAGGAACCGACACGGTCCACCGCCTTTCCATCGCGGCGCAGCTCAAAAACGAGATCGTAGAGCTGAGGCGCGGTCACGGACCACAGCTTTGGATCGGGGACGGCGGCAAGCGAGGTGGCCCGAGATCCATCGAGGCGGGCTGAAGCCTCCGCGACTGTGTGACCTCCAAATTTCACCTCTACATGGAACGCGACGCCGGGCGCAGGCCGCGCGACGCGGCCCTCGAACCGGACCGTGCCGTCGTTCGATGGCGTGACACGGACCTGTTCCAGGTACGATTCGCCCGCCGCTTCGATCCAGACGGACTGCCAGATTCCAGTAGTGCGGGTGTAGAAGATGCCGCGTGACTTTGGCTCCCAGTATTGCTTGCCGCGAGGGAGAAAGCGATCGGTTGGCGGATCTTCGGCGCGTACAACAATGGTATTGGATCCCGGGTGAAGCAGCGACGTCACGTCGAAGCGGAACGGGGTGTTGCCGCCCTCGTGGCGGCCCGCCATCTTTCCGTTCACCCAGACGGCCGCGTGGTAATCGACGGCGCCGAATTGCAAGAGCACGCGCCGGCCGGACCAGCCGGCAGGCAGCGTAAAGGCGCGGCGGTACCAGACGAACGGGTGGAACGACGTATCGCCGATTCCGCTCAGCTTGCTTTCAAAACAGAATGGAACTGTGATGGTTTTGGAGAATTTTCGGCCGGAAGATTCCCAGTTCTGCTCCTCGCCCACGTTCGAATCGTCGAATTCGAATTCCCACGGTCCGTTCAGACTGACCCAGTCGCTCCGCTGAAACTGAGGTTGAGGGTACTCGGGCCGGGGAATATCGGCCACCTGTAAGTATGCGGCGGCGGCCAGAATCAGCGCGGCGGCTTTCATGTCTAAGGCTCGACCGGCTCGTCGTTGGGATTCTTCACGGGAAACGTGATGATGTTGCTCACGTAGATAAACTGCGCGATCGTGAGTTGCGTAAAGGGGTCCGTCGGAATGTCCGAGTTCAACTCAAGGTGAACCTCGTAGACGCCGGTGTCATTTTGCCTGAGGCCGGCAAAGAGCACGTTCGCCGTTTTGCCCCCGGCAAGCGAAGAGACGAATTCCCTTGGCTTGTTGTCTGGTCCGCGGTATTTCTTGCCCGTAGTCACCTCGTCGGCCGGTTCCGGGAGTCCCAGGCCGGCCGCATAAACGATGATTGTTTCGCCGGGAACCGCCGGATTCGCGGGGGTGACGCGTCCGGAATTCGCGCAGCATAGTGCGGGACCGGTCGGTGTAAGAATGACCTGCGCACCGTCGTTGACCTTCGCGGAGTACGTGATGCCATTGCCATCCGGCCCTTCCTGTCTGGCTCTGAGCCGGATTCTGGTAAATACGCCCGCCGCGAAAGCGCGGACCTTTTCGTCGTCGTTAATCAGTTCGATGAGCTTGTCGCGAACGCTTTCGAGCGTGTCGCCAGCCACTACCGTGTAGGTGTACGAACGGTCTTCAATGTTCACCGTGGCGACATCGCCGGCCTTGATCGAGCCGTCTACAGAAACTGTGCCCGAGGCGAAGTTGGTGCCATGGAAGACCACGCCGGGGCGCGGATCGGGGCCATCGTCGGCGAAGATCCCCGGATTCTCCGGAACGATGGTTACGGCAACGGGCGTCGTAACCGTCACGCTTCCATCTTTTCGAACTGTGCGAACGAAGGCGTTAATGCTTGTAACGTCCAGAAACTCGAAGGGAACCTGCGCATTTATCTGGGTAGGCGAGACGAAAAACAGCGGCGCGCGGACACCGTTGAAATAGACCTGAACGCCGCCCAGATCGAGCGGCAACTCCTCATTCGAGAGATCCGCCGAGACTGCCGACTCGCTCAACTTTTCGCCAATGATCGAAACGATCGTTCCAGGGGCGATCTGCGCGGCGTCCTGACCGCCCGACAGCGTCGCTCCGCCGGTCGACACGGCAATCGTGGCTCCGTCAGACAAGGTGGTGGAGTAGGAGATCTGGTTGCCATCGCTGCCGGGCCTGCGGGAGGTTAGAACGACTCCATTGGTGACCGGATTCGCACTCGCAAGCACATTCGAATCCGGACCTTTGTTGATCGCGGCAATCAGACCGTTAACAATTTTCTGAAAAGTGTCGTCCTTTACGGCCTTGTACTTGTAATCCTTGTCAACGACCTTGACGGTGATTTCGTCGTTTTCCTTAATCGTCCCGGAAAGCGTGATGGTTCCCACCGCGAAGATTTCGCGGCTGGCCGCGTTGCGCACGGCTGTGTACGGGAGCGTGTTCTCACCGGCCGAATAAACCATCACGCGGCGGTTGTAGGTGTCGCTGACGTACAGATTGGTGCCGTCCCAGGCAAGCGACATCGGCGTACGCAGGGAATCCGTGCTATCGGACGCCTGATTGATGCCACCGCCGAGTTGTCCGATAACCGAATCGGCCGCCTGTCCGTTCCGCACCGGTATCGCCTTAAAGACGAGGACGCGGTCGTTTCCTCCATCAGCCACGAACAAACGGCTGCCGTCGGACAAGGCATATCGTGGAAACGAGAGTGTCGCTTCGCATTGCAGCGGGAAAGTATCGGCGCCCCTGCTGTCCTTCCCGTTCGAGGCGCAAACCTTACTCCCGTTATTCGAGAGCGAGCTCGTAAGGTCCGGCTGCCCCACAACGAGAGTGGCGGGTGCGCCGTTCGAGGTTGGGATGGTGTTCCAGATGAGGACGCGGTTATGGCCCAAGTCGGTGACGAACAGCCTCACGCCGTCCGAGGTGACCGCTACCGGATTCAGGAGGTTCGTCGGCTTGGCTTCGACGGCTGCCTCGGCGATGTTTGGCTGCACAAACGTGTTGAAATCGGGCTGACCCAGCACGACGTCGGCTTCCTTGCCGTTCGCGGTTGGAATTGAGTTGTAGATGAGGACGCGGTGATTCTGGGTATCTGCGACAAAGAGGCGGGCGCCCTGAAACCAGACGCTCTGCGGACCGCGCATCGTCTTGTTGTTAGGTGGGACGGAAATACCATTTTTCGTGAAATCGGGCTGGCCAATCACCACATCGGCAGGCTTCCCGTTGGTTGTGGGAATCGTGTTCCAGATCAGGACGCGGTTGTTGTCCGTGTCGGCTACGGCCAGGTAACGCCCGTCCGTCGCAACCGCTGTCGGCAGACGCAGGCCGGTCTGCGTCAGCTTGAAATCGGTATTCGTGAAATCGGGCTGGCCGATTACAGTCGCCGCCGCTCCTACGCATACCGGACACTTCTGGGAATAGGACAATTCGTCAGTAGGCTTGGGTAGAAAACCGGACACGTTCCGGAAGATGAGCACTCGATTGTTGATCGGACTTGCGCCTACGCGATTCGAATCGGCTACAAAAAGCGTATCGTTGGCGTAGGCCAGCCCACCCACACCCCCAAGAAGGGTGTCGCTTGCTCCCGGCGTTTGAGCCGTGAACGTGGTTTGCCCTATGACGGATCGGGCAGCCTGACCCGTTATGAAGTCGGCCGCAAAGCTCTGAGTAGCGATAAGCGCAAGAATTGAAAGGAACTTCATGATGTATCATTCGACGCCTGGTGCGCCAGACGCGGTTCGACCTGATAGTTCATTATAGCAACTTGTCAGACGCGTCCAACTGAGCGGCGGGTTTCAAGGAAAATTGGTGGGAAGCAAACAAACGCGTCTGCCCCACGTCAGCCTCAGTCAACTACGCCACCGCGCCATCACCTTCCTTGCACGGCGCCACGTGCCTGTTGTGCGCACCGACCCGACCGCCGTGGTAAGGTCGGCAGCCCTCCGTCGAAAACCCGTCAGCGGGAGTGTGCTTTGCCAAAATGGGACGTTGGCTTTGTTTCGCATATTCCTGTTCGTTCATCCGACGCCTCACCCACCGCGCATTATATATCCCCGTAGCCCGCAGATTGGCCTCCAGGCCTTAGGATGCCTGACCGATGTCGGAGGGAGTCCGTGCCCGGGTTCCGCTCCCTGCCGGTTTCCGGACCTCCGAAAGCGACGTGCCGCCCGCTCGAACGCTCCCTCCGGGGCTCAATCGAAACCGGCCAGCGAGCGGCGCGGAGTGGTTGAAGGCGCATGTGGACCGCCTGCAAGAACGCTACGCGACCGTCATTCCGCAAGAGGATGGAGATGAAGTCTAAGTTTTGGGGACTCCGCGTTGCAGAGGGCGATGGCGCGCCGCAATTCGTGATGCTGGCCAACGCCAACAACAGTTCGATCGGCTGTCGCCCTTTACCGCCGGCGCGCGTGCCGCAATCCGAGCGCGATCAGAGCTCCGCCCAGCAGGACCGTCGACGGCTCGGGAATGTTCTGAGAGAAGGTGATGTTGTCGATGCCCACGTAGGCGCCGTCAAAGCCGAGATTCGACGCGTCTATCCGGATGGTCAGCGAGGAGTCTGTCAGCGTGAGGTTCGAGTAGCTGGTGTGGCCGCTCGCGCCGACGATGGTCGCCGGGGATTGGGAGAGCATGGGGGCTCCCAACGAGCTCAGCACCTGCACCGCGTTTACGAGCTTGTCCGCCCGGTTCCAGCCCGCCAGATCGAAGGCATGTAAACTAACGAAGAAACCGGGGTCCGCCGTCAGAGTGACCTCGAGGATGCCGATAAAGGGCGCGCTTGGGGACAGTTGGGCAATCACGTTCACCAAGTCGCCGAAATTGTTGTCCCAGAAATAGATGTAGTCATCGGGACCGGGCCCGATCGGGCCGTAACCTACCACGACGTTCGGGGTAAACCCGCCCGTCGTCCCGTAGGCGTACCCGCCCACGGTGGCGGCTGTGACGCGATCCGCATAGCCCTGATCGCTGCGTGTGTTGTTGCCGGCCTGGGGAGTGAAGTCGAAAGTGAGCGCGGTTGCGGCGACCGGCACGCACAGCAACAACAAGCATCCAAACGAAGCCAAAGTTCGCTTCATGGAGGTCCTTCACGAGCGCCTGTTCTTTTGGATATCACCAGTCGGCGCGGTCAGTGTCAAATCGCCGTTTCGTTCTCACGGCGTATCCGGAAGTTGGCCGCGCTGGTGGTGGCGCTACAATGATTTTTCCGGGCGAAACGGAAGCGGCACTGAGAGGACGCAACCATGCTGAGGGATAGTCCGGTGGGCTCATCGAGACGATGAACGGAGCGCGGCGGATTCGCTTCTCCGCTCTTCAAGAAGACCACATCGGATCGGTAGACCCTCATGCCTTGAAAATCCCCGCCCGCAGGGCGGAATACTCGCTAGCGGAGAGCGCCCTCTCTCCAAGGTCAGGCTGAACCAACACATATGGACGTGCACGTCCTGCCCACGAACCGAACAGAAGACATCGACGGCGTGCCGGGGGGCAATCGCACGAATCTCCCACGCTGCCCCTAATTCGCCCGGTAATGCGGATGGTTTATGATTGTATCTCCCAGGCAACCGGCAAAAGGCGTTGTGAAGATTACCGGCATCGAGACATTCACCCTGCGAGCGCCGCTCGAAGAGCCGTTCGCATATTCCCAGTGGCGGTACACGCATCGGGAAACCACGCTCGTCGAAGTTCGCACATCAGAGGGGATGACCGGCTGGGGGGAAGCATACAGCCCCTCGGCGCCCGTAGTAGCGGCTATCGATCGCTTCCTTGGTCCTTTAATCATGGGCCGCGACCCGCGCGACGTGGAGGATCTGTGGCAATTCCTCTATGCGCGAGGCCTTGACTACGGACCAAAGGGCACGCTGGTGGCAGCCCTCAGTGCACTCGACATCGCCTTTTGGGATATCAAGTCGAAGGCGGCGAACGTTCCTCTCTACCGGCTCCTGGGCGGGGCGATGACCCCCTCAGTCCCCTGTTACGCCACGGGATTCTACTTCTGTGAGTCGGAACCGCTTGAACGCCGCTTCGCCAACGAGGCTGAATCGTACGCGAGTCAGGGCTTCACCGCGATGAAGGTGAAGGTTGGGCAGGGAGTAGAACGCGACGCCGGGCTTGTTGAGTTGGTGAGGCGGACCATCGGACCACGAATCGGACTGATGATCGACGCGAACCACGCCTATGACCCCGTAACGGCCGTGGCACTCGGAAGGCGGATTGAGCACCTCGACATCACGTGGTTCGAAGAACCTGTTTCCCCGCTCGATCCGGACGGATACCTGGAGGTGAAAGCGAAAATCGCGATACCGCTTGCGGGGGGCGAATGCGAGTTCACGCGGTTCGGATTCGAGCCGTGGTTCCGGAAGCGGGCGATCGACTACGCACAGCCCGACCTGTGCGCCTGCGGTGGAATCACCGAGGGTATGAAAATCGCCACACTCGCGTCGCTCCACCAGGTTCACGTAACGCCCCATGCCTGGGGTTCCGCGATTGGCCAGGCGGCTGCGCTTCACTTCTATGCCGCGCGTCCGAAGCATCCGGGTACGCTGACAGCCGAGCGAAAACTCATCGAGTGCGACCGGTCGGAAAATCCGTTCCGGACTCAGATTGCGGCGAACCCCGTGCGCCTCGAACGGGGCTCCTGGCTGCTCCCGGAAGGGCCAGGGCTGGGTGTGGAGATAGACCGCGCGGCGGTCGAGCGGTTTCGATCAACTGTGTGAAGCCTGGCCGCAGGCCACCGTCAACCCGCTGCCATTCAAACCGGAAAATTGCGCGCGGTACTACCGGCCCGCACCGGTTTCGCGGAACGGCCCGAGTGCCGCTGAAGGTTCCGGGCAAACCACCCGTTGTGTTGTTGAACGCCGCGCCGGGCACGTGTGGATTAGTTTGCCCGTCATGTGAAAGCAGGGGAGGCGCCCGTGCGTGCAAGTCAGGCGCGACGCAGCCCGGAGCATTCCGCCCTGCGAGGAGTTCGAGTCCGGCCTGGGACCTCGCAGTTCCCGCCTTGCACCGATTCCAACCTCAGCAACCCTCATACAGAAATGCCGGGTATCTCGTAACGCGCGCTCCGTCCCGCTTGCGCGCGCGCATGTAGGTCTGTTCACCGCGCAACTCCGTCGGATAATCCATCTGGCGCAACAAATCCCGGAAATACAGATCCGATTCGTACCCCGCGACTTTCTCGGTGAACAGGTACTCCACTTCGAACCCGCCGGCAACCGCGGCGTCGGACACTTCGTCGGGTGTGTACTCGCGCACATGGGGAATTTCCGTATCTTGAAATTCCCCCTTCGGGTCGGCATACCGGGAGAAAAGCTGTGGATGTTCCTTGCGATTCAGGATGCGGGCCACAGCCGTGTAGCTCGCGATATTCGGCGTGGTCAGCAGCAGCGCGCCACCGTCCGCGAGCACGCGGTTGATCTCGAGGAGCATGTGCATCGGATCGTGGAGAAGGTGCTCGATCAACTCGCAGCACAGCACCAGGTCGAAACTCCCGTCTTCGTAAGGAAAGACGTCGCGTTCCGCGTCGAACAGGTCGGTCTCGCACCGGAACACTTCCTTGCCGCCGGCGAAGACGCTCTTCTGGTCCACCCTTCCGAGTGGGCCTTCGTAAGCTCCCCGCACGTCATAACCGAACACGCAGCCAAGGGCCGGCGTCATCTGCATGTAAGCGCCGAGCTCCAAGGCGCGCCGGGTCCTGCCCGGTGGCGGAACCATTGTAAGCGTGCGCACGAGGCGCGCCATGTGAGTCTCCAGGTATCCGCGCGCGCCGTCATCGGCCTGATCGAGACTGCGTAAAAAGGTTTCGATCTCCGCTGCCCTCTCACGGGGGGCCGCCTTGAGGGTCGCCAGCTCGTCCGGGTGCAGATGATACGGCAGCCTCGTGGGTTTCCCCAACAACCGCCTGATTCTGCGCATGATGTCCATGGAGTAAACACGATAGCAAACTCAAGCGGCGGGCCGGGCGGACGCACTTATGGATCCTGGCGGAGGGATGAGGCAGCTCTTCTGGTTCGATCGGGCCGGACGGCGTCAAGCGGAGATCGGCAAACCAATGCGGTTGATCGATTCGCCGAGTCTGTCTCGCAGCGAGCGTTTCGTTGCCTTGAGTGGGGGCGACCTCGCTGGTTTGGATATCTGGATTCTGTATGCGGTCCGCGCGACGAACAGCCGGTTGACGACCGCTGGGGGAGTGGAAGCGGCCCCAGCCTGGACGTCGAATGACCAGGAGACCATCCATTGGAAGACCGAGGAAGGTACCAAGGGCGTGGACATCTTCATACAGAAAGCGGATGGAAGGGAGGCCGCGCGGGCGCTGGTTGCGCGACCTGGATTTCAGTACTTCATGAGCAGTTCTCGTGACGGACGATTTTTGTTCTACACGATCGGGGAGCCTCCTCGAACGTTTGTCGAACGAGCTGAATGCGATCCTGTGAATCAGGCGTCTTCTCTTCTGGGGAACTTCTGTTCAAAAATGCGCCTTAGATTTGCGTCATGCTTGCCTTCAATAGCGGCCGCAGTGCGGTCTCGCATGTCGGCGCGGAACCGACTGGCCGCCAAGGCCGCAAAACCGGATCGGCGGCCTGCCAGCGCACGGATCGTCCAGGAGATCGCGTCCGCAATGGGCGCGCCTGGACCTGCGGAACGGCGCATTCGTGTCATCGACAGCGCTCCGCCGGCCTCAACGGATGCGGATTGTGGGCTTCGTCGATCAGATCACCTGGGGTGACGTCGCCGTCCGCGACAGCGACTCTCAGGCAAGCTCGAAATGCATCAAATGAGCAGCCTGGTGTTCGCAATCAGCGAAAACGGCCCTATTCGGCGCGCAGACCGTACTCCCGCAGCAACTCCCGGGTCGGAGCGTAAAGACGCACGAAATAGTTTCCCTTGCCGGGAACCCGGTCCACGTTCTGCATAAGCTTGCCGTTGCGGGCCTCGGCTGACGCGCCCCACACCTTCCGTCCTGTGGAATCGACGATTTCCAGTTGATAGGATGTGTAGGAGGGCAATTCAGTCAGCTCGAAAGACAACACAAGCGGAGATCCCGCTGGCGCGCGCGCCGGAGAAATCGGGTCCGCGCCGCGGGAAGCCTCAAGCACCACGACCACCGGCTCTCTCGGCGTGCCGCGCTGCCTCGACCACTCCGCTCCCGTGACTGCCACCAAGGCCACCATGGCCGCGGCGCCAGCCCAAACCGGCAAGCGCCATCTTAGCGGACTCATCACGCCGGGGATGAGCCTCTCGAGCAGCGGAACCCGCGCGTTTCTTAACTGTGGCGCAACCGCCCGTAGTGCCTGGATATAGGCGTCCGTCTCTTCCAGCCGGTCTTGACAGCCAGCGCAGATCAGCAGATGTTCTTCGAAATCCGCCATCTGCGGCTCGGGCAATGTACCCATTGAGTACTGCTCCAGAGCCTCCGGTTCGATGTGATTTCCAGTCCCAAACGGCATATGAATACCCCAGTGTTTCAATCGGGCCGCATCCACCCTTAACCGTGTAGTGCGTTCAGGCCCCGGCAGTTCTCAAACCAATTCGAGCATTTTTCGTCGCGAACCGCTTTCGCCCCAACTCTCCAAACCTGGCCTTCGCCCTTGACTTCAGCAGCCTGAACTGGGTGTCGGTAAGATTCATCTCCGCGCAAATGTCTTCCTGACTCTGTTCCTGCAAATAAAAACGCGTCAGGATTTCCCTGTCCCGCCGCGATACTCCATTTAAGACTTTTAGAATCAGCTCTTCACGCTGGCGGGCGATCACCGCGGCCTCTGGATCGTGCCGCATGTCTGAGATCGTCATCCCGGAGTCCAGCCCCGACATCTCGTTGCGGTCCTTTACCGCCTCGTGGATGTGCGCAGCTACCTGCCGGTGCGTAATCGTCCGCACGAATCCCATAAGCCGCTCCGGTTCCCGGAGTTCGCCCCGCCTGATCGCCTGCAACACGATTAGAAACGTGTCATGTACCTTATCGTCGAGATCCTGGGGGCCGAGCTGCCTGAAAAGATAAAACCGTACGCCTCGTGAAAATACGCGATAGAGTTCCTCCGCGCCGGAATCTTCACCCGCCTGAATGCGCCGCACCAGCCCGGTGCAATCGAGCCTGTCGGATTGATCCGCTTCAGCCGGACGTAATTCGACCGCATTCTCGGAAGACGATGGCGAAAGATTTTCCTCCACGGCAACATTATCTGCTAATAATTGCCTAAAACAAAATAGGCGCCCCAGTATTTCGGCGCGGCGCGCCAGTTGCCCGAGCGGAGCATCTCGATCTGCGCGAATCGGAGTGCGGATGCCGGATCGATTTTCCGCTGCGGCGACACTTGCCGGTACAGTGAGAGGAATAGCTCGCCTGTGTCATCGGGTGTAGGCCAATGACTCGCGATCACCGCTCCCGCGCCGGCCGCGAGCCATGCTCGAGTAAGACCCATGAGACCGCTGCCAGGCAGCGACTCCGCCGACCCCGAACTGCAACCGCTCAGCACCACCAGGCCAGCCCCTGTGCGAATAGCCGATATTTCTCTGGCTCCCAGAAATTCATTTGCGCCCGATGGCGATAGCGATAGCGCAATCACCGCATGCGTAGGCGAATTCGCGGCACGGAGTACGTGGGTGGCGAGATGGATTATCGCCGGGTTCCTGGCGGCCTCCGCAATCAAACGTTGCCGGCTCGCCTCCGCACCGATGAGCAGAACCGCCGGCTTCTCCGCTCTCCAAATGCGCGCGCAAGCTTCGACTTCGCGTCCGCTGCCGGGGAGCCTTGCGAGGGGGAGCGCCTGAATCGAGCGAGGCGCGTCCGGAGGAAGTCTCGGATCCGCTCCGTTGTAGATAGCATCGCCAACGCCGAGAAAAGGGGCGGAAAAACGGCTGGAATAGTCGCCGGAGGATCTCGCCGACGCGGCAGAAATGATGCGAATCGAGTGTTTTTCCACCAGATATTGCGAAGGACGCCCTCTTGCTTCGACGACTGTTGCGGCTAGGGGAGCGTCGTAGAGGTTCCTGTCGAGAGCGAGAATCCAGTCCTCCTTGTCCAGGAATTTCAGGTCAATACCGCCGAAAAGGACCTCGTAAAGGCCGGATGCGGCTGGATTAGAAGCGCCGGCCTCGACCGCTTTACGGAATCGCGCTGTGAGTGCCGGAACTTCCTCGCCACGCCTGATGGCGAAGACATCAAAGTCAGTTCGTGTAATTGCCCAGACGTAGGATCCGCGCCCTGCCAGGTGAAAGCTGAAGAGTGCGGAGCCCGCAGGCAACCCTCGCTGAATCTCCTCGAGATTGGGCCGCGACAGCGGATTCCGCGTCCCTCCGGCCTGGGCTTCCGTTGCAGTCAGAATCGTCTCGAGACGCCGTACCTCGGCGCGTGTGGCGGGAGTATCCTGGCTCAGCAGTTTGGCCTCGGCGGACTGAAAGGCCGATAGCGTTTGCCAGTATTCAGGCGGAAGGCCGCCGCGCCAGTCTCCCGGATCGGACAGCAGCGTCTTGAGGCTTGACGCGCGATTCTCCTCTGCCAACTCGAAGGTCTCCCGGGCGAACTGCCGCTTTCCGGTTTTACGATACATCCGTATTCCCGCCTCGATGGCCAACGAATAGGCGTCGTGAACGCCACTTTCAATTCCCACGCGGCTGGAATCGGAAGGCAGAGCACTCAGCCGCCAGCGCCGATTGTAGTCGAGCGCGGTTCGCAAGTCGGCGCTCGCTTCCTCAAGCCTCGCTTCGGCGAGCCGTACTCGCCCTCTCGCGAGGAAGTTCAGGAACAGCCGTCCCAGGCGGACATTACCCTTCGAGGCGTCCTTCGCTTGTTCCGTCAGCGCCTCAATCGCCTGATCGGCCAGGTGCGATGCCTCGGCAAGGTGGCCCTGTTCGAGACGAAGCAGCGCGAGTTCACGAAACGAAAGATCCAAGGATGGAGCCTGCTTCCGTTTCCGCAGTTCGAGGGCTTGGAGCATTGCGGATTCGGCCGCCGAGAATTCACCCCGCTTGAGGCGCAACTGGCCAAGCCGGTCGAGTCCTATGGCTGTTATCGCGAAATCCGCCGTGGCCCGTCCTGCCGCAATGCCGCGTTCAAACAGGGTCAGCGCTTCCTGTCCGCGTCCCTGACGCGCCCGCAGTTCAGCTACTTGAATAAGGAACCTGGCTTCGTAACGCGCGCGGCCCGGAACGCCGGAGAGCGCCGTGAGCGCCGCATCGCCCTCATGGACGGCTTCCTCCAGTTGACCCATGTCGGCGTAGAGCGAAGACAAATTAGAACTCAATACACTGACGTTGGCCCTGTCTCCGAGAGCCTCCGATGTTTTCCTGGCTTCGAGGTATGCGGCGAGGGCTTCTTTGTGTTGTTGCATCAGGAATCGGCAGGTACCGAGGTTTCCCAGATAGCGAGCCATCTGGTCAAACTGTTTCAGGGATTGGGCGTCGCGCGCAGCACGCTCAAACGCAACGCCGGCCTCGGCGTAGAGACCTGCGGCAAAGAGTTTCTGACCCTGGGAGCCTTTTTCCATGAGTTCAACACGGCGCGCGGCAATATGGGTATCGATACCGGTTAGCGGAAGCGAAAGTAGAGCGAGGATGAGAGCGGAAGCCCGCATAAGAGGCCGGACGGGCCGGCGTCTTTGGGGGTAACTCATTAGAGTACCCCCAAAGATCATACCAGACTATGCCATCTTACTGGCAACCGAAGGTAAGGCAAGAGTTTCATCACGCCTCTGGGAGGACGTTTCACTTCAGCTTGCAGCGGAAGGAAGGACTACAACCACAGACCGTCAATGATGATGACAACCGGATCATCGCTCATATACGGTGTTGAAGCCGGTTCGAATTCCCCGGCGTTTCTAGCCCGAAGATAGCGCGACACTCCGGCGAAATTTCGATGAGGAATCCGCAAGTGATTGATTCGGAGGTATATATTTTCTTTTCAACTTTGTGACCGTATCAGTCTAGTCTTGATCGGCGGGACCCGGCAGAACTTTGTCGAAGCGGGAGAGTCCGGTTGCCCGGTTACCGAAAACGTCGGTTGCACGGAACCGGATGTACCGTAAGGTTATAAGGATCTTGTCTCTTGCATCCTGCGCATACCACACGGCGCCGCAAACGATTTTTCAAGACGGACTCGCAGGCGTTTGAAATACCGGAGCGCTACCATCGGAGGCGGATAGGAGAATTCTGAGTCATGCGTCAGTCGATTGTCCCGCTCTTCATAGCAAGCGTCATGTCCGCCGCCGACGTGATGTACGACGGGTCGCGCGTACACTACGAAAGCCACGGACCAGGCAAAGACGCCGTAGTCCTTATTCATGGCTGGACTTGCGATCTGACTTTCTGGAGCGGTCAAGCCGGGGTCTATGAGAAGCGCAGGGCTTTGCTCGTGGATCTTCCAGGTCATGGGCGCAGCGAAAAACCCGATGTTCAGTACACTCAGGAGCGGTTTGCCCGCGCCATCGAAGCCGTGATGCGCGACGCTGGAGTGGAGCGCGCAACGCTTGTTGGACACAGTATGGGCGTTCCCGTAGCGATCACGTTCCTACGTTTGTTCCCGGCCAGGACGAAGGCGCTGGTGATGGTCGACGGGTCTGTCCCGAGGCCTCCCAAAGACGATGCGGACCGTGCCGGCCAAAAGGCGAGACTGGGGCTCCTCAGCCGTTCTCTCCGCGAGCCCAACTACAGGGAGACGGCACAGCAGATGATCGAGATGATGTTCTCGGACAAGACCACGCCGGCCCAGCGCGCGGAGATCCGCTCCAGGATGACCGCCGCGCCTTCCCATGTTATGGCTTCTGCAATAGAGGGCATGGCCGCCCTCGAACCAGTGAAACCGGGCGAGAACTACAAGGTGCCTGCGATGGCGATTATGGCGGCGAAGCCCGGCCGCGAGGGCTACGATGCTTACCTTCGGACTGTATTCCCGAACCTCAAATATGAAGAATGGGATGGATCGGGGCATTTCCTCATGATGGAAAGCCCCGGCCGATTCAACCGCGCTTTGGACGGATTTCTTACGGCGTCGGGATTACCGTGAGCCTCTAAACAGATTTGCAGCGCGCCGCAAGAAGGCCAGTGGCCGCGCCGATGTCGATATCCGCGATGAGCAGCCCCTCTCTGCCGTAGGGCTGAAAGCTGAGCAAGGTCCCGTCGGGGCAAACCACCGCAGAAGTCGTCGGCGACCCGGCGCTCGCGACGTTTACCGTCGCGAAGTAGCAGGTGTTTTCAGCGGCGCGGCACAAGGCATTAGTGGCCGATCCATTGGGGCTGAGCGCCGAAGGATTGTTTGGCGATAACTTTTATGTGATTCCTAATCCTGAAGCAGGCCTGCCGACAATACAAATCAATTCGTGGGTGCCCAGCCAGCCGAGCGCAGGGGTTTGGATTCCGGTGAGTGGACCATTCACGGAACAGGATCTGGCCATGACACTGGTGGACCTATTCGAATGGAGTCCGATGGGTTCAAGCGGTTCGCCACATCGTACGTCAGCGCCCCCGTCACCCCCGGCATCTGCGTCACGTTCCCGTTTGCATCGTACCCGAATCCACCCGTCGTGATCCGGTTGTTTCCATCGTAGTTCAAGTACGACGTCGGCGCCGCCCCGTTCGTCACCGCTTGCGACGTCCGGTTGCCGAATCCGTCATACCCGAAACTCATCCCCCACTCCGGCCCGTCGTCGCCGCCGCGATCAGCCGCCCCAGCGCGTCGTACTGATACGTCACCTCTTCCCCCGTCGTCCAATCCTTCGCCTGCGTCAGCTTCCCGTCGTTCGCCGTCCCCGAATACCGGTACTCCAAATCCAGCCCAGTCCTTCGAAGCTCTGCGTCCGATTGCGTCCGATATTCGCCGTTTTCAAATTATCTGAATCGCAATTGCGGGGATCAGGATAGATCCCCGCCTTTAAGCGCGAGGTTGCCGCCCGCCTTTCGCGACAAAAGCCACTGCAAATCGACACTGCCTGCCGGGAACACGCTGAGCGTATACCCACCCGATAGATGGAGTCGAAAGCCGCCCAAATTATCCGCTGCAACCGATTCAACGATCAGGTTCGAACCAGTATTGAATATCGCACCGCTCCGCTCCGTGCCAAGTAATTCTACAAGTCTCTGGTCCTGTAAGTGGCCCCATTGCATATCCGTCGGGTTCCAAGCTGGATCCGAGTTGTCCTCGGATCGAATACCGTAGTCCTCGGATCCGACTAGGACGAGATCCTGATATTCAATTCGCCAAGGGCATTCCAGTGTTAACCTACAGTCACCATCGTCGTCTTGGTTCTGGAATCCGGGAGCAGCAAAATAGAACATCCGCGTAGCAAACAGGTTCCAGGATTTAAACAGTTGGAGGCAAGTCAACTCTTTGAACAGTGTTTCGATGCGGGCCGACGTCTCGGAATAAGTCATAGATGGACTATTATTTACACAACACTTGCCGCCACGCATCCAGGAGAACGTTATAATTTCAACAGTTTCACCACTGTGTGGTTGAGAAACTCCGAGCCATTGTCGCAATGAAACCCCAGTATCCGAAACGGAAACTGATGCAACATCGCCTCCAACACCGGAATCAGACACCGCTCGCTGATGGTTTCGGTGCAACCCAACA
>SYKU01000394.1 GCA_005808865.1 Acidobacteriota bacterium
CGCGAATGAGACGGGCTCCCCGGCCATCTTCATCGGCGCCAATAGGAACAGTAGTGCACCGAGGAAGTTGGGTGCCATGTTGCGTAGCAATGGCGTCTGATCTCTCACCGTAGCCTCCCTTATGGCTTGGCTAGATTATAGAACAAATCGCGGGGCTCGTGCTGCGGCCGAGACCGTTGCGACAATGCCGCGATCGCGCGGCCGTCTCCTTGCCAGTGGCCGCGCCGCCGGGACGTTGGCCGGGTTGACGCGAGAAGCAGGCGATAGCGCAACCTCAGGGTTAGTTTCCAGCATGGGTAGATCTGAGAATTTATCTTTTCAGAGTCTGGCCATGCGTCAGGCGGCGAGCTGATCTAATACCCGCTGGATGGTGCGTCCGGCGCTATAGTAAGCGGTTTCGAGCGTGCCCTTCGGCTATTGGTTTGGGACTCGCCGGGCCGGTGATGGTGGGCCACAGACGCGGTGGTGGGCCGACCGATGGAACCAACCGCCACTCTCCCGGTCACGCCAAGACTTCTTCTCTACGCGAAGCCCCTGGTTATCGCTAGCCTACCCAGGAACGAGGCCGTATGAGGCGAGCGCCGGGCAGGCAGGAAGCCGTAACCGGATTGAGTATGTGGAGAGTACATTGCAGGCGCTGCCGTCCGTTTGGTCATTTTCGAGCGCATTTGCGGGGCAAGCGATTGTTGCTTGTACCTCTCATCTGCGCGGAAGAAGGCAGGCGGCAAAAAAAACGATCGCCTGCCCCACCGGCTGCCAGTTGCAACGCTTTGCCGTGCCCTGTGGTGAGGCGACTGGGGACGCGGATCTCTCCCTGGGTGAATGGGCGTGCATGCTATGTCAACCTACGCGCTCGGAAGAATCAGGCGAATCACGACAAACGAAATCCACGCTATGGCGGCCGCGGCGGGAATTGTCAGCACCCACGCCCAAAGGATGCTGGTCGCGATTCCCCAGCGCACGGCCTTGAACCGGTTGATGGATCCCACGCCCGCGATCGCGCCCGCAATCGCATGGGTGGTCGAAACCGGCATGTGGAGTTCCGTCGCGAACAGGACGGAGATCGCGGCAGCCGTTTCCGCGCAGAATCCGCCCCGGGGCTTGAGACGCGTCAACTTGCTGCCCATGGTGTGGATGATGCGCCATCCGCCGCTCAGCGTGCCCAAGCCGATCGCGCCATGCGCGGCGAAAATGACCCAGGTCGGCACGATAAAATCCTTCAAATAGCCGGAGGTCACGAGCACGCCGGTGATGATACCCATGGTCTTCTGTGCGTCGTTTGTTCCGTGCGCGTAGCTGAACAGCGCCGCCGACACGAGCTGAAGCTTCCGGAAGTAGTAGTCCATCGTGCGCGGGCTTGAGTGCTGGAAGACCCAGTACACCATGATCATCAAGGCGTACGCGATCAGCAGGCCGATCACAGGCGCGAGCACGATGAACAGCACGGTACCCATCACGCCGGTCGTCAGGTCTCCCATGCTCACCGCTTCCCAGCTATGGCTGAAACCCTTTAAGGCGGTGACGCGGGCCATCGCAGCTCCGGCGTATCCGCCCAGCAGGGCGTGCGTGGAACTCGACGGCAGACCGAACCACCACGTGATCAGATTCCAGGCGATCGCGCCGATCAATCCCGCAAGAATGACATAAGGCGTAACCACGGACAGGTTCACGAACCCTTTACCAACGGTTTTGGCGACACCCGTTCCGAAACTGAACGCCGAAATAAAATTGAAGAACGCAGCCCAAAGCACGGCCTGAAAAGGCGTAAGGACGCGCGTTGCGACGATCGTCGCCACTGAATTCGCGGCATCATGAAAGCCGTTGATGTAATCGAAAACGAGCGCGATCCCGATGATCAGAACAACGAGCGTCAGTTCCGGTGACATGCGTTCTCAGCTGTTTTTCAATACGACGTTTTGCAGCAGGTCGGCGACGTCCTCGCAACTGTCCGCGGTCGCCTCGAGAATCTCGTAAATTTCTTTGAGTTTGATGAGGCGGATGGGATCCTTTTCGTGCTGGAAGAGTTGCGCCACCGCGGAGCGTTCCACCCGGTCGGCTTCGTTCTCCAGCCGGTTGATCTCAATGCAGGATTCGAGCACTTTCTCGTGCCTGTCGAGCGCCTGAAGCGCCCGCAACAGATTGCCGGCGCATCCCTGGAGGATATTCGCCAATTCCTTGATCGCTTCGGGAATAGGCTCCACCTGGTAGGCGACGATGCGGAAGGAAGCGTCCTCAATGCCATCCAGCACGTCGTCGAGTGTTGAAGAGAGGTGGTGAATGTCTTCGGGATCGATCGGTGTGATAAACGTCTGATTCAGCTTCGTAAAGATCTCGTGGATGATCTCGTCACCGCGATGTTCCAGGATCAGGATCTCGTCGGCTGCGTGCTTGAGCCGCGAATTTCCGGCGGTCACGCCCGCCGCCAGCAAGTCGGCGGCCTTGGCGATCACGTCGGCCTGACTCAGCAGCATGGCGAAAAATCTTTCCTGTCGTGGCAGCAAGTTCATATTCGACCGGTTGGAGGTTTCATTCGAAGAGAGACCATCTTCTCATCAGGCAGGTTTAAGGTCAACAAGGATCTCGTTACAGTTCGTTTACGATTGGAAACGGCTCAGCGAGTCCGGGGCGGAATTCAGGGGTGATTGACGGGCTGTCAAAATCGAGGTAGCGCGTATCGAGCAGGCGGCTCGTGTCCACATTGCCCATCGCCGAGAGCATATTCTCCTTCAGATTCGGGTATTCCTTCTCCATTTCGGCGAAGATGTCCCGAAGCCCGCGGCGCACCGTTCCGGTACGCTGTGAGCACCCGCAGGGGACCACCGGGGCACCGAGCGATGCCGCGTATGCGCGCGTAATTTCCTCAGTTACGAAGACCAGCGGGCGGATAAGCCGAAACTCTTTGTCCCGTGAATGAGTTACCGCGGGCAAGGCGCTGAGTTTTCCGGTGAACATGGTGTTCCGCAGGAGGGACTCGCAGAAGTCGTCCGCCGTGTGTCCAAACGCAATGACGTTCGCGCCCAGTCCACGCGCGATCTCATACACCGCCCTCCTTCGATAGCGGCTGCAAAGGTCGCATCCGTGATCCGGTTCCTCCTCAAGCAGGCGGAAAGACGGGCTGTCGCGGTAATAGGTCCAGGCGATGCCGCGATGTTTGAGATACTCGCCCATCGGTTCGATCGGCCTGAGGAATTTTCCCTGTTCGACGGTAAAGGCACACACGCTAAAATCGATAGGCGCGCGCTTCTCAAGCAGCAGCAGGGCTTCGAGCAGGGTCAACGAGTCCTTGCCGCCCGAAAGAGCCACGGCAATGCGGTCCCCGTCCCGGATCATCTTGAACCGGTGGATCGCCTCGCCCACTTTCCGCAACAAAGTCTTCTCAAGATCCACCATCTCATTATAAGGGGGGACGGACGGATAAGGGTGGCTGGCAGTTAACGGCTGTTTCCAGCCGGGCGGGTTCAGGCGAATTCGCAGGGAGGCGCGACTATCAGCCTGGCTTCCGGTTCGGGAAATCCGGATCGTCCCGGACCCATTCTCAGGCAGAGCTGCCTTCCTTTGAACGCCGCTGGTAGGGGCGAAGGGGAGCGAAATCCGACCCTCAGCGGGCCAAAGCATCGTGATTGCGGACCTTGCCCGCGGCCACAAGTGCAACGAATTCCACGATGATCTTTCGGATGAGTACCGGGCGGTCGAAGGCAGGGGCTCGCGCGGAGGAGTTGAGCGCCACTGGGGGCTTGCTCCCCGCGTGCGTCGAGATCCCCCGTAGGGCGGGCCAAAGTTGGATTTCGCCGGAGCGATCCGGCCGGACATCCGTCCAGTCGTGACTGTGCTGTTCCGGAAAACGACGCCGCGGACAGGCGGATTGCGGGACTACCAAGCCGGGCCACGCGGGAACAAGGCCAATCCCGTCTATTTCCTACCTGCCGCTTCCACCGAATTGGTGGGCGCCGCGCCTGTCCAACTGACGTCCGCCGTGGGGCCGTATATCGACGGAACCGGCTTGTCGAGCAATCGGAAATAGACCGAAAGCTGCGTCCTGTGGTGCGCACTGTGCAGCACGCGCCGCCAGAAGATCCAGACTCTGGAACGCTCCACGCCGAAGAACGGAACGGACTCGAGCCACCACTCCGGAACCTGGGCGGCCAGGTAATCGAGCCGCGGCAGAGCGAGTTCGACGAGACGCAGGCAGGCGGATTCGACTGTAATTTCGACCGGCAGTACGGCCGCGGGTGGAGGTTCAGGCGAGGCCAGAAACTCCCCGAAGAACCGCCGCTCCGAGAGAAGCTGATGCTTGAAAAGCTCCAGGACCGAGCTGGACTTCACGTGCGGGCGGTAGGCCAGATCCGCGTCCGTCATCTGTCTCCAGACGGAAATGGTCTTGTTGGTTTCGCCTGCATAGATGTCGATGGCGTGCTGATAGCCGACTGCTCGCGCGCCGGGAATCTTCGCTTCCGGGATTGCCGAATCGGAATAGGTCACGATTTTTTCATCTTAACAGCGGAAACGCTTTCGGCCCCGGTTGCCTCGCCGTGTCATCGTGCGCCATACGCGCGCAGAGGGGAGGAGGGGGGAGGGGAGGTATGAAGTCGTGGGCGGGCCGATGCGCAAGCGCGCCGGACAGAATCCCCTCTCCAAGCCCACCAGTCACGCCGCTGGTAAAGGGACGCTGAGCTTGCGTTAGAAGCATGCGCCCGCGGACCGCGGATTCCTGAGCCGGCGAGAACTGGAGCGGGGAATCGCGGAACGACGCGGTGCGGTTTTAAGCTTAGTACTTCAACATCTGGATTCTGCGCGTTTCCTGCCAGGAAATCTTCCGCGGTATGCGCCGGAGCCAATTTTGATAGGCCTTTGGTGTGCTTTTGGGGAGGTTCCGACTTTCGGCGTCTGGGTCTGCCTGGTTCCGGCTACGCCGGGTTAGGGGACGGACGGCGAGCTTCACGCCTGCGAAGCAGACTTCCCGGGTCGCCTCTCTTCCCGGCATCCTGCATTTTTTGACGATTACACCTCAGCATGCGGTCAAACTGCCCTTCAGGCCCATCCTGTATTGGATAAGACTCGCGCTTGACACGCCCAGGTGCCTGTCCTACCGTCAAGTTATGCGTGTGTTGCGCGTGTCGATGCTCTTCGCGGTCGTTTCCCTGTTTGCCGCCCCCCAAAATTCAGATGGGAACCTCAGACCGAAAGACGTCCGCGAACTCGCCAAAGAAGGTTCCGCTGCGATGCCCAAGCTGCGGGCACTGCTCAAGAACCCCGACCTCGAGATACGAATCGAAGCCGTAAAAGCGATTGTCCAAATTGGGACGCAGCACAGTCTTGACCCGCTCATTGAGGCGACGCGCGACGCCGACGCCGAGATACAGATCCGCGCGACCGACGGCCTGGTGAACTTCTATCAGCCGGGCTACGTGCAGTCCGGCTTGAGCGCATCCTTCCGGCGCGCCGGGACCAGAATCGTCTCGCGGTTCTCGGATACGAACGACGCCGTGATTCCGCCCTACATCCAGCCGCGGCCCGACGTCATCGACGCGCTCGGGAAGCTCGCGCGTGGAGGCGCGGGACAGGAATCGCGAGCGAATGCCGCCCGCGCCGCCGGCGTGCTGCGAGGCGCATCCGCAATTCCCGCCCTGATCGAGGGACTCCGTTCCAAGGATACGAATCTTATTTACGAGACTCTGATCGCGTTGCAAAAGATCCGGGAGCCGAAGGTTGCGTCGAATGTTGTTTTTCTATTGCGCGATCTTGACCCCAAGGTTCAGATCGCCGCCATCGAGACCACCGGCATTCTGCGCAACAAGGACGCACTACCGGATCTGGCCGACGTTCTGATTCGCACGCGCAACACGAAAGTCCGCCGCGCGGCGCTCACTTCGATCGCCATGCTGCCCGACCCGAAGAACCGGGAAATGTTCGCCCGGTACCTTGAGGACAAAGATGAGGGAATGCGCGGGGCCGCGGCAGAGGGCTACGGGCGGTTGGCGGATACGTCCGCCGTTGCCGTCCTTCAGAAGGCATTCGAGGAGGAGAAAAAACTCTCGCCACGACTCTCGCTGGCGTTCGCTCTGGTGATGCTTGGGAACGAAAAGCTCTCGGAGGAAAGCCCGCTTCAGTACCTGGTGAACGCACTGAACTCTTCGGCGAGAAAGGGCGAGGCTTTTCCTCTCCTGGTGGAGCTGACGCGGAAGCCGACGGTTCGCGCCGCCATCTACCCGGCGCTGCCGCAAGGGACGAAGGACGAGAAGATACAGCTTGCGCAGATCCTTGCCCGCAGCGGCGGGCCCGAGTCCTCCGCGCCGCTCGAATCGCTGACACACGATGCGAATTCCGAAGTGGTGCAAGAGGCCGTGCGAGCCCTGCAAGCGCTGAAAGCCAGGATCTGAGAAAAGGCTTACTTCGCCTTTTTCTGTTTCTGCTGTCCGACGCGAATCTTGAACTGAAGGACCTTGGCTTCCTGGAAAGCCTTGTGATCGTGGCGTGCGACGGCGTCGGCCAGATAACTGTCGACGTTGGCGTCTTTCGGCAGGACGGCCATCAGGGTGAAGCTCTCGTTGCAGGTGGTGCAGAACGGACGAAACCGCTTTACATTCGGAATTGCCATAACCTCTCTATGGTACCAGAGTCGCGAAGGACCATGGGCTCCATTCGCGGTCACAACTCAGGAACTTCGCATGGCAGCCTTGGAGTGATGCCGGACCCCCCCCAGTAATGCTGAGGGGATCGCGAGATCAGCAAGGGAAAGGAGATTCGCAGAGTTTAATTTGCGACAGTACGGGCCGACAATAGACCTTTGGGGGCTGAGGTTCTGCCAGCGAGAGGGTGCGAGACGATTGCCAGGCGATAAGAGACAGGTGTCCGCGATCCACTGGCGCGCAGGCAGCATAAGATGGCCCGGCGGTGCTCCGCTCCCACTGCTGTCCAAAACAGGACAGACCTGTAGCGGGGTCTGCTGAAAACAGGCGGCTTGGAGGTGCTCCAGCGACGTATTCGGGGGGAGGTCTCCAGTTTGACTCATCTTCGACACCACGCCTACGGAAGGAGTGTATTTGAAACAAGTTACAAGAAGCAAAACGGCCTAGTGACACGAAATCGGTGACCGTTGAGTAAAGCGGCGTTAGGCCGACGGCCGAAGCACGGGAGGCAACGCGACGCCACAAGCCTGAAATACTTTGCCCGCTACGCCA
>SYKU01000395.1 GCA_005808865.1 Acidobacteriota bacterium
CGCGGCAAGTGCGGCAAGCGATCGACGACTTTGTTGAAGTCTACAACGAAAAGGCAGCGCCGTTTGAATGGAAGAAGGCAGTCGTGTTCCCTTCCGGCCCCAAAGCCAAGTACTCTGACTTATGCAACTAGGTACTAGTGACCTTAATCGTTGTCTGATTGGCAGCCGGCACGACCGCAGGCGCCGTATATAATCCTGCCGGCGTGACAGTTCCGTACGTTGCATTACCGCCCACGACGCTATTAATCGCCCACGTGACGGTATTGGGCGAAATCGGTACGTAGGCCGACATTTGCCGGGTGGTACCTTTCACGATGGTCGCCGGTCCTGGATATATAGTGATGGCATTGGCTTGGCCAAACGCGGCGGAGCACGATCCAACCATGAGTATTAGAATCGGGGCGGTATTTCGCATAAGGGTCTCCTGACGACGGTCTCTATATGTTAATGCGAGAAATTCCGGCCGAATTGATCATCGCCGGGCGGAATTGTTACAGGAACCGCTCGAATCAGCCATATCATTTTCCATTGAAAGCGCTTAGATATTCTTGCTCTCCAACTCGGCCCACCGGGCGTAGAGGGCCTGCACACCGGCCTCCGCCGAAGTCATCCGCTCGAAGCACAACTGGAGCCGCGGCCCATCGGAAACCACTTCGGGCGCCTGCATCTCGGCGCGAATGGCCTCAAGTTCCAACTCCGCTTCGAGAATGCGCTGCTCCATCCCCTCCCACTCGCGGGTTTCCAGGTAGGAGAGCTTCTTCTTCGCGGCCGGGGCGCCCGGCCTGACCGGCGTATCCCTCTTCACGGCCTTCCGTGTCTCGCGCTCCTGACCGGCCTGCTCCCACTGCCGGTAGTCCGCGAAAAGCCGGGCCCCACCACGGCCATCAAGACCGAGTACCGCGGTCGAAACCCGATCGAGAAGATAGCGGTCATGCGTCACCAGCACCAGTGCGCCGGGGAAATCGAGCATGCTCTCTTCGAGCACCTCAAGCGTGGGGATGTCGAGGTCGTTCGTCGGCTCGTCAAGCAGCAACAGATCGGCCGGCTGGAGCATGAGCCGGGCAATCAGGACACGTGCCTGTTCGCCGCCTGAGAGACTCGCAATGGGCCTGTCGAGTTGACCGGCATCGAACAAGAAACGCTTCGCCCAGCCCGCTACATGAATAGGACGGTCCTGGAAAATCACCAGATCGCCCTGTGCGCCCAGTCCGTTCCGTAGGGTCTGCGACCGGTCGAGTTGCTCCCGTGCCTGGTCGAAGTAAACGATTCGCAGCGACTGCGCGCGTGCCACGCGCCCACCATCGGGTTCCAGTTCGCCCGAGAGCAGGCGCAAGAGCGTCGTCTTTCCCGTGCCGTTCAGGCCCAGCAATCCCAGGCGTGTGCCGGGAGTGAGCGTCAGGCTCAAATCGCGGAACAGTGTCCGCCCGCCCATGTCCTTCGATAACTTCTCGAGCGACAGCAGACGCTTGGATTGCCGGTCTGTAGCTGTGAAGTCGATCTGCGTGACGCCCTTCAGCGTCCGCTGGTCAAGCTCCGAGAGTTCGCGTATCAGCCGTCCCGCGTCGTCAATTCGGGCCTTCGATTTCCCGGTGCGAGCCTTCGGTCCCCTCCGGAGCCACTCTACTTCGCGCCGCACGCGGTTAGCCAGGGCCTCCTGGTGTGTGGATTGCGCCAGCAGAAACGCTTCCTTCTTTTCCAGGAACTGGCTGTACCCACCCTCTACGCGGAACAAGCCTTCGGGATAAACGCGGTCGATTTCGGCCATGTCGTTGACCACATTGTCGAGAAAATAGCGGTCGTGACTCACCACCACGCTTGCGAAGGCCGCGCCCTGGAGCAGTTTCTCGAGCCACAGGATGCCCTCAAAATCCAGGTGATTAGTGGGCTCGTCGAGAAACAGGAGATCTGGCAGTAGTGCCAGTTCACGCGCGATCGCCAGGCGCCGTTTCCAGCCGCCCGAGAGCGATTCGGTGCGGGCGTTGCCATCGGTGAATCCCGCGCGGCCGAGCGTCTGGTTGATGCGAGCGGAGCGCTCCATCTCGTCGAGAAGTTCCCCGCCGATCGCCTCGGCGATGACATCATTGGCCGTCAGGCCCGCCGGAAATTCGGCCTCCTGCGGGACGTAGCCGACGCGCGTATTGCGTCGCATGGAGACCGTGCCCGAATCAGGTTCGATCTGCCCTGCGAGAATCTTGAGCAGTGTGGATTTGCCCGCCCCGTTCGGGCCGATCAGGCCGAGCCGTTCACCCTCGGCGATGCCAAGCGAGATATTCTCAAACAGCGCGCGCGAGCCGTAGGATTTGGAGAGTGCCGTGCAGCTTTCAAGAAGGGGCGCCAATAGCCATTATGCCCTCCTTTTGAGGCAGCCCCACATCAGATCGGGCGCTAGATACCTTACGGCCGGCCATTCATCCGCGGCGCCGGTGTGAATACCAGGAAATGCACCGTGAGCGGGGAGGTCGCTTGATGCCTCGATACCGCCATGGGGAAAGGGACGCGCGAATGGGCGGAAAGGCGTCGTCTCCGGAGGTGACGCGCCTCCAGGATTTACATTCTTTTAAGCTCGTACGCCGGAATACCGCGTCATAGAGGTTAGGAGATGCTTTTCACCATGAAACACAGACTTTCGAAGTTGACGATGACAGCCGCGTTCACCGCAGCGGCAATATTGGCTCAAGGACAGGGTGGACCTCCACAAGGTCAGACTCGCCAGGGTCAGGACCCGGTGCAGTTCCGAGTCGATTTCCTGGCAGGCAGTCTTAACCTGAACGATATCCAAAAGAAAGACGCTTTGGCGATTTTCAAGGCGGCCGCCGATGCCGGTGAATCCGTCCGCCAACAGTTCCCAGACAAGCAGAAGGCCCTGCGCGACGCTGCGAAGAACAACGCACCCGACAGCCAGATTGACGCGCTCGCTGCCGATCTTGGAGCGCTGCAGGCCAAGCAGTTAGCGATTCATGCCAAAGCAGAGGCAAAATTTTACGCCTTGCTGACCAAGGAGCAAAAAGATAAGTTCGATACGCAGCAGGGCGGCCACGGCGGTCATCCTCCGTTTGGTGGACCGGGCAGGATGGGTGGTCCTGGCGGAAGACCTCCGGCGAACTGATCCGCTTTTCCGGCGGAAGCCCGGGTACCGCGCCGGCCCGGGCCTCCGCCATGAGGTCATCAGTCCCCAAGCGGTACAATGGAATCGTGGAGGAACTTATATGGCTGAAGATGCTAGCGGGAAGGTAGTATGGTTTGTCGCGGGGGTCGCGATCGGCGCAACAGTTGCACTGCTTTATGCTCCCCAGCCGGGTAAGCAGACACGGCGCATCCTCGTAAAGAAGACCGCCGAGGGCCGCGATGTCATCGTCGATACCAGCAAGGACGTCTACGAGCGCGGCAAGGAAATTTACGAGAAGAGCCTCGAAATTGCCGACGATGCCGCCGAATTGTTCGAGCGCGGAAAAAAACTGGTGCGTGGTTAAATTCGGTAATGGTTAGGCTGGGAATTGACTAAAGTCGGCCGTTTCCAGGTCCGGATCGTTCGCGACGGAATCTACCATTGGGATGGCGGCGCTATGTTTGGCGTCGTCCCGCGCACGTTGTGGGGCCGCAAGATTTCGCCTGACGAGTTGAACCGCATCCCACTTGGTCTCAACTGCTACCTGATTGAGACGGACGAGCACACCGTGCTCGTCGAGACCGGAGGCGGCGACAAGATGGATCCGAAGGCGCGAGAGCGCATGAAAATGCCTCCGCGGCCGGTGCCTTTGCGCGATACAATAGCGGCCCGCGGCGTGGACCCGGAATCGATCGACGTAGTTATCAACACCCACCTTCACTGGGATCACTGCAGCGGGAATACGATTCTCGATCCGTCCGCTGGGATCGCGCGGGCGGCGTTTCCACGAGCCACCTACTATACGCGCCGCGCCGAGTGGGAGCACGCGCACGAGAGACATCCGCGAGACAGCGTCAGCTACATCGATGCGAACTACGATCCGCTTGTGGAATCCGGAAAGATGATTCTGATCGACTCTGACCGCGAGATTGTGCCTGGAGTAAGCGTCGCACTCGCGCCGGGACACAATCGCGACATGATGATCGTAACGGCAAGGTCCGCGGGCGAAACTTTCTGCTTCTTCTCCGACCTTGTGCCGACGGTGTTCCACCTGACTCCGACGTGGGTCCCCGCGTTTGATCTATTCCCACTGCAGACCATCGAAACGCGAACGCGGCTGCTCGAACAGGCGGCTCGCGAGAACTGGCTGTGTGCCTTCGGGCACGACGCAATCGTCTCCTTCGCGCGCGTCACACGGGACGGCGGCAAGTTCGGCGCCGTGGGCGAAATTTTATAGACCATGCCAATTCTGATCGCGCAACCCACTCGAATCGAAGCTGCGGGCAACAAGCCAAAACTGATCGATGAATATGTCGGACGGGTGAATTCCAAAACGGCTGGCGTCAGTGTCGCGCACATGCGGAGTCCCGGAGGATGGGTTGAGCCTGGACAGACTCCGGAATTCGACGAATTCACCGTCGTGCTGAAAGGCTCACTGCGCGTGGAGCATGCGGGTGGATTCCTCGATGTTTCGGCAGGGCAGGCAGTGATCACGCATGGCGGCGAGTGGGTGCGCTACAGCACACCTGGCGAGACCGGCGCGGAATACATCGCTGTGTGCCTGCCGGCTTTTTCGCCGGATACGGTGCATCGCGATTAACCGTTTGCTGAGTTTGGCGCGGGAATCATCCCGCGCATTCAGCCGATAACTCCGCGGCTCTGCGGAAACGGAGCAGTTAGCCCGAAGTTCTCACTACTAAAACCCTGAAACGGCTTGTTTTGATGAAGTTATCCCCGTTTCAGGTCTATTGTGTAGGCATGTAAATAGTTGCTGTCATATCGACAAACTCTGCTTTGTATGATATAGTTGTAAGCATGTACGTCGCCACCATCCCCAACCGCAAC
>SYKU01000396.1 GCA_005808865.1 Acidobacteriota bacterium
GTGTCGAAGGCCAGCGACGATTTTCCGGACCCGCTGAGACCGGTAACGACCGTGAGGGTGTTCCTGGGGATCTCAACGCCGATGTTCTTCAGATTGTGCTGGCGCGCGCCATGCACGGAAATCCGCTCGATCATACTGGGTGGAACGGGCCATCGCCGTTTGTGGCCGGCCCTTTCGATGTTCTCATTATCGCCGTCAGGCTGGTCTTTGAGGAACGCAGGAAAACCCTATTGTGACCCGTCCTGAGGACGATGGCAAACGGAGAACGTTCCATTTCATATGTGCTTATCTTTTCATATATGCTTATCTAAAGGAGTCCGAGTCGACTGCGTTTCTCTTAGCTTTTCGGAGATTCTTGTCAGATACCGTACGATGACGATCCGGCGAATGGGGAACAAGTCATGCACGAACTGCGGAGGACGGTTGCAACGCGTGCATCGTACCTTCCGGGAGCGGGTTTTCTTCATGGCCAAACTCCGGTGCCTGGAGTGCGAGAGGATCACGACTGTTCCGCGACGGTTCAATTTCCTGCTGGGGAAGGACAGCCGGTGTCTGAGCTGCGGCACCTATAGCATCCAGCGCCTGGTGAAGCGTGACCATGTGGACAAACTCTCCAAGCACCCATTCAGCTATTACAGTTATCTAAAGGGTGGACGCGTGCATTGGTGTCCGTTTTGCAGGCTTCAGTATTATGATCTGCGGCCGCCGTTACCGAAGGCGGCGGCCATCCGCAAGACCGCCGAGGAGGTCTAAGCGCATGCGGCGGTTCACGAAGGGGATTGTTTGCGGGTTCCTCGCGCAGGCCGCGATGGCGGCCGGAGTGGATTTCGCGCGCGATATCCTGCCCATATTCGAAGCACGGTGCCACTCCTGCCACGGCTCGAAACTCCGGATGGGAGGCTTCAGGCTTGACGCCAAAGCCGCCGGGCTTCGCGGAGGGGACTCCGGTGTCCCATCCATTGTCCCGGGAAACAGTGGAGGCAGCCCGCTTTACCGGTACGTCGCGGGTCTAGATCCGAAGATCGTCATGCCGCCGGCGGGTGGCCGTCTCGCTCCCCGCGAAATCGAACTGGTGCGGGCGTGGATTGACGCCGGCGCCGAGTGGCCGGAGCGTGGTGGCGAGCCGGGTGCAGCCGATCCGGTTCTACAAAGGGGTGTGGGGCACTGGTCTTTCCAGCCGATTCGCAGACCCGCCATTCCCGGCGTGAAAAACACGGGTTGGGTGCGCAATTCGATTGACGCATTCGTTCTTGCGCGGCTCGAAGCCCGTGGATGGAATCCGGCCCAGCCAGCCGCGCCTGGCGCATTGATGCGCCGCATGTACCTCGACCTTACCGGCATGCCGCCCAGCCTCGGCGAGCAGGACGCTATTCTGAAAGACCCCAGCCCGGCTGCTCTCGACCGCCTGACGGACGCATTGCTCGCGCGGCCGGCCTATGGCGAGCGGTGGGGACGGCACTGGCTCGACGTTGTCCGGTACGCCGAAACGAACGGCTACGAGCGCGACGCCATCAAGCCCAACGTCTGGCGATACCGCGATTATGTGATCGCGGCCTTCAACGCCGACAAGCCATTCGACCGGTTCATGCTGGAACAACTCGCCGGCGACGAGATCCCGGACAGCAACGCAGAGACGCTCGTTGCCACTGGTTATTACCGCCTTGGCCCTTGGGACGATGAGCCGGCGGACCCAGCCGAAGACCGCTTCGATCAGCTTGAAGACATTGTCTCGACGACCTCCCAGGCGTTTCTGGGCCTGACACTCGGCTGCGCGCGATGCCACAACCACAAGTTCGAGCCGCTACTTGCCCGCGACTACTACAGCATGGTTGCCGTATTTAACGGTCTTGAACGGCCGCGTAACGGACGGACCGAATTGGACCTTCCGGCCGGGACCCGCGCCGAACTAGAACAGTTGGCCATCCGCGACGCGAAGATCGAACCGCTGTCGAAGGAAATCGAAGACCTTCGCTCGGATTTTAGAACCGCGCACCTGAAGGGCGATGGCAGCAAATTGCCCCCGGCGGCCCGCGCGGCATTTCTTACGCCGCCGGCGAAGCGTACCAGCACGGACCGGCAACTGATTCGTGAACACGAGAAAACGCTGACTGAGGAGCTGGCCGCGGCCCTGCCGGAAGAGACGCGGGCGAAGATCGCGAACCTTGAAGCGCGAATTGCGGCATTCGTGCGGGCCACACCCGACCTTCCGCGCGTATACACTATGCGCGAACCTGGCCCCAAGCCGCCCCCAACCCATCTCCTGCTTCGAGGAAAAGCGGCGGCCCCCGGCCCGGAGGTTCCACCCGCCGTACCCGAGATTTTGTCGAAGCCGGATACCGTTGTATCCTTTGAATCGCCAGGTTCCGGAGCGACCAGCGGGCGGCGGCTAACGTTGGCCCGCTGGCTTTCGAGCCCATCGAATCCGCTTACCGCCCGCGTGATCGTGAACCGCGTCTGGCAGTTCCACTTTGGCTATGGCCTGGTGCGCACGGCCAACGATTTCGGCGTCATGGGCGAGAAGCCAACGCATCCGGAACTACTCGATTACCTCGCGTCCTGGTTCGTCGAGAACGGGTGGTCCGTAAAGAAACTTCACGGGCTCATCATGTCCAGCAACACGTACCGGATGAGCCGCCACGGCAACGCTGCGTACGCGGCGGCCGACCCGGAGAACAGACTGCTCTGGCGCGCCACCTACGGGCGGCTTGAAGTCGAAGCGATTCTTGATTCCATGCTTGCCGTCAGCGGACAACTGAATGCGAAAATGTCGGGTCCTTTTATGTATCCGTTCGTGCCGAAGGCGGCGCTTGAGGGCAGCAGCGACCCCGACAAGATCTGGCGGCCCTTCGACGAACGCGACGCTTCGCGCCGGACCGTCTACGCGCACGTCAAACGGTCGATGATCGTTCCCGTCCTCGAAGTGCTGGATTTCTGCGACACCACGCGGTCCTCCGCGCGCCGCCTCAACACGAGCGTGGCGACGCAGGCGCTGACGCTGTTCAACGGAGACTTTGTCAACCGGCAGGCGGCGCACTTCGCGCGCCGAATCGCTTCCGAGGCCGGAGCCGATCCGGAAGCCCAGATCGTCCACGCGTGGCGGCTCGCCCTGTCGCGCGCACCGACACCTGCCGAACGCACGGATATGCTGAGCTTTCTGAAATCGAGCAAGCTGGAAGAAATGTGCCGCGTGATCTTTAACCTCAACGAATTCGTGTACCCTGATTGATAACAAGATGGAGCCCGTTAGCCGATTCAGTCCGAACCATACTCCGTGCGGACGGACCCGCCGCGAGTTTCTCTGGCAGGTAGGCGGCGGCTTCGCCGGACTTGCACTGGTCGATCTGCTCTCGCGGGACGGGTTCTTCACGCGCAACGCCCAGGCCGCATCGCTCAAGCAGCCGCATTTCCCCGCGAAAGCGAAGCACGTCGTGTTCCTGTTCATGAACGGAGCGCCGAGTCAGGTGGATACGTTCGATCCCAAACCGGCACTCACGAAGTTGAACGGCACGCCGTACAAGGGCGATCTGACCGTAGGATCGAACAGCCGTCCCGTGGGCTACCTGATGCAATCGCCCTTCGAGTTCAAGCGGCATGGACAGAGCGGCCTCGAGATCAGCAGCCTGTTTCCCCATACCGCGAAATTCGCCGACGACATCTGCGTGATCCGCTCCATGCACACGGACACGGCCGCGCACGCCTCGGGCTGTTTGCAGATGAATACGGGAAATATTCTGATCGGGAAGCCGGCCCTCGGCTCGTGGCTCAGTTACGGCTTGGGATCGGAGAATGACAGCCTGCCGAGCTTCGTCGTGATGACGGACCCGAGGGGCGGACCGATCGGAAGCGCTTCGAACTGGACGGCCGGCTACATGCCCGCCGCCTATCAGGGCACGCTTTTCCGAAGCACGGGCGCGCCGCTGCTCGACCTCGCGACGCCGGAAGGCGTGACGGACCGCGAGCAACGCAAGTCGCTCGATCTTCTTGCACGGCTGAATCGCGAGCATCTGGCGGCACGCCCGGGCGAGTCTGAACTGGCCGCGCGGATTGAGTCTTACGAGCTTGCGTACCGGATGCAGACCACGGCTTCGGACGTGGTGGGGATCGACAAGGAGACCCAACAGACGCGCGACATGTACGGCCTGGACAACAAGCTCACAGCGGATTTTGGGCGCAAATGTCTGATCACGCGGCGGCTGCTTGAGAAGGGCGTGCGCTTCGTGCAACTCTATTCGGGCGGCGGGCATATAGAAGACACCTGGGACGGGCACACGGACTGCATTACGAATCACAAGCTGCACGCGGGCGAGACGGATCAGCCGATCGCGGCGTTAATTGCCGACCTCAAGCGCACGGGCCTGTGGGACGAGACGCTGCTGGTTTGGGGCGGGGAATTTGGAAGGACGCCGACGAGTGAAGGAGTCGGGAAGCCGGGCCGCGACCACAACTGGTACGGCTTCAGCATGTGGCTCGCGGGGGCGGGCGTGAAGGGAGGACAGGCGGTAGGAGCGACCGACGACATTGGATTCAAGGCTGTCGAAGAGCCGTGCCACGTGTCGGATTTCCACGCGACGATTCTGCACCTGATGGGCCTCGATCACACGCGGCTGACGTATTTCTATTCGGGATTCAATCAGCGGCTGACGGGCGTGCGAGGGAATGTGGTGAAGAAGGTGCTGGCGTAGAGGATGTGGTTGCGTCGTTGCCGCCAGGGATCTTCAACGCTGAATTGATAGGAATACGTTCGCCTGAGAGAATCCGCTCCCGATCTCTGCCAGGACGGCGCTGTTTCCACTCGGCACACTTGGCACAACAACGTTGAACTGATAGAGTCCAGGGCCGACAATGCCCGCAAATTGCGTGTCCGCCGCTATGCCGCCTATTCGTACGGTCACCTGACCTGCCAAGGGGGCAGCGCTAACCAGTTGACCGATCCGGCTGGGAGGCGTCGTGGGACCGAAACCTGTACCGTATAGCAGGAGTGTCTCGCCGGGTCTTGCAGGGAGAGTCGGCCCGATGTATGCGCCATCCGCGCGAACAGCAGCCACATAGGTCACACCTTTCTCAGTAAAGGTGAAGAGCGCAGGCGACAGAGCAGACGCGAAAGCGCTTACGATTTCGCTCTTCGTCTGAGCCGTTGTCACCTGAATCGGCACTGAACCTTGCGTGCTGTCCGCCGGAGCCAGGACGTTCAATTGCGCTGGGCTGATGAAATAAACGAAAGCTTGCTTTCCATTGATGGTCACGCTGACACCGTCCAATTGCGTCGGCAGGTCCACTCCGCGAAAATCCGCCCCATCCCATGTCCTCGTCGTGCTGGAAAGGCTTCTCCCCTGGATGGTTATCCAAGTCCCGGGCGCGATTCCGGGCAGAAAGCTTGCGCCGTTAACCACGCCGCCCGCAGTGATGGCAGGCCCACTTGAGACGAACACCCACGCGGCACCGGCACCGTCGTTGTCCGAGCCGCCGACGAGAGCCGTATTCCCGTCTCCAGACAGTGCCACGGAGCGGCCTTGGGTCGTACTCCCAATACTGCCGGTACCGACCAGTTTACGGCCTTGCTGGGTCCAGACTCCGCCCGAGCGAGTGTACACCCAGGTGGCCCCGACGAAGCTGTTTGTTGGTAGTTGAAACATGTCAGAAGGCCCGCCGACGAGAGCCGCATTCCCGTCAGCGGAAAGCGCAACTGACGCGCCTTGGCCCGAACTCCCGGCAGCACCCGTGCCGACCAGCTTAGTGCCTTGCTGTGTCCAGACTTCACCCGCGCGAGTGTACACCCACGCGGCTCCAAGACGCTGGCTGTCAATCGGCCCGCCCACGAGAGCCGTATTCCCGTCAGCGGAAAGCACGACTGACGAGCCTTGACGAGAACCACCAGTTACAGGGTGATGAACGGCACCCGTGCCAACTAATTTGCTGCCTTGCTGCCTCCAGACTCCGCCAGAGCGAGTGTACACCCACGCGGCGCCGGCGAGCTGGTTGTTGCCGATGTCACTCGGCCCGCCCACAAGAGCTATATTCCCGTCAGCAGACAGCGCCACGGCACTGCCTTGACCCGAGAGCCCGACGGCACCCGTACCGACCAATTTATTACCTTGCTGGGTCCAGACTCCACCCAAGCGGGTATACACCCACACCGCGCCAGCATCACCGTTGTCACTCGGCCCACCCACAAGAGCCGTAGTCCCGTCAGCCGAAAGCGCAACTGACGAGCCTTGGCGCGCAAACCCAACAGCACCGGTGCCAACCAGTTTATTGCCTTGCTGCCTCCAGACTCCGCCCGAGCGCGTATACACCCACACGGCTCCAACAGTAAGGTTGGCTAGGTTATTAGTATTTCCGTCATCGCTCCCACCCACGAGAGCCGTATTCCCGTCAGCGGAAAGTGCCACGGCACCGCCTTGGCCCGCAAGCCCGGCGGCACCAGTACCAACCAGTTTGCTGCCCTGCTGCGTCCAGACTCCGCCCAACCGCGTGTACACCCACGCGGCGCCGGCACTGCCGTAAGTAAAGCGGAGGTCTGGTGAATGGATTTGATTGTCTGTTAACCCACCCGCGATGGCAGTATTTCCATCTGCGGACAGAGCCACGGAGTAGCCTTGAGACGCACTCCCGATGGCACCCGCACCAACGAGCTTCCCGCCTTGCTGAATAAACTGTGCTCGCGCAGTTGAGAGCACGGCGGTGCCACCTTCGAAAGCCAATAGAAAGTGAAGAACTTGAATCCACGATTTCGTGGAAGGGAGCATGAACGGAGTATGTCAGAACGCTTGGCAACGCACAACTTCCGTTCATAGCTTCGCCAAACGCCGTGCGAATCGCGGGGAGAGTGTAGCTCAATACTTGACTGACCGCCAACAACGTGGCAACCATTCCGCCTATTCCGCCTAGAGAACAGGTTGCGATACACTGATTCCAGACCGGGAGCCAAGATGGAGGTTCCGGACCAATCAGGTCGAGCCGCAAGAAGAGGATGATGGGGAAGATCAATGCTCAACGTGGGTGACGGTAAGGCGTCTGCAAGGTTTGCCGCGTTGTTCATTCTCCTCGCATGCTTGCCTTTCCGGGCTGCCGCCCAAGTCGTCATCAGCCAGATCTACGGAGGAGGCGGCAACTCTGGTGCGCTCTACCGGAACGACTTCATCGAATTGTTCAACCGCGGTACCGCTCCGGTCGACATGAGCGAGTGGACGGTGCAGTACGCATCCGCGACTGGAACGAGCTGGGACCGGACGAATTTGGGCGGCGTTATTGAGCCGGGTCGGTATTATCTCGTCGAAGAAGCTCAGGGCAACGGAGGCACGATCTCCTTGCCAACATGGGACGCCTCAGGCGGCATAAACCTCTCCGCCACGGCGGGCAAGTTGGCCTTGGTCAAGAACGCCAGTGTGCTATCTGGCGCAGCCCCTTCGGGTAGTCACATCGCCGACTTCGTTGGATACGGGAACGCGAACTACGCAAAAGGGAATCCCGTTAGCACGCTGAGCAACACAACGGCGGCGCTTCGTCGATCCAACGGCTGCGCTGACACGAGCAACAATTCGGCGGACTTTTCCGTGGTGTCACCCGCTCCACGCAATAGAGGATCTGGCACCAATCTATGTTCCCCCCTGCCACCTGCTCCTCCGACAGGTCCTCAGATCACTGAAACAGGCGTAGTCAACGCAGCCAGCTATGCGGGGGGGCCGGTGGCGCCGGGCGAGATCGTGACGGTGTTCGGCACAGGGATAGGACCGACGGCCCTAGCCACGCTTGAGGTCACGCCTGACAAACTTTGGGTGACGAAGACGCTGGCCGGGACACGTGTGCTGTTTGACGGCGTGCCCTCGGCCATGATCTATACCTCGACCGGACAACTGAGCACGGTAGTTCCGTATTCGGTAGCGGGCCGCGTGAGGACCGAGGTGAGCGTCGAGTACAACGGTCGACTCTCCAATGCGGTCATCGTGCCGGTCGCTTCCGCAGCCCCAGCCTTGTTTACTTCCAACTCGTCCGGGCGTGGGCAGGCTGCGGCATTGAACCAGGACTACACGTTCAATGGCCCCGTAACTCCGTCGGGCAAGGGATCGGTTATCACGTTCTACGCAACCGGCGGTGGTCAGACAGCGCCGGGAGGCGAGGACGGGCGCGTCGTGACCGGCAACCCGCCAAAGCTGGAGCAGCCGGTACGAGTGGAGATCGGAGGCCTTGACGCGGAAGTCCAATACGCCGGCGCCGCCCCTTACCTTGTCAGCGGAGTGCTCCAGATCAATGTCGTGATTCCCAAGGCCTTGGCCTCCGACGGGGCGGTTCCCGTGCGGGTCATCATTGGCAACGCGTCGACACAACCCGAAGTCACCATTAGCATTGGACCGGGTTCCACCAGTCAAGGCTCATCGAGTGGTGCGAGACCTTATTGGAGGCGGAGGAGAATTTCTGGTCCTTGAATACTAAAAAGCGCGCAGCCAATCGCAGCCTGCGCGATCGCATATTTGACACAACCACAAGCGCGCCGCTGCTCGACTTGGCGACGCTGGAGGGCGTGACGGACCGCCTGAATCAGAGCATCTGGTGGCGCGACCAGGCGAGTCCGAACTGGCGGCGCGGATTGAGTCTTACGAGCTTGCGTACCGGATGCAGGCCACGGCTTCGGACGTGGTCTGCACGCGGGCGAGACGGATCAGCCGATCGCGGCGTTAATTGCCGACCTCAAGCGCACCGGCCTGTGGGACGAGACGCTTCTGGTTTGGGGCGGGGAATTTGGAAGGACGCCGACGAGTGAAGGAGTAGGGAAGCCGGGCCGCGACCACAACTGGTAAGGTTTCAGCATGTGGCTTGCCGGGGCGGGCGTGAAAGGCGGACAGGCTTTCTGGAGCGTGGAGGCATACCTTTTTCCATCAACCCGGCTTCAGCAATTCTTCCGCGTACAGCGCCCCGTCGGGCGTGTCCTCGTGCTTGAAGAACAGGTACAGATCTTTCCCTTGGGCAAGAAGGTCGCGCGCGCGGCCTGCGATCTCGGCACGCTCTTCGGCCGAGTACTCTGGTTTCCGCAGCCGGTAATAAACGAAGTCCGCCGTTATCACCTCGGGGATCTCCAGTTTCTCCGATTCGGCGACGCAGAGCGAGATATTGCGCTCGCGCAGAAGATCGTAGATGCCGTCGTTGAGCCACGAGGCGTGGCGGAATTCGAAGGCGAAGCGGAGGTCTTTCGGCAGATTCGGCAGGAAGTCCGCGAGCAGCGACGTGTCGCATTTCAGGTTCGGCGGCAACTGGAAAAGAATCGGGCCGAGGCGGCGGGCGGACCGCAGCGGATCGATCATGCGCAGGAACAACTCTGTCGCCTCGCCCGCGTTCTTCAGACGCAGGATGTGCGTTATCCGCATGTTCGCTTTCAGCGCGAATACGAAACCCGCAGGGGTCGCCTTCACCCACGCTTCAAGGCTCGACGCCGAGGGCAGACGCCGAAACGTGTAATTGATCTCGACCACGTTCAGCCGGGTCGCGTAGTATTCGAGAAACTTGTTCGTTGTCAGTTTTGGCGGATAAAAGCCTGGCTTCCACAATGGATAAGCGAAGCCTGATGTGCCCGCGTAAAGCTCACTCATCCCGCGATTGTACCCGGAATTGGCGTATTCGCGGCTAACTAGAGCATTTTCATATATAATGGATTTGCTCTGGAGATTCTCGGCGCGACGACAACATGGCACGAGCCTATGGTGATGATTTGCGTCGTAAGTTATTGGAAGCCTTCGGGGCAGACAAGGGAAGTTTAGCCCGAAGTTCTCACTACTAAAACCCTGAAACGGCTTGTTTTGATGAAGTTATCCCCGTTTCAGGTCTATTGTGTAGGCATGTAAATAGTTGCTGTCATATTGACAAGCTCTGCTTTGTATGATATATGTGTAAGCATGTACGTCGCCACCATCCCCAACCGCAACTCCCCGCCCGCCATCCTCCTCCGCGAATCCTTTCGCCTCGACGGTAA
>SYKU01000037.1 GCA_005808865.1 Acidobacteriota bacterium
CCTCGCGCGCCGCCGCGGCCTCAATGGTTTCTTTGAGCTCTTCTTCCGGCATCGGATCGCAACCTGCGGCAACGGAGCCTGGTTGCACCCCCGGGACACCGCCCTCCCCAGAGGCGCGCAGTGAGCGGAACGGAGCAGGGAAGAAGTTGCCGGCTTCAACGGCGCTCGCGGTTTGCGTTCGAACGGACTTCTTCTGCTGCTCGACCGAGGCCTCCTGCACCCTGCGAATCGCGTCGTATGGGTCCACTTGCTGGCCGTGCATGATCCCGGACAGCACGCACAGCACGCCGGCGGCCAGAGAGCGACCCATGTATTTCTTATCGGCCGAACTGGAGTTAAACTTGAGCACCCGCTTGTACACTTCTCCTTAAACCTTCCCGCTCCGCCGTCGCCCGCTGGCCTGCTTTGTCGTGAAATCAAGCCTGGTTTGAGCCAGGTAAGGAGAACCATGGCTGCCGGCGAGTTTGAATTGCGAGAGATGTAAGGAGCGCAGGTCGGTCGGCTCGCATAGGTTTGAAACATCATGGCCGCGACGCCTTCTGCCGGCGCGTCATCTTCCCCTGCTGTCAACACGGCCAGATCGTCAACCTCCAGGGCCGCAGTATCGTCGCGGCGTTTCCACACCGCTTGCTGCCGCGCTCCAACAGTGGCTTGTTCGCCTGGGTGCGGTCCTCAGATTCTCTGCCGTGATCCTGGTCGAAGGGTCTGTTTGATCTCGCGGTACTGTGGCAGGCCGGTTTTGGCCCAAGATTGCTTTCAGATGCCGGATCGGCCCGTAGCGCTCACCACGGACGCACCTGCAATCGGGATTGCCGCATGTCAGACAGTTCTCCATCAGGGAACCGCGCAGTAATCTGCGAGGCGAGGCAGGACTTTGGTCAGGCCAACGCTGCTATTGCGCAAGCCGGGTCCGGAAAGCCTGGACAGCTTCCCGCCGTTCGACATATGGCTGCAAGTCTTATACATCCAACCGCCAAAAATGCAAATGCGAATTTCACAAGTGGGGCGGGCTGATTCCGCTCGGGCCCTCCATGTTCAGCCAGTCCCGCCCAGCAAGCTCTGCTCTTCTCGGTGGCCGTGACGCTGCTGGCCCTCGCCGCATTCGGATACCTGAAGGGACGCGCAACGGGTGCACCTCCGCTTCGCAGCGCCACGCCGGCGGCGCTCATCGGCGGTCTCGCGGCCGGCGCGGCCTTTCCGCTCGCGAAGGTCATTGTCTGGGTTCGCCCGGGCCCACAGGCTGTTCCGAGTGCCACCTCCACGCGGTCTCGACGATACATTCAAGCGTCGAGTATCGCGGCTTCCAGCCGAACGCGGCGGCGGCTTTCGATGCGTCCGCGATCAGCACTGCCGCGTCGCCGGCTCGGCGCGGACACTCTCGCACGGGAACGGTCCGGCCAGATATCCGCTCGATCGTCTCAATAACTTCGCGAACCGAATAACCCGCTCCGGCGCCGAGATTGAACGCATCACTCTCGCGGCCGGCCTTAAGGTATCGCAAGGCCGCCAGGTGCGCGGCAGCAAGGTCGTCCACGTGGATGTAGTCGCGAAGGGCTGTGCCATCCGGGGTGTCATAGTCCGTTCCGAACAAATCGACTTTAGCGGGAAGCCGCCCGAGCGCCGCCTGCATTGCGCGCGGAATCAGATGCGTCTCCGGCTCATGGCGTTCGCCGAGCCCGCCGTCCAGCGAGGCCCCAGATGCATTGAAGTAGCGGAGGCTGCACCAAGCCAACCCCGACGCGAGGCCATGCCAGTGCAGCATGCGTTCGGCCATGCGCTTCGACTCGCCGTACGGGCTCAGGGGCGCTTGCGGCGTGGACTCGGTAATGGGCATTCGTTCCGGCGTTCCGTAGATCGCACAGCTCGACGAGAAGACAATAGTCCCTGTGCCGCACTCCCGCATCGCGTCGATAAGATTCATGAGGTTCGCCACGTTATTCCGGAAGTAAGGGCCGGGCGCGGCCATCGATTCCCCCACAAGGGAAGTGGCCGCGAAGTGCATCACCGCGTCAATCGAATGTTCGCGTAGCGCGCGCGCGATCAAATCGCGATCCGCAAGGTCTCCCTCGATGAAAGGCCCGAAAGCAACAGCCTCTCTGTGACCAGTGGAAAGATTGTCGAACACGACAGGACGCCACCCGCTTTTCGCGCAGGCGGCGGCCGTGTGACTGCCGATGTAGCCCGCGCCTCCGGTGATCAAGATGTTCATTGGTTCAATCCAGAATATCCAAACGCCAGGAGGGAGTGCCATCGTGCGCACCTGCCATTCAAGCAGGCGCAGGAGCCTGGAAGACCTGGGAGTGGCGGACGCGCCGGCAGTCGTGGGTCTGCATGGGGGTCCCGGGAATTCGGCAGCCGTCTACGGCCTCGCGTTCCGCATGCTCGATCCAAGCGGGCCCAGGGAATAGGCACTCGGCAATCCGGGTGGTACTTTTCAACCGAAACCGTGAATTCCCTGTGGATAACTACCCTCCACGGCCCTCCAAACCGCGTTCAGCAACGAATTTGTAACAAACTGCACACCATTTCAGCAGCGTCGGTTCACTGGCCAAGAGCCTTCTTATAATCATTCGGTTAGGCGTGCATTGAGGTCTCTTCGGGAGTTTGTTTTAAAGAGCTGAAAGGCTCCTGGAAAGGAACTCCGCCTTGGACAATTGGGGCTATTGCGCGAATGCGAATCTTGCGGTCGGTCCAGTGATACATCGGTTCCCAGCCCAGCCAGCCTCCGTCTTTGAAGCCCAAAAACTCTCTCGATATCCCGATGGCCGGAATCCGGCGTTTACTCAATAGAAGAGTTGAGCCGACGCCTACTATTAATTCGAAAGAATCTATCGAGTCTTGGCATTAGCCCTACTTATGATATGCTGTGCGTGATGCTTTTCGACAACATCCGTTTGTTTCGCGACATCGCACAGGCCCGCAGCATCAGCCGCGGCGCGGGCAGCAACCAGATCAGCCAGTCCGCCGCGAGCCAGCATATCCAGGAACTTGAACGGAAGTTGAAAGTTGCCCTGCTCGACCGCAGCACCCGGCCCCTGACCCTCACCCAGGCAGGCAGACTTTACGCCGACCTCTGCCGCGATGTGCTTCGGCGCGAGGAGGAGTTCACTGCAATGCTGGATGCGGAGCGCGGACGCGTTGAAGGCGTTGTTCGCGTAGCTTCCATCTATTCCGTGGGCCTTTCCGAACTGCCTCGGCTTCGGCGCGAATTCGAGGCGCGCTTTCCCACCACGCAGCTTCATGTTGACTTTTTGCGTCCGGACAGGCTCTACGAAGCCCTACTCGACGATCGCGCCGACCTCGGTCTGGTCAGCTATCCGGAAGCCACGAAGAATCTCGCTGTGGTCGAATGGCGGAACGAAATCATGACCGTCGCCGCGTGTCCAACCCACCCCCTCGCCAGCAGACTGCGGCTTCTGCCAGCCGACCTCCGGCGACAGCACTTCGTGAGTTTCGACCAGGAGCTTACCATTCGCCGCGAACTCGACCGCTATTTCCGGGAACAGTCCGTCGAAATCTCGATTGCCGCTCAGTTCGACAACATCCAATCGGTAAAGGAAGCGGTGGCGCTGGGGCAGGGCATCAGCATACTCCCCGAATGCACGTTCCTCCCCGAGATTGAACAGGGCAGGCTTGTCTCGATCCCATTGGGGGATCCGACGCTCGTGCGGCCGGTCGGCATCGTGTATCGCAAGCGCAAGAAGTTTACCCGTGCGGCTAGAAGCTTTCTCGAACTCCTGCGCGGCATGCCGGCGGCAGAGGTCCTGAACGGAAGGTGACTATATTTATGAAACTGAAACGCGCAATCCTGGTGCGATGCATGCTCTCCGTCACGGCGGCCGGACTCGCGCTCATCGCGACCCGCGGAACCGCAATGCCGGACGCGCCCGGTGCCAGGAAATGGTACAAGGGCAATCTGCACACGCATACCGTGCACAGCGACGGTGACTCCACGCCTAACGAAGTTGCGTCATGGTATAAGGATCATCGCTATCACTTCCTGGTGCTTAGCGATCACAACTACCTGACTGAAACCGCGGGCCTCAACACGGTTTTCGCGTCGCCGGAAAAATTCCTCCTCATTCAGGGCGAAGAGGTCACGACCTCCTCCGGCGGCAAGCCCGTTCATGTCAACGCATATCACCTCGGCGGGCTCGTCGACCCGGTCCAGGCCAATTCAGTTGCCGCGACCATTCAAGCCAACGTCAACGCCATCCGCGCGGTGCGGGCCCTGCCGTCTCTTAACCATCCGAATTTCGGGTGGGCGGTTACGTCGAAGGACCTGATGCAAGTGTCAAACCTGAATCTGTTCGAGGTCTATAACGGACATCCGATGGTCAATAATCGCGGCGGCGGCGGCGCCGAGTCGCTTGACGAAATGTGGGACGCGCTGCTGACCGGGGGCAAGCGCATCCACGGAATCGCCGTCGATGACGCCCATCATTTCAAGACCATCGACAAGACGCTATCCAATCCGGGCCGCGGCTGGATCATGGTACGCGCCGCGCGGCTTGCGGACGCCGATATCCGCGCCGCCATCGAAGCGGGCGACTTTTATGCATCCTCTGGAGTCACCCTGAATGAAGTGAGAACTGACGGCGGGGCGCTGCGGATCGAAATCAAGCCGGACGGCGCCGCACGCTACTCGACCTACTTCATCGGCGAGGGCGGCAAGGTTTTGAAGCGTGCTGAAGGAATCAATCCCGAGTACCGCTTTCAGGGTGGCGAAAAATATGTGCGCGCGAAAGTACAGGCCTCGACCGGCGATGACGCGTGGGTTCAGCCGGTGTTTGGCGGCTCGCGGTAGGAATCGGGACCTTCCCGGACGGATGGTATCATTTAGGCAGTCGGTCACGCCTGTAGGCTTGGCCAACTAAGCACACGAAATGAGAGCGATCCCTCACGTTTTTCTTGCGGTCACGCTCCAGGCTTTCGCGGCCGATTCACTCCCCGTCCGCGCACTGGCGGTCTTCAACCGGAGTTGCGTGCAGTGTCATGGCGAAAAGGTTTCGATGTCGGGGCTGAGGCTCCTTAGCCGCGATGAGGTCTTGAAAGGCGGGACCCGCGGCCCTGCCGTCAAGCCTGGAAAAGCAGACGACAGCCTTTTGTATTCGGCCTTATCGCACTCCACGAAGCTGGCCATGCCGCCGGCGGGGAAACTGGCGGCCGAGGAAATCGAGACGCTGCGCGAGTGGATAGACAAAGGCGCGGAATGGCCGTCTGTGCCCGCCTCCAAGACCGGCGCCGGGGAGTGGTGGGCATTTCACAAACCTGTTCGTCCGGCCGTCCCCGGGGGCGCCGCTCGCTCGCCAATAGATGCCTTCATCAACGCGAAGCTTCGCGACGCCAACCTGCCGCCCTCGCCCGAGGCGGACCGTCTGACCCTGCTCCGGCGCGCGAATTTCGACCTGCACGGACTTCCACCCAGTGCCGGGCAGATCCAGGCGTTCCTTAACGACACGCAACCCGGAGCCTGGGACCGCGCCATCGACGCACTCCTCGCCTCGCCGCGTTACGGTGAGAAATGGGGGCGGCACTGGCTTGACCTCGTTCGCTACGGGGACACCTCCGGTTTCGAGCAGGACCCCTACACCCTGGAAGCCTTTCGTTTCCGCGACTACGTCATCAAGGCGTTTAACGACGACAGGCCCTACGACAAGTTCATCAAGGAGCAGTTGGCCGGCGACGAACTCTGGCCCGACGATCCGGAGGCTCGAACTGGCACCGGTTATTTCCGCGTCGGCACGAACCGCGACATGCTGTTCAAAGTGGAAGAGCTGAACGTCGTCGAAAAGCTGACCGACTACGTCGACACCACTTCCACCGTTTTCCTCGGCCTGACCACAGGCTGCGCGAGATGCCACGACCATAAGTTCGACCCCATCCCGCAGCGCGATTTCTACCGCATGCAGGCGATCTTCGCGCCCGCCGTAAACGACCGCGTATTTCTCGACTATAATCCGTCGCGATTCTACGATATCGCGGCCAACGGCCGTGAATTCAAGCTGCGGCAGATCGGCGAACACATCCAGCGCATTCTCACGCCCTACCGGACCCGATTGCGCGAGGAGAAAATCGGCCGCCAGCCAAAAGACGTCCAGGACGCGATCCGGCTGAAACCCGAACAGCGAAAACCCGATCAGGAGTTGCTCGCCTCGCGCGCGGAGACCGGCATCAAGGTGAGCGACGATGATGTCCGTGCGGCGCTTTCCCAGGCCGACGCCGAAGTTCTGCATTCGATCGAGAAGCGGCTGGTCTCGCTTTTCGAAGGGCACGCGCCGCCCCCCATGGCGCCAGGGTTGATTGACTTGGGACGGGAGGCGCCGCGGACCCACATCGCCCTTCGGGGCAACTGGGAAAATCCGGGAGAAGAGGTTGGTCCCGGCTTTCTTACCGCGCTCGGAGGCGGCGAAATTCCCGAACCGCCCAGGTTCGCGAAAACAACCTACAGACGCAAGGCTCTGGCCGGCTGGATCGCAAACGCGAACAATCCGCTGACCGCCCGCGTGATGATGAACCGCGCCTGGCAATATCATTTCGGACAAGGCCTGGTGCGCACGCCGAGCGATTTCGGCACTCGCGCCGGTTTGCCGTCGCATCCCGAACTGCTCGATTGGCTGGCCACGGAGTTAGTGGAGCGAAAATGGTCGATCAAGGCGATGCACAGGCTGATCATGACTTCGGACGCCTACCGCCGCGTGTCAAAACGCAGCGAAACCGCGCGTTCACGCGATCCTGAAAATTTACTGCTTTCGCACATGAACAGAAGGCGTTTGCAGGGGGATGAAATCCGCGACTCCGTTCTTCAGGTTTCGGGCACGCTGAACCTCAAGATGGGAGGAATGCCTGTCGTTCCGCCGCTTGAAGCCGAAGAGTTGTTCGGCATCATCGGCAAACCGGAGAGCGCCTGGGTTGTGACCGCGAACGCCGAGGAGCACACGCGGCGCAGTATTTATCTCCTTACCCGGCGAACCTTCAAGCAGCCCTTGTTTGAGGCCTTCGATGAGCCGGATGGCGTTGCGTCCTGTGCACGCCGGAACGAGAGCACGACCGCGCCGCAATCGCTCGCGCTGCTGAACGGTCCGTTTCTGATGAAGCAATCCCGTGTTCTGGGCCCGAAGATCAAATCGGTGGATGACGCCTGGCTCCGCATTCTCGGGCGTAAGCCGTCGGAGGCCGAACGTGACGCGGCCGGCCCGCTTGCGACCCGCAAAGCCTGGGACGAAATGGCCCGCGGACTGATGAATACGAACGAGTTCCTCTATGTCGATTAGACCTGTCATGACTCGCAGAGACCTTCTCGCGAAGACCGGAATGGGCTTCGGCGCGGCCGCGCTGTGCGGCATCCTCGAAGCGGCGAACTCGAATCCGCTCGCGCCGAAGGCCGCTCACTCGCGGGCAAAGGCGAAGTCCGTCATCTACCTTTTCATGCATGGCGGTTTCAGCCACGTCGACACGTTCGATCCAAAACCCGAACTCACCCGGCGCCACGGCCAGCCACTTTCTCTTGAACTCGCGCGAACCATCAAAACCAGCTTCATTCACGACCCATCGAAAGCTATTCTCCGGGGCAGCCCGTGGCAATTCAAGCCCGGCGGAAAGTGTGGTCTGCCGGTGTCCGATCTTTATCCCAACGTCCGCGACCGCATGGACGATATCGCCGTCGTGCGCGGCTGTTACGGTGACGTGTTCGATCACGCGCCCGCCATTTATCTGCGAAATTCCGGGTCGCAATTTCCCGGGCGCCCCTGTCTCGGCTCTTGGGTCACTTACGGTTTGGGAACCGGGAATCAGAACCTGCCGGCGTTCGTCGTGATGTCGGATGGGTCCACGAAATCGGGCCCGCCGGCTTATGGCGCGGGCTTCCTGCCCGCCGTCTATCAGGGCACGGTTTTCCGCGGCGGCGAGAGTCCTATCCTGTACTTGAGCAATCCGCCGGGCATCACGGATGCGGTTCAAAAAGATACGCTCAATTTCATCGAGAAGGTGGACCGTCTCCACGCCGAATCGCGAGCCGATTCGACGCTCGAAGCGCGCATCGCCTCCTATGAGCTTGCTTATCGCATGCAAAGCTCCGCGCCGGAAGCCGTAGACCTGGGTAAGGAATCGGAGGCGACGAAGAAACTTTATGGCATCGGCGATCCGCTGACTGACGATTTCGGCCGCAAGTGCCTTCTCGCGCGCCGTCTTGTCGAGCGCGGCGTACGCTTCCTGCAACTTTACTCGGGCACGAATACCGGTGACGATTGGGATCAGGCGCACACGGATCTGGTGGGGTCGCACACGCGCATGGCGGGGAAGACTGACAAGCCAATCGCCGGCCTGCTTGCCGATCTGAAGGGGCGCGGCCTGCTCGATTCAACACTGGTGGTGTTCGGCGGAGAGTTCGGCCGCACGCCGCTTTCACAGGGCGATACCGGCCGCGATCACCATCCCTACGGCTTCAGCATGTGGCTCGCTGGAGGCGGCGTGAAAGGCGGACAGGCTCTGGGTGCGACCGACGAATTCGGCGTGCGTGCCGCGGAAATGCGCGTGGATGCTCACGACGTCAACGCCACGCTGCTCCGCTTGATGGGCATCGACCACGAACGACTTACTTATCTGTATCAGGGCCGCGGTCAGAGGCTGACCGACGTCCACGGCGAGAACGAGTTCACGGCCGGACTGACCGCATGACCGCTGGCGCAAGCGAACGAATTCAAGCGCTCTACTGGATTGAAACGGCATTCCCCCCGGAGGACGCCGCGGCCGTAATGGCAGGCGAACAATCCTCCGGGACATTCCTTCACGTGCCCGGCGAGACGCCGGAGTTGCTGGAGCGGGCCGCGGCGCGAGTGGAATCGATCGAACTTCTGGAACCTGCCGCGCAGCCCTCGCTTCCTGGAGCCGCCATCCCCAGGCGCTTGAATGGCGCTCCGGTCTACCGGCGAGCCCTTGTGCGTGTTTCATGGCCGCTCGCGAATTCGGGGCCTTCGCTTCCCAACCTCTACGCTACCGTCGCCGGAAACCTCTTCGAATTGCAGCAATTTTCCGGACTTCGCCTGCTCGATATCACTTTGCCTGAAGCTTTCCTCGACGTCTACCAGGGTCCGCAATTCGCGGTCGAAGGCACGCGCCGTCTCTCGGGCGTTGCGGCAGGACCGCTGGTGGGAACCATAATAAAGCCGAGTGTGGGCCTTTCTCCCGAGGCCACGGCGGAGAATGCCGCGCAACTCGCCGAAGGCGGCATCGACTTTATCAAGGACGACGAACTGCAAGCCGACGGCCCGAACTGTCCGTTCGACCAGCGTGTCGACGCCGTGATGCGTGTACTGAACAATCACGCCGCCCGGACCGGCAAAAAGCCCATGTTCGCGTTCAACGTCACGGGCGATCTCGACGACATGCTCCGCCACCATGACTCCGTGCTTCGCGCGGGTGGCACCTGCATCATGGTCAGCCTGAACAGCACCGGCCTTCCCGCGTTTGCAGGGCTTCGCCGGCATTCGCGGCTTCCGATTCACGCGCACCGCAATGGATGGGGTATCCTCAGCCGGCACCCGGCCCTGGGCCTGAGCTACGTGGCGTACCAGAAATTCTGGCGTCTCGCGGGCGCGGATCACATGCATGTCAACGGTCTTCGGAACAAGTTCTGCGAGCCGGACGATTCCGTGATCGCTTCCGCGCTCGAGTGCCGTACGCCGATGTTTCGAAGGCCCGGCCGTGGCTGCGAGGTGATGCCCGTGTTCGCCTCCGGACAGTGGGCGGGACAGGCCCCCGAAACGTTCCGCAGGCTGGGTTCCACGGACTTGATTTACGCCTGTGGCGGCGGCATCATGGCGCATCCTGGAGGCGTCGCCTCGGGCGTCCGCGCGATCCGGCAGGCTTGGGACGCAGCTGTCGCGGGTTGTTCGCTCGAAGACGCCGCGCGCGAACACGCGGAGCTGAAACAGGCGCTGGAGAAGTTCGGGAAGTGATTCCGCCCGGCCTGATCCTCACCTACTACGGCGACGATTTCACAGGTCCCACCGACGTGATGGAGGCGCTCGCCGGAGAGGGTCTGGAAACGGTTCTGTTTCTCGACGTGCCCTCTCCAAGTCAACTTGCGCGCTTCCCTCATGTGCGTGCGGTGGGCGTGGCCGGCGATAGCCGCAGCAAGAGCCCCGAATGGATGTCCGCGAATCTGCCGCGGATTTTCGAGGGTCTGCGGCGTTTGGGCGCTCCCCTCTGTCACTACAAGATCTGTTCGACGTTCGACAGCGGGCCGCGAGTGGGCAGCGTGGGACGTGCGATCGACGAGGGGCAGCGCGTGTTCGGTTCCCACTGGACGCCCGTCGTAGTGGGCGTGCCTCTCCTCGGGCGCTACGTGGCCTTCGGCAACCTTTTCGCGGCGGGGGGCGGCGGTATTCACCGTATTGACCGGCACCCCACCATGTCACGGCACCCATCGACGCCGATGGATGAAGGCGACCTGCGGCTCCACCTTGCGCGCCAGACATCGAAGAGCATCGCACTGTTCGACATTTTGAACCTCCGCGCGTGCGATTCCGATGCGCGCTTCCGCTATATGCTCGCCGGAAAACCCGATATCGTGCTCTTCGACGGCCTCGATGATGCGTCGCTCGAAGCCGCCGGACGCCTGATCTGGACTCACCGCGCGGAGCCGCAGTTTATCGTGGGATCTTCCGGCGTGGAATACGCGCTGCTCTCGTGGTGGCGTTCGAACGGCGTGATTCCACCGCGCGTTCAGTTTTCGAGCGCCGGCCCCGTGGATCGCATCCTGGCTGTGTCCGGAAGCTGTTCGCCGGTTACCGCGAACCAGATCCGGTGGGCGGAAGCGAACGGATTCGGAATCATCGCGCTGAACGTGGATGAGGGTGACCGTGCCGCGATCGAAACCGCGATGGAGTTCTTGCAGTCAGGCCGAAGCGTCGTATTGCACACCGCGTTAGGGCCGGACGATCCGGGATTGCGCCGTACCATGACACCGGAACTGAACGAACGGCTGGGAGCGCGCCTGGGCGGCATTTTGAGAGAATTGATTCTGCGATCCGGCGTCCGCCGCGCGGTAGTGTGTGGCGGCGATACCTCCGCGCGCGCGGGACCCCAACTCGGTATCCACGCACTGACCGTACGTAAGCCGCTCGCGCCGGGTTCGCCCCTCTGTCGCGCCTGGGCGGACGATCCTGTGTTCGACGGTCTCGAAATCGTATTCAAAGGCGGGCAGGTCGGCGGCGAAGAGTTTTTCGGCCAGGTTCAGAACGGAGAATGAAAAACATGACGACAGTGGCATTGATGGGAGCAGGTGGGAAGATGGGATTGCGCCTCGCGGATAACTTGAATGGATCCGGATTCGCGCTTCGCTGCGTCGAAATCGCGGATCGCGGTAAAACCGCGCTCGCCGAACGCGGATTGAAAGCCATGGCCGCCGAAGAGGCCCTCGACGGCGCGGGGGTCGTGATTCTCGCGGTGCCGGACAACCGCATCGGCCAAATCGCGCACCAGATTTCGCCGCTCCTCAAGCCCGGCGCGATGGTGGTGGTTCTCGACGCGGCCGCGCCGTACGCGGGCGGCCTTCCGAAGCGAGACGACATCTCCTACTTCATCACGCACCCATGCCATCCGCCGGTATTCAGCGACGAAACTGATCCGAAAGCGCAGCGCGATTTCTTTGGCTGTGAATTCGCGAAACAGCATATTGTTTGCGCGCTGATGCAGGGGCCGGAAGAGCACTACGCGCTGGGCGAAGCCGTGGCGCGCGCGATTTATAAGCCCGTAATGAGGTCGCACCGCTGCACGCTTGAGCAGATGGCGATTCTGGAGCCGGTACTCTCTGAAACGGTGCTCGCTACGTGTCTGACGGTGATCGGACAGGCCATGGACGAGGCCGTGCGCCGCGGCGTGCCGAAAGAAGCCGCGCGCGATTTCCTGCTGGGGCACATGCGCGTGGAACTCGCCATTATCTTTCAGGAGAAGGAAGGGGCGGTGTTCTCCGACGGCGCATTGAAAGCGATCGACGCGGCCATGCCGAAGCTCTTCCGCCCTGATTGGAGGAAAGTCTTCGAGCCGGAGGAATTGGACCAGAGCATCCGGGAAATCACGCGGACGTAGATCCCGTATGCCATTACTGAAATCGTATTCCGAAGAGCGTGCTGAGACCGCGCGGTTGGCCGCCGTATGTTTGCTCATTGCGTTGATCGGCCTGATTCCCGCTGCGATTGCCCGGGCGAAGGGGCACAGTTTCATCGATCGGTGGATTTATGGGTCGACTCTGTTCATTTGTGCTGTGCTCCACTCATTACTCCTGAAGGCGGATGCGAAGGAAATTGAAAGTCGCCAACTTTTCTTGGGAACACGAGGAAGTGTCCGTTTTGTACGGAAGTCATCAAGGCGGAAGCAGTCGTCTGCAGATACCGCGGGCGTCATCGGGTGCAGCGATAGCAAATTGCCGAAGCCTTCGGAAGAAACAACCTGGGTTAACCTCAATACTCGTCACTTAACGATCCTGACTGCGGCGGAAAAATCGATGAGCGGCGAGCGCTGGTAGCCGCGGCGCAGCGGGAAGCTACTCATCTTCCGCTTCACTCCCCGGGGATTGCGCCGGTTACGGCTGGAGACGACGGACTCGTCCAGGATCTCGGCCAGGACCGCGTTATGGAAC
>SYKU01000397.1 GCA_005808865.1 Acidobacteriota bacterium
CAGTACACGCGTAACATGGCCACCGGCGCATCCACGGCGAATCTCGCCATCATCCTGATCGACGCCCGCTTCGGCGTGCTCCAGCAATCCCGTAGACACGCTTTCATCGCCTCCCTGCTCGCGATTCCGCACATTGTAGTCGCGGTGAACAAGATGGACTTGATGGATTTCCGCCAGGACGTGTTCGAGCAAATACGCGCGGATTTTGAGAGCTTTGCCGAGCAGCTTCAGATCGCCGACCCGCATTTCATCCCCATCAGCGCGTTGCTGGGAGATAACGTCGTGGAGCGCAGCGAACGCATGCCGTGGTTTCAGGGCGTTCCTCTGCTTGCGTATCTGGAAACCGTCCGCATCTCGCACGACCGCAATCTGACCGAGATGCGTTTCCCGGTGCAGTACGTGATCCGGCCGACTCTCGATTTCCGCGGATACGCCGGACAAATGGCATCTGGCGTCATCCGCAAGGGCGATACGGTGATGGTGCTGCCGTCAGGGCGCACCAGCCGGGTGCAGAAGATCGTCACCTACGAAGGTGAGATCCCCCAGGCTTTTCCGCCGATGTCGATTACGGTGTGTCTCGAAGACGAGGTCGACATCAGCAGGGGCGACATGCTCGCGCCGCCGCTCGACGCTCCCCATGTTTCAACGCGTTTCGAATCGATGGTGGTCTGGATGAACGCCGAGCATCTTGAAATCGGCCGCACTTATCTCGTGAAGCACCTGACCCAGCAGGTTACGGCCGCGGTGACGGCGATCCGGTACAAGGTGGACGTAAACACGCTTGAAAAACTGGAGACGGAGCGGCTGGACCTGAACGAAATCGGCGCCATTTCGATCGAAACCCGGCGCCCGCTGTTCTTCGATATTTATCGCAGGAATCGGACGACAGGCGCGTTCATTCTGATCGATCCGATTACGAATGCGACGCTTGGCGCGGGCATGATCACGGATCGGGAGGCTCCCGAAGTCAGTGCGAGTTCGCTCTTAGGCGCGGTACGCTATGAGCCGGGAACAGGCCCGCGTGTGACACCCGGCGAACGTTTTTCGCGCTCAGGACACCGGGCGGCGACGGTCTGGCTGAGCGGTGACGAGGAGATCGCCTATCTGGCGGAGCGCAAGCTGTTCGACCATGGATGCCTTGTACACGTGCTCGCGGGCGAAACAGAAAGCCACATTCTGCCGGAGTTGGCGCGCATTTCGAACGCGGCCGGGCTGATCACGATTTGTTCGGTGGCGGCCGGAGATACGAAAGAGCGCGACCGGGCGCGAGGCGTCGTCGGCGAGGAGCGCTTTGTGGCGATCGACGCAACGGAAATCGCCGGGGGAGCCGACGCCGCGGCCGAAGCCGTCTGCCGGCAGCTTGAGGAGCGCGGCTTCATCCGGGAGCGGCGAAGCGATCCGTTCACTGGCGGCGACGGGATTTAGAGAACCTCCCAATAGAACGTGGCTGCCGCCTACGAATCCAGCGCCTCCTCGGGATCTATCCGCAACCACAGGAATCCCCCAACCACGTAGACGGCCGACGCCACCACGAGAGTGGCGTGGAACGATCCGAACGTCTGCATAAGCCACGCGGCGGAAACCGACGACACCATCGCGGAGAGGCTCGATGCCATGTTCATGAACGCGCTGGTCGTGCCTCCGAAGCGTCCGCCGACGTCGGTAACCGTAGCCCACGACACTGGCAGCGTCATGTCGTGCGCGCACTGCGCAATCGCGAGGCAGAGCACCGCCAGGAACGGTTCACGCGCAAAGGCGGCGAATGCCGAGCCCGCCGCCGCGAGCAGGAATCCAGTGGCTCCGATGGCGCGCCGCGACCATTTGAGGCTGCCGGTCCGGCGCACCAGCCAGTCGGCGAACGCACCGCCCGCGACGCACCCAATCGCCCCGCCGGCCAGTGGCAGCGACGAATACAACCCTGAACGTTCGAGCGTGAGACCGTACTCTTTCATGAGGAACGTCGGCAGCCACGTCACGGAAAACCAGAATCCGTAGGCGGAGCAGAAGTACATGCCGAAGAGCGCCCACATTGTGCCGCTCGAAACGATGCCGCGCCAGGGTGCCTGTCCGCCATGACCCTCGGCCGCGGAACCGGCCCCGATGTGCTGCAACTCCGCTTCGTTGACTCCAGCATGCTCCGCGGGATTGTCGCGATACCAACGCCAGAATACCGCGCACCAAAGCAAACCAGTAGCTCCGAAGACAATAAAAGTCCCGCGCCATCCGATGTGCGCGATCAACAGCGCTGCAACAGCCGGCGCCATGGACCCGCCGAGGCGCGCACCCATCCACATCACGCCGCTTGCGCGCGCGCGTTCGTTCGGCGGAAACCAGCGTGCGAGCGCCCGCGACAGCGTGGGAAACGCTCCCGCTTCGCCTGCGCCGAAGGCGAAGCGCGTCGCAAGCAGGGAAGGGTAGCTCCACACCATGCCGGTCAGAATCGTAAAACCGCTCCAGCAAGCTACGATTCGCGTCATCACTTTCCGCTGTCCGATGCGGTCGCCCCACCAGCCCGCGGGGATTTCGAAGATGGCGTATGCTAGGGCGAACACACTGAACACATAGCCCATCTGCATCGCGGATAGCCCCAGCTCCTTCGTAATCGAGGGCGCGGCCACCGAAATACATACCCGATCGAGGTACGTAATTACCGAAGCCAGAAAGCCGAGCAGCAGCACGATGTATCGCTTGGAAGTTTTTCTCAACGTTTCACCTGTTCGCACAGTATATATGTATGGAACGGTAATGGACCAGTTGACGCTCAGCATGGGCATGGCGCAATACCAGTTGCGAGCCGAGGACTTCGAACGCGTTGTAATCGGGCATCAGCGGCAGGTCCTGATGACGGCGGTCCGGCTTCTTGGAAATCTTGAGGACGCACAGGACGCGGCCCAGGAGGTATTCTTGCGGCTGTACAAGAATCTTGGCCGGTTCGACGCATCGCGCGAACTCTCTCCGTGGCTCTATCGAATGACCGTCAACGTGTGCCACGATCTCCGGCGGAAACGGAAGGTAACGGTATCGCTCGTGGGAGTTGATCCTGCCGCGCCGGCGTTCGATCCGCTTGGGGAGCGGGCGGCCGGGGAAAGACACGCTGCCGTTGCGGAAGCGCTGCTTACACTGCCAGAGAAGGAACGCGCGGCCGTGGTGCTGCGGGACATCGAAGGGTTGCCAACGAGCGAGGTGGCGCGAATCCTGGGATCGAGCGAGGCCACGGTCCGGTCGCAAATCAGCACCGCGCGCGTCAAGATCAGCAGGTTTTTGAAAGGGAGCGGTCATGTCGTGTGAGCGAATGGAATTGGCGATCGCACTTCGCGCGGAAGGCGACCTGCCCGCGGCGGAGGCCGCTGAAGTGGCGGCGCATACGGTGAAGTGCTCAGCCTGCGCGGAGTTCGAGCGGGAGTTACTGGCGAGTCAGACGGCGTTGAAGGAAACGGCGCTCGAAACGGTGGACGATTCCGTTTACCGGTCCATGCGCGCGCGGATCATGGAAAAGGCGGCGGAGCGCGAACGCCGATGGTTCCCAATTTGGGTGCTGGCGCCTGTGACGGCGACGGCTCTGCTTACCGTCGCGGTGATTCGAACGGACGAGGTGCGCGGACCATTCCCGCCCTCCGTACCAAAAGCTCCGCCGGTTACCGAGTCGCGGTTCGAGCGAGCGGCGATTCGCCGGGCGCCGGGCCCGCGGCCGGCGCTGCGGACGCGGACGCAGGACTCACTGATGTTGAAACTGGTGTCCGACGACCCGGACGTCGTCATTTATTGGCTGGTGGATTGAGACAAGGAGACGAACGATGAAACGGCTATTGTGCTTTATAATTTGCGCTTCGCTGTCACTCGCGCAGGATCTATCGAGGGTAACCCGCGTTATCGAAATCAGGCACGCGGACGTCAGGGCGGTTTCGGAGACGCTCGGACCCTTCGGAGCCGGCGTCGTCCCGAACCGCGAACTGCGGGTGATTACTGTCAACGGGCCCACGGCCGTTGTAGCTGCGATCGAGGAAGCTGTGAAGAAGTTGGACGCACCGCCGCCACAGCTTCCGAACATCGAACTGACGGGTTATCTGGTTGTGGCTTCGCTTCAGTCATCGGGAGGCGGTCCGATTCCGGCGGACTTGCAGCCGGCTGTAAACCAACTGAAAGGAGTGCTCCAGTATCAGGGGTTCCGCGTGGTTGACACATTACTCACACGCACGGCGCAGAGCGGCTCAGTCGAATTGCGCGGGCTTACCTCCAGTGGCGGCGTGGAGGGCCAGCGTCCGGCTTACGAATTCAAGGTCGGCAGGGCTTCTGAAGGCCAGAATCGCGTCGTGCGCCTGACCGGAATGTCGCTTAACTTGAAAATTCCACAAGTCGTCAAGGGCTCTGCACATATCCAGTTCCACGAGGCCAACATAAGGGCGGACGTCGACATCCGCGAGGGGCAAAAGGTCGTCGTCGGCAAGACCAGCTTCGACGTGCCCGACACGGCGCTGATTCTGATCCTTACCGCCAAGGTTGTAAACTGATCGCGACGCCGAATGCCAGTTCTCACTGTTTCCTGAATAGGTCAGTCCCAAAGAGCGCTTGGCGCCAAAGCCGGTAGCCTGACCCACCAAACCCCTGGTTCTATAACCGGGATTTGTTAACATCATTGACTCGGCAGCAATCCTGAATTACAGTGGTTAGCCAGTGGTAAATCGTGTCTACGCCTGCGTCCGTGAGTCGATCCTCCTAAAGGGCCTGGAGGCAGTGTTCGCGCGCCAGACAGACCTTGTCTTCTGCGGCGGCTGCGTTGATGAGGCGACGCTCTTTGATCAACTGCCGGTTGTGGGAGCGACGGCGCTTCTGTACGACGTCGGTACCGCGGATTCGTTGCCTTACCTGACCATCTTGAGGCGAAACTTCCCGGAACTGCGAATTTTTGTGTTGCTCGACACAAACTTGTATCACCTGAGCCGGAAAGTTCTCGCACGCGGCGTATCGGGTCATCTCAGTAGGACGGCAACAGCGGAAGAGTTGTTGGACTCCCTGAACGGGCAGCCGTTGTCCCATCCGGATCAAAATGGCCCGCCGGCCCGGCTGACGAACCGCGAGAAAGAGATCCTGCGGCTGGTTTCGACAGGAAAACCGAACAGGCAAATTGCGCGCGAGCTTTCGATATCGGAGACCGCGGTGCGCTATCACCTGGATCAAATCCACGGGAAGCTCCGGGAACTCGGCCACGTCCATGTGGGGAGCAAGCCCGGGCAGGACGACGAGCACGCCTGAGTAATGGCTCGGCGCCGGCAAGTCTTCGGGACATGTATTTCCCTTCAGACTTTGAGGAAGATCTTGCGCCGGTACATCCACAGCAGCATCATCCAGTAAACTGCCAGAACTGCCGCACCTCTCACCGGTGGCTCGATCGCGCCGAAGATTTTGAAAGCATTCGCGCCCAGGTGAATTCGAAGAGAGTCTTCGATGAAACGCTCGAACAGGTGAGCGATCATGTACGCCGCGATGGAATTCGTGCCGATGACAAGCAGTGGGAACGCCCACTTCCGCCAGCCCTTTACGTCCAGAATCCAACTAAACGCCGCGAGCAGCAGGAAGCACGCGCCACCGCTAAACAGCGTCCAACCGGGCGTCCAGATTCGTTTCACGACCGGGCAGATTCCGGACACGTGCAGTACCAGACCCGCGGCAAGGCCGCCCGCTCCCGCCAGGAGCAATTGCCGGAATGGTATTCGCGGACTCGCGTCGCGCATCCATCGTCCGGCCGCCAACCCGAGGATCATCGTTCCGAGCGTCGGGATGAAGCTCAGGGTGAGGTAACCACCGCCGTTGAAGACGAACGGCTTCTGGCGCGGGAAGAGGTTCAGAAACCACTGGTCGAATGCGGACCCGAGGTTTGCGTTCTTGTTCCAGTGCGCCGCGAATCCCGAGTAATGGTGTTGCCAGTCCGCGGGTACCCCGACCGCCGGGTAATCGAATCCCGGACCGGCCACGGGGTAGAGCGCCCACGCCAGCCAATATCCCAAAAGGAGAACGCCGAGCGCGCCCCACTGCCAACGCGGCGGGCGGAAACCGAGCAGGAACAGGAAGGGATAGCCGAGGCCGATTTGCGTGAGGGTGTCCTCGAAGGTGAAGTTCGTCTGTGGGCCTCGCAGAGACCGCAGAAAAATACCCAGCGCCGCAAGAAGGAAAGCGCGCCAGACCGCGTGCCCGAATAACTTCCGGAAGGTATTGCCTTTCGCGAGACGGCTGGCAATCGAGTAGGGAAGCGCCGCGCCCACGAGAAAAGAAAAGGACGGCTGGATCAGATCGTGTAGCGAACATCCAGCCCATTCCACGTGAGTCTGGTTGTACGCAAGGATGCCCACCAGCCAGTTTCCGGGCAGGGCGGCTGCCGCGCGAGACAGCCGCAGCACCTCCGCCATCATGAGCAGCATCACGAAACCGCGATAGACGTCCAGCGCGTGATTCCGCTGGCTGCCGATGGGACTCATTGGAAGACAATATCACGGATGAAGCCGCAACGTGGGCAGGCAACCGGCCCTTGGTGCTGATCTTTGCCCGAAGCGGCACAGGCGCGGGCGGTATCGCGTTCGCTCTCCGGCGGATGGCACGGCGGCTTCGGCCCGCGCATCTGCGCAGCCTGCCAAGTCACCCTGAGACCGTAGTTCGCGCTTCGGGCGGCATCTATTTTGCGACCGGTTACGCCGCTTCCTCTTCAATCAGCGCCGTCGTGACCCTCGCGACCTTCACTCCACGGGCGATTCCGAGCCACTTCAGCACCTGGATGTGCATCCAGGATATATCGACTTCATACCACGCGAGACCGTGACGGGCGGACGTCGGATGAGCATGATGATTATTGTGCCAGCCCTCGCCGAACGTCAGCAGCGCGACCCACCAACTGTTGCGTGAAGCGTCGCGTGTCTCAAACCGCCGGCTGCCCCACATGTGCGTCGCGGAATTGACCAGCCAGGTAGCGTGAAGACCTATGGTTACCCGCATGAAAATGCCCCACAGCATGAACGGGAGTCCGCCCACGGCGAGCAGCACCAGACCTAGAACGACCATAGGCACCCAATGATAGTTGTTGAGCCACACATAGAAGGAATCCTTGGCGAGGTCGGGAGCGTATCGGGACATGCGTTTCGTGTTGTTGTGATTCGCCTGGCCGAAGATAATCCAACCGACGTGGGCCCAGTAGCCGCCCTTGACGACCGGGGAGTGCGGGTCGCCTTCCATGTCGGAATGTTGATGGTGAACGCGGTGTGTGGCGACCCAGAAGATGGGCCCGCCTTCGAGCGTAAGCGTGCCGCAAACGGCGAAGAGGTATTCCACGAACTTCGGCACGGTGTAGGCACGGTGCGTCAGGAGGCGGTGATACCCCATCCCGATGCCCCAGCAGATCGTCATCCAGTACAGGACGGAGGCAGTGACAACCGCCTTCGTGTCCCAGAAAAACAGCGCCCCAACGGCGCCGATATGAAAAAGACCCATGAAAACCGTGGTGATCCAATTGATCTTACGCGGTGCAACCGGGGCGGATTTTGAACTCAAGGTAAGCTCCCTTTTCAGGCTACGATATCCAAGTTACCAGGACTTCGGGAAGTTTACTGTAAGAGTTGTGTAATTTCGAACCAGGTACTACCTTAGCTGAGCTGGTTATCCCATTGACCTAAACCAGATCTCTTCGGCGAAGACGGGAGGGCGCGTGCCCCTCCCGCGGACTCTTGTCCGGCGGAGGCCCCTGCCGCCGCTCGGCTAGGGGGACGCGGTTCCCGCGCGGCCCACGGCGAGAGCGGACCGACTTCGGGAGTCACCGCGAAAGCTGAGCGTATGGCGTACTGGAGCATACCCATACTGCACTATGTCCGGAAGGAGTGTGCCGCTGGCCGAGCCCCCAACTCCGAAGCTGCCTTGTCTCCGAAGCGCTGACCACCGCCTGCCTACGGAGCGGCGAACGAATACCTCGGATGTCATCATGGATTATCATTAGCGCACAGGAATGGAGGCGCGCCGCGAGTGATGTGCATGACCGGGGAGGCTTCCGCCAGCGCCGCTTCCTCCCCCTTTCTGGCGATCAACGGGCCAGGTAGCGCCTTGAGATTCTCCGGCGCGGGCCCTCCCCGGAAGTCGCTCGGACCAAACAAGCTGACGACAGCCTGAACGCGGGCGGACTCTCGATCGACGCGGTCCCTCGCGCCCGGAACACGCTTTGCCGGCGCCTATCCGCCGAGCAGACCTGCCATGTTGCTGAGGTACCCGCCGGCGGAACCGCCTACGAGCGCCGCGCGGCGCGGATCGGCGTTCCATTTCCTGGCGTTGTGGCGTATGAAGCGCACCGCGCGCTCCACGTCCTCGACCATGGCCGGATACGGATGCTCCGGCGCAAGGCGGAAATTGATGGAGAAGACGGCGTAGCCGGCCGGCGCGAGGAAATCCGCGCAGTACGCTTCGCTATTGTTTCGGCTTGTGCCGCGTGTGAACCCGCCGCCATGGATAATGATGGCGATCGGGTGCGGCCGTCGCGCCGTCTGTCGGCCGGGGGCATAATAATCCATGGTGAGCTTTTCATTCCCCGCCTCGCCGTAGACGATCCCCTCTTCGGGTTTCGCCGCCGGAAGGAGTGTCACGGCTCCCCAGAAAACCGCGGCCCACCGGGACACGGCAGCCAACCGCACGGCCGTTACCGCTTCCGCTGGCCTTGCACCAATTTTGTGACCTTTTTCTTCATCGACCCTCGAGCCACACCGGAGGCTCGCTTCGCTTTGGGCGCGGCCTTCTTGCGCGACGCGCGTTTGGCGGCCTTTCGTTCTACTCTGTCTGTAATCGTCTTTGTGTTCATCGATCTCTCTTCAATCCCGCGTATTTCTCGACCAGTTTCTTCAGGCCGTACTTCTGAAAGCTAATTGTCAGCTTCGCGTCTTCGCCTTCGCCTTCGCGCCGAACCACGGTTCCAATTCCGTATTTCGGATGCTCTACCGTCATTCCCGTACTGGGCGGCTTTCCCACCCGCGATGCGACCGGAGACGGCGGCCTGGACACAGGGGGCGCTGCCGGTGCCTGTACCGTGGGACGCACATTCATTCCACGCTCGGCGAAAAATTGTGAAATGTTGGCCACCGAGTTGTACGACTTCCCGGTGTACGTGCTACGCTTCGCGCTCTCCCGCACTACATGCCGCTCTGCGGACGGGTCCACTCGGGGCCTTGCACCATTCTCGCTCAAATTGGCGATCAAATGCGGCGGCACCTCCTTCAAAAAGCGGGAAGGAACGGTTCGCTCCATCTCGCCGCCGCCGAACCGCCTTCGGTAGCGCGCGCACGTGAGCGTGAGTTTCTTCTGCGCGCGGGTCATCCCGACGTAGCAAAGCCGGCGCTCCTCTTCCATGGCGGATTCCGTCTCGAGCGAGCGGCTATGGGGAAACAACCCTTCCTCAAGCCCCGCGACGAACACCACGGGAAACTCAAGACCCTTCGCGTTGTGCATGGTCATGAGCGTAACCTGCGCCTTCTCGTCGACGGAGTCCGCGTCGGCCACGAGCGCGGCGTGGTCGAGAAAAGCCGCCAGCCCTTCTTCGCGCTCCTCGGCTTCGGCGGCGGCGTTCATCAGTTCGTTGAGATTTTCGAGTTTTCCTTCGGCATCCGGACTCTTGTCCTCCTCAAGCATTTGCCGGTAACCCGTTCGGTCGATGGCGAACTTCAGGGCCTCGTGGGGAGGTTTCGTGTCCGCCGTTTCGGTCAACTCCTGAATCAGCTTACGGAATACTCGAACAGACGACTCCGCGCGCGGCCCGAAAACTTTTTCTTCGAGCATGCGGCCTATCGAGTCCCACAAATTGAGGCCATTGGCCGACCCATACTGTTCGATCTGCTCGACCGTGGACTTGCCGATGCCGCGCGCGGGCGTGTTGATCACGCGCAGCAGGCTGACGGGGTCGCGAAGGGACATCGCGAGTTTCAGGTAGCTTAGAACGTCCTTGACTTCGGCGCGCTGGTAGAAGCTCGTACCACCGACAACAAGGTACTTGCGCCGGTAGCGCCGCAAGGCCTCTTCAATCTGCCTCGACTGAAAATTCGTCCTATACAGGACCGCCACCCGTTCGCGCGGGTTCCGCGCCATGCATTTCTCGATGGTGTCCGCGATGAAGAGGGCTTCATTCTCTCCGTCGTAAGCCGTGTAAAGGCCAATCTGATCGCCCGCGGCGGCTTCGGTCCAAAGCGTCTTTCCTTTGCGCTCCAGGTTGTTCGCGACGACGGCGCCCGCCGCGGCCAGGATGTTCTGCGTCGAGCGATAGTTTTGTTCCAGGCGGATCACGCAGGCGTGCGGATAATCGTGTTCGAAGTCAAGTATGTTCTTGATGTCCGCGCCGCGCCAACTGTAGATGGACTGGTCCTCGTCTCCAACCACGCACACGTTCTTATGGGCGACGGAGAGCAGCCGCATGAGCTCGTACTGGCTGCGGTTGGTGTCCTGATACTCGTCGATCATCAGGTAGCTGAGGCGGCGATTCCAGGCGTCGCGCGTCGCCTGATCGTGGCGCAGCAGGCGGACCGATTCGAGCAGCAGGTCGTCAAAGTCGAGGGCGTTGGCGTTGCGCAAGCCCTTCTCGTATTCCTCGAAGAGTACCGCGAGGCGCTTGGCCTGCGGGTCGTTCGCGCCCTTGTAAACGTCCTCGGGGCCTTGCTTTCGATTCTTGCACGCGCTGATCCTGGAAAGCGCGGCGCGGTGCTGCATGAACATGTTGTCGTCGAGGCCGAGACGCTTGTAGGCGGCCTTGATCAGCGCCAACTGGTCGTCCGCGTCGTAGATGGTGAAGGTCTTCGTAAAGCCCGGGCGGATCTGCGCGAGCGGCTCGCCGTCGCGCCTCAGGAGCCGCACGCAAAAGGAATGAAAAGTGGAGACGTTGGGCGTCGCGGAAGGGGCAGTTGCGGCGAGCAGGTCGCGCGCGCGCTCCCGCATCTCACCGGCCGCCTTGTTGGTAAAAGTGACGGCCAGGACCGCCGACGCGGGTACGTGGTGGGCTGTGATAATATGCGCGATGCGATGCGTGATGACCCGCGTCTTTCCACTGCCGGCCCCCGCAAGAATAAGCACGGGGCCCTCGACATGGCCCACCGCTTCGCGCTGTTGTGAATTGAGGCCTGCGAGGTAATCCATTCTGTGTCGGTGTCTATTTGTCCAGGCTTCGCCGGTCAGGGGAACGCTTCAGTTTAACACGCGGCTCCGTTGCCGCCGATGCTCAACGGACTGCGGTCACGCACGCCTCCTGACGTTCCGCGCAACACGCCTCGCCGGACATGATAGAGTTTCGAGCTTGGAGAATATTTCAATGACAATCATCGACACGCACGCGCACATCTATTCGCCGGACGAGAAAAAGTACCCGCCCATCGACAAGCCGTACCGCCCTCCAGCGGGAAAAGGCTCGCTCGATCACTTGCGCCAGGAGAGCACGGCAAATGGTGTCGAGGCTGTTTGCGCAATTCAGACCAGCACGTTCTATGCCTTCGACAACCGCTACATTTGCGACTCGGCGAAAGCGAATCCGAAGTGGGTGGCGGGCGTGTGCACTCTCAATCCGGATGACTCGAAAAGCCCAGCGCTTCTCGCCAGGTATGTTCGCGAGTACGGATTGCGGGGCATGCGAAGCATTCCAGCGCGCAACGGAATGCTGGATCACGAGGGTGTTCGGGCGCTCTGGAAGACAGCGGCCGGCCAGAACATCGTCATCAACGCACTTGTTGGCCGCGAGAAAGAGGCCGAGTTGACCACGCTGCTCAATGCGTTCCCGAAACTCAACGTCGTACTCGATCACTGCATGAATCTGAAGGCCGGACCCGATTTGGGCGTGACACTTGCGGCGGTGCTGCGCCTCTCGCGCCACAAGAAGCTGCACGCGAAACTTACCTTCATTCCAACGGGCAGCGAGGGCGGCTACCCGTGCCGGGACATGCACGACGCCTGCTTGAAGGTCGCCGGGGCCTTTGGCGCGGACCGCTGTGTGTGGGGGAGCGATTTTCCGGCCGAGAGGTGGACGCCCAAGGTAAGCTACGCGGAGCATCTGCGAATCTTCACGCACGACCTGCCGTTGAAGGAGACCGAACGTGCGGCGATACTGGGCGGAACGGCAAAACGATTGTGGTTCAGCCGGGCATGATGCATCCCGGCGCCAGCGAGTTTGCCATGGGTCCGCGGCGGGTCGTCTGTACTATGGCGGAGACAAGCGAGGACCATCATCGCTTGCTGAGCATAAGCGCATCATGGGCAGCGATGCGGATTTATCCATCCCCCATTCCGCGTGTGACCGGAACGGGTCCCCCGGCGTCGCCGGTTGCTTCGCGCTGTTAATCCTGCCTAACGGAAACGTTTCGGTTTAGCGCTTGTTCTGTTGCCGTCTCCGCCCGGTTTGTGAAATGCTCAGGCCATGGCATGCAATCCCGAAGCACTCCGAAGCATTCCGCTGTTCGCGCTGCTTGACGACGAGGAAGCGGCCGTGCTGGCCGGCCAGATTGAAATCAAAACCTTCGCCCCGCGTCAGCGTATCTATAAGATTGGAGATCCGGGAGGACTAGCGTACGTCATGGTGTCAGGAAAGGTCCGGGTCACGACCATCGATCGGGACCAGCAGGAAGTTGTCGTGGACGAACCTGCTGACGGCGAGTTCTTCGGCTTCGCCTCCATGCTCGAACAGACGCCGCATCAAACAGGCGCCGTAGCGCTGGAAGAAGCGGTATGCCTGGAGGTCTCCCGCGACCACATCGCCGTTCTTCTGGAACGCAAGCCGCTCGCTGGAATGGACATGCTGACCGTGCTGGGACGCCAGTTCCATGCCTCCCAGGAACTGGTACGCTTGCGTGCCACCCGCAATCCGAACGAGGTGATCGAGGAGGAATCGACCTTTGGCGAGCGTCTCGCCGACGGCGTTGCCCGATTTGGTGGATCGTGGCGTTTCATTATGACGTTTGGCGCGGTTCTGATTGTCTACACGGTTGTCAATGTGATTCTGGGCAGGTCTGCGTGGGACCCCTATCCTTTCATCCTGCTGAACCTTTTTCTCTCCATGCTGGCGGCCATCCAGGCGCCTGTGATCATGATGAGCCAGAACCGGCAGGACACGAAGGACCGCCTGCGCGGCGAGTTGGACTACGAAGTCAACCGTCGCGCTGAGTCCGAGATTCAAGGCTTGGCAAGCAAGCTGAATCTGCTGGGAGACAAGATTGGGGATATTGAGGATCTGTTGCGGGAGCGGACAGCGAGCCGGTAGGTCCCGAACAAGCATCGCCGGCGAGTGTAAAATAGCGGATGAGGACGATATGACGCTGACGGTTGAGCTGACGCGGGACGAGAAAGCCCGAATTTCAGCGGAGGCTAGGGCGTGTTAATACTCTCGGAGAGCATCGGCAATCAG
>SYKU01000398.1 GCA_005808865.1 Acidobacteriota bacterium
GCCCTTCGGGCGCGCGCCGGATTAACTAAAAAAGGAGGCTTCACTCACGCAACTGAGCCGTCGATTTCAGGCTCACTCCGCATTGGAATCAAATCTCGATTTCAGGCTCATTTCTGGATTGGAAAATGCTGAAACGATCCGATAAGGGGGAATGGGTTCCGGGTAGCGATGATAAGAGACGCTACGTGAGCGGCACTCTCCCTCAAAGCGGAAGCACGGCGCGCGCGACGTTTGCGGCGTCGCCATGGGCGGATGAGCCGTGGCTGATGCGGTTCGCTGATTTCCCTCGGCGAGCCGGGGCTTTCGCGAGCAACTCGGCGGCGCATTTCCGTATTCGGGTTACCAGCGGCTTCCGTTGCGACGATCCGGGCTTGCCCTCGCCTTGAAGCCAGAGAAATCCGGTGTGAGCGAGCCGGCAGCGGCGGATTTCGCCGCGAGCACCGCGTTGCTCCGGAAGCTACATCTTTTCCGCTTGCCAACCAGAGGCCATCCGTGAGAAGATCCTTCGCATGACGGCACCAATCAATCGCAGAGTAATGATGAGGGGAGCAGCGGCGGGAGCCATTGCAGCGATCCCCTCGGCTGGAGCGGAGTGGACGAACACGTTCGCGCGGGAGTGGCGGGACATGTTTCTTAAGCACTGGGAGTCCACCAAGCACTACACAATGGAGATCTTCGACGCAATGCCGCCCGAGCATTTCGACTCGAGACCGGTGCCGGAACAGCGAAGCTTCGGCGAACAGATGGCGCATCTGGGCAGCGCAAATGTCGCGTACATGCGAGCTTTCGGCGTGGTGGACGCGCCGCCCGCCGCCGCGGGAAAAGACCGCGATTCGGTGCGGAAATACGTCACCGCCACGTTCGACTATGTGACCGAAGTTCTGAAGAAGCTTGAGGAACCAGCCCTCTCTCGCAAAGATCTCAAGTTCAGCGCGCGGTTGAAACCGCACTCCGGGTCCGACCTTTTCATGCGTGCCTACATGCACACCGCGCACCACCGCGGACAGGCCGTGGTCTACCTGCGCGTAAAGGGTATCGTTCCGCCGGCGTGGGAGTTTGAGCCGACCGCCTAGGCTCCGGCGGGCTTCAGCGCGCCGAACCCGGCAATGCGCGGGTCGACGCGTTACGAACACACTCCGCAAGCGGGCGTGCCCTCGTGGATCGCACGCCGTCGCATGATGCGAAAACAGAAATACGTGTGAATCCGCGATACTCCTTTACGCACCTCAAGTCCGCCAAATCCATTTTGTGGCAACCGCCGTTTCCGGTGGATGAACCGCGCTATCGTGCCGCCCATTGACTACCTGCGCGAGGAGAAACAGCCTCACGGACCAGTCCCATGGCCGGTAACCGCGCCTCGACGACAATTCCGAGCCGAGGGTGGCCGGGAAGCACTAATTAACGGCAATTGGGAGCGCGGAAAGGGCAATTTCCGCACACCCGGGAGGAACTCGAGGTTCCGGTCGTGCGCATGGCGCAAGGGAATCGGGCTTGCGTGCCGGGTCTGCCCGATCTCCGGCGCGCGATTGTCGAGCGGCAAGGCATCGCGATGGAAGATGACGCGCAAGGAGTTACCGATCCTGGCAACTGCTCTCCCCGCAATTCCGGCGGATGCGATACGCTTGGACACATGAAACGATGGATAGCGATCGGACTCATGGCGGCCGCGGGGCTGTGGGGTGCAACCGGGCCCGAATGGAGTCAGTGGGCGGGGCCAAGCCGGAATTTCAAGGTCGGTGCGAGGCCTATCGCGAAGGATTGGACTGAGCGAGGCCCCAAGGTGCTTTGGAAGCGCCCCCTGCCGTTTGGCAGTTCATCCGTGGCGACGGACCACAAGCGGCTGTTCACCATGTATCGCGAAGGAGATCAGGAAGCCGTGCTGGCGCTTGATGCCGCAACCGGCAGAACTCTTTGGGAGTACAAATACGCCGCGGCGTTCCTGAAGGGCATGAACATGAATACCGGACCCGGCCCCCACGCGACGCCCCTGGTGGTTGGCGATCGGATCTATACGGCGGGCGTCACGGGCAAGTTTCATTGTCTCGACAAAAAGACCGGCAAGGTGCTGTGGATGCGAGGACTAATCGAAGACATGGGTGGCTCAGTGATGCTGCGCGGTTATTCGAATTCGCCGCTGCTCCACAAGGACACCGTAATCGTAATGGTAGGCGGCGCCGGCCACGCCATTGCGGCCCTCGACCTGAAGACCGGAGCCGTGCGGTGGCAGGGCGGCGATTTCGCAAACTCGCACTCGTCTCCCGTACTGATCAACGTGGACGGGCAGGAACAAGTGGCGTGCGTGGTGGAAAAGGCCGTGGCTGGATTCGACCCTCAAAGCGGCCGGGTGCTTTGGAGCCATCCCCACGAGAATCGCGGAGGAGACATCACCAGCACGCTCCTGTGGGGCCCGGACAACTTGCTGTTTTTCAGCGGAGCCTATCAGGGTGGGAGCCGGACCTTGCGTCTGACACAGAGAAACGGCGCTACCTCGCTCGAGGAGTTGTGGTTCCACAGGCAGATGCGCATCCATCACAGCAACGTACTTAGGATCGGCGACTATGTGTATGGGCCGAACGGCGACTTCGGCGGGACCCTGTACATGTGCACGAACGTCCTGACGGGAGAAATCAAGTGGCGCGAGCGAAGTATGGTGCGCGCAAACGCATTGATGGTGGGAGAGCAGGTGATCATGCTCGACGAGGACGGCGTCCTGTATCTGGTTTCGCTGTCGCCGGCCGGACTGGCCGTCAAATCGCGGTTCAAACTGCTCGAGAACCTGGCATGGACGCCGCCTTCGATCGCCGGCACGACACTCTACGTTAGGGACCGAAAGTCGATCGTTGCGGTCGAACTAAAGTAGCGGCTCCGCAAGAAAGAGGGGCTGCGTGGATCCGCCGGCCGGCATGCGCAAGCGTGAAAACCGATAAGCCGTCAGTATTTCTTCAACTCTTCGGCGAGCGCGGCCAAGCCCTTGCGGCGGTAAAGGTCGGTCAACCGCTGCTCTTCCGGGGACGGCGCGAGCACACGCAGCAACTGCGCACTGCCCAACTCCGAGCGGTTCGGCACCCAAACCTTTCCGTCCGTGTACTCCACCTGGCTCACAAACCCCGTCATTCCGCCGATCGCAACCGTGCCGCCCCCGCTCCGGGAGAAACGTAGCGAAGCGTCCTGAAGTGCCTGGCTCTCACGTCCGGGCGCGAGCCGCAGATCGGGATCGGACGCGGGTACCGACGCCGCCAAATATTCCCTGCCCTGCGCATCTTTCACGATCCAGCCAATCTCGAAATACGATACCGGTTTTGAGGAGCGGTTCCGCACCTGGATCCTCGGCGCGCGCGCTTCATTTCCCGCGATCCGCGCCGCGCCGTCGAGCGGTTCGACGGGGGAATCGGGGAACCTCAGAAACGAAAATTGAGCCACCTGCTCGGGTCCTGCGGCAGCCGAGGACGTAGTGCGTCCGCGCGAAACCTGAACGTCAAGCCTCGGCCGTGACGCCTGTCTCGACAGGCTATCCAGCACTTCGCGCTGCAAGCCACCGGGGCCCGATGCCGCCAACACCGACTTGAAGTGCCGCCGGTCGCGCTCGGCCTCCGCTTCCCATACCGTCATCGCCCGCCGGGAATTCAGCAAATTCGGACCGTAGAACGAAAGATCCTGGAACAGAACGCCGTCGAGATCGACCCGGACCAGGTGCCCGGCAGTGCTCGCAGCAAGGGGCCGGAGTAGCCTCAGATCGATTCGGAGCGGGAAGGTTTCGCCCGGTCCAACGTTCAAACTTGGAGTCGCAACCGATGCCTTTCCGCCCGGCGTGACATCCTGCGCAAGCACCAGCAACGTGACTCCGCGCACGCGGTTTTGACTCACGTTTCGCAGGGAGAGCGAAACGTGAAGATCAATCGCCATGGCGCCGCCGCGCGGCGTGGCTCGCGATTCGCCCAGGTCGCGGGCCACCAGAGCGAGGGGCGAATCAGGCGGGAAATTGACGCTGATGAAGTTCGCCGGGTCGAGCGCTTGAGCCCGCGCCCCGTCCGCTCCGCCCATCAGCAGAGCCGCGCACGCCAATGCGGGAAGTGCGATCTTAATGCGCATAAACATGATTGATCGTTACGTAGCCCGTATCGGAATCCACGTAACGCGCCCTCACTCCGCCCTGAGCGCTCACCGAGTAAGTCACGTCCGCCGTGCGTCCGTTCATCAGACTCAGCCCGCGCTCACCGTCCACCATCTCGATTCCCTCGCCTGACACTTGCAGGACTACGCCGGGAGGCGGTTCCCGGTGCGCCATCCAAACTCCGGTCGCCAGCACGAAGGCCAGACTGGCCAGTACCGCCGCACGCGCAAGAAGACCCTCTCCGAGAAAGGCAACAACCGTCCGGCGCGGGGAAGTCTCCGTAACGCAAGCGCCCGCTTCGAGACCCAGACGGATATTCGCCTTCATCTCCGAGGCCAGGCTGTTCCATGTGGCTTCCGGCATCTCGCGCAGTTCATTCGCCGCCGAAACCCGCACGGCGGCGAATGCACCCGCTTCCTCACGGCAACGCCGGCACGCGTCAACGTGCTTCCTGACGCGAAGGCGATCGGTCCACGCGAGATCTCCGCCAGCGTACAGCGCCAGTTCGGTTTCCGTTGGATGCATGACTGTCACCGCTTCTTCCGTTCCATGTACTTCCTGAACTTCGCGCGCGCATTCGCGATATGCGAACGCACCGTGGCTTTCGAACAGTTGAGCCGCCTCGCTACTTCCCCGGCCGGCAGATCCTCCACATCGCGCAGGATCAAGGCTGTCCGTTCCCTTACGCTCAGGGTCCGCAGCCCGGCTTCGAGATAATCGGAGTGCTCCGACCTCAGCAGGATCTGTTCCGGGGTTTCGCTGGCGGTCCGCTCGAAGACCTCGGGAGTGGAATCAAGTTCGCAGTGCGTGTACCGCCCGTTGCGGCGAAGAAAATCGAGCGCCGTATTGGTTGCGATTCGCGAAAGCCAGTGTGCCGCCCGTTGCTCGTCTTTGATCTGTTCGCGCTTTTGAAGCGCCTTGATGAAGGTTTCCTGCGTCAGATCCTGGGCGTCGGCGGCGTTGCCCACAATGCGATAGATCTGTACGAAGATCCGGCGAAGGTTCTGGGCGACAAACTCGCTCTGCCGGGCCATTTCGTCATCGGTCCGGCTCCTGGAAGCGGGATAGACTGCTTCGCTCATCTCGACCGTCAATATCGCGTAGCGCCCCACATCAGGATGACGCCGCGCCAGCCCGAAACGTGCAAGGGCCTCTGAAACCGATTATGACGCAACCGGAAGCGGATTTTTGGACAGCAGCGGCGCCTGCGGAATCTCGGCGGCGCCGTTCCCGTGATTCCTTGATCCCTCAGAGCCGTTGGCGATTGACCCAGGCACCACGCAGATTCGGACGCTGAGGAGCCATACCCCGGGCGCGGGTTTGGACGCAGACCCTGAGGGATGCTCCGGCGGGCAGCCGAAGGCAGGACTCCTTATTCCACTTCGCGCGGGGCAGTATAGCCGGCTTTGGCCATGATCTGATACTTCATGGGCTTTCCCTTTTCGTCCGTAATGCGCAGCGGTTGATTGTTCGCGGGGTTGACAAGTTCCACTTTGAGCTTACGGAACTTGCCATCCCGAGCCTGATTGGTTGGCTGATAGCCGAGCGAATATTGGTTTCGCAGGGACTGCGAAATCGCGCCGAAAATGCCGGGAAACTCCCCATAGAACCGAGGGAAAAAGGACTGCCCGCCCGTCTCCTTGGCAAACGTTCGCATTTGATTATCGGCCTGCAGGAAGTCGAGTCGCGCGATGGATCCCATGGCGCCGCGCGCGTCATAATACTCGCGAAGCGCCTGCATGAGGCCGATCGCGAATATCGGAACGCCGGAGTTTTGGAGCGATCTGCGGGTCTTGTCGAACGTCAACTTGCTAAACGTATCGATGCCCGAAGCAATGAGCACGATGGCCTTACGGCCTTCGATTTCGGACATGCGCTCGGCGGTGTCCGTGATCGCGTCGTACATGTTCGATTCGGAAAACGCCGCAATGCGCAGCCGCTGCATCGCTTCCTGGGCCTTCCGCTTATCCGTGGAGAAGTCCGAAAGTATTTCAGGGCGCAGGTCGTAGGCGACCACCGCAACGTAGTCCTCAGGTTTTAGAGTCTCGAGAAATCCATACGATGCCGTGAGGGTCTGATACCACGCCTCCGACCAGTATTGCTGGAAGAGGTTGCTGAACTCGATCACCAGCGCAACGGTCATCGGCGCCTCGCCCATGCCGAAATTGGTTACTGTCTGAGGTACGTTGTCCTCGAGGATCCGGAAATTTCCGCGCGGTATGTTCGGGATGAAGTGTCCCCTGTTATCGACCACGGCGACATCCACGTTTACGACGTTTACATCGCTCTTGAAAGTGGCGCCGCCTTCGGCGACTTCGGGCTTGTCCTTTCTCGACAGGCGCGAAGGAATTTTTGGGAGTTCCGCTTCGGCGCCTTTTCTGCGGGGCCGGGCGACGGTCTCGCCCACATCCTTCTTCGGCCCTTCCTGGCCAATCAAGACCGCGGCGAATACGGCCAATCCCAGCAAAACTCCGGCACCGGGCTTTCTCATCGAGAACACCTCTAACCAAATAATATCAGAGGATCGGCGCCCTGGCGCGGCCGCCGCAGGGGCGCTACGTCCGGCAGGCTTCAACCAGACCCGCCCGCAGCGCCATTTGCTGGTGCTCGTTCAGTTTCTTGCCGTTGACCGTTACATAGAAAACGTCGATCGCCCGATGAGCTTCCGTATCGATGAGGATGACTTCGATGTTTCCGCTTTCGGAGGAAATTGCCGAGGACAGGTCGTAGAGCAATCCCGGCCGGTCCTCGGCAACGATCTGGATGAGCGTGGCGGAAGCGGAAATACCGTTATCGAACGAGACACTTGGCTCGAACGCGGCCCGCCTGGCCGGCAGTGTGGGGCGCGGGCGATTGCGCAACAACTGCTTCACGTCGGTTTTGCCAAGCACTACCCGGTCGATCGCCGACTTGAGCCGGTCGATCTCCTGGGGATTCAACTCGAGTGTGCGGGCCGGATCGGCGAAGGTGAACGTGTCGACGACTTCCGCCCTGCGGTTCGCGAACGCTTCAGCCTTAACAATGTTCATTGCAAAACTTGCCAGCGCGCCAGCGATCGAGGAGAACAGAAACGGCCGGTCGGGCGCGATCACAGTCAACCGGTAGACGCCACCGATCTTCAGAAGGTCAAGCGCGACTCCGCGCTCGCGGCTTCGGAGCGCCAACGCGAAGTGCGCAGCGATCTCCGCGGGGGAGTGCGTGCGCAGATACCTCGTTGGCAGCCCCTCCAGGAAAGCGGCCTTTTCCGGAGAATCCGCCGCCGCGCTTTCGATACGCTCTGAATCGAGCTCTTTAGTGAGCTCGTTATAGGTGATGACGTAAAGCCTTAAAAGCTGGCTCGCGCGCCAGGGAGTCATCGCGCCAGGATTGACGGAGCTGATGTCGGCGAACGTCAGAAGCGTCAGAGCCTTCAGCCGTTCCACAGTCCCCACGCGATGGGCCACGAACTCGGCCGTCGCCGGGTCCTCCAGATCGCGTCCGTTGATCGCAGCCGAAAGATCCAGGTGGCGGCCGATCAGGAAGCGCACCAGCTCACGCTTCTCCTCGGGCATTTGAATCCGCTCCATGGGGCCCTCAACGGCTGCAAGCGACGCGTCCACGTGTCCCCGGCCGTGATCGCTCTTTCCCGCGTCGTGAAAAAGAAGGGCGAACATCAGCACCGCGAGATCCTCGGTCTCGCTGTAGATCTCGCCGTATGCCCGGATCTCCGGCGGGAGGGCGACGCCATCGGCCTTTGCCAGACGGCTCAATTCGTGCAACGTAACCAATGTGTGTTCATCCACCGTGTAGCGGTGGTAGAAGTCCTGAATCACCAGACAATCGATTTCTTTCCACTCCGAAAAAATGGCGCTCAACAGGTTGATTTCGTGCATCAAACGGAGCGCAAGGTGACCGTACGGAAGAGAGAGCATCTCCTCGAACCGGTCCCAGAGCGGCCGCGATTCCGAAAAATAGGCCGCGAAATGCTCGATCCGGCTCGCAATGCGGTCCTGAGTGTCGTGGGCCAGACGGATGCCGTGACGAGCGACGAAGGCAAAAAGACGAAGGACGATTTCCGGGTCCTGGTCGAGCAGCGACGGGGCCTTCAGGAAGACCCGTTCACGCGCGACAGTAAATTCGGCGTTCGAAAGACGCGAGCGCCAATCGCGGAACTGCGAAAATAACGACGCCGAGGTGGAGTGAGCGGATTCTAACTGCCGCGCCGAGCCCCGGCGAATCGCGCGCGCGTGGCGGAAGAACTCCCGCATGTACGTTTCGGTACTGCCGTGGCCGGTTCGTTCCGCGACCCATTCCTGCGCCTCGAAGCTCAGGACATTCGCATCACGCTCGTTGTGAAAATGCAGATAGCAGCGCAGTGCGAATAAGAACTGCCTGGCAGCTTCCATGTCTTCAGGCAGCGCTTCGGTCCGGGCGATCGGCCCTTGGCGTTCCTGGCTCTTTATATCCGAAAGCCAACCGGCGATCTGAAGATCGCGAAGCCCGCCGGGAGCTTCCTTGATATTTGGCTCCAGGTGGTACATCGTCCGATTGAATTTTTCGTGCCGCGTTGCCGTGAGCGCCGCAAGATTACGCACCAGGTTCTCGCGCTGACTGTGGATGAACCGCGGAAGGCGCTCGGTCAGTTGTCCGTGGAGCGCCGCGTCCCCGGCGAGGAATCGCTGGTCGAGCAGGCTGATGTTGAGCTCGACATTCTGGTCGTGCAACTCGGTGCAATCGGCGACGGTTCGCACCGAATGGCTGATACGTAAACCCGCGTCCCACAAGCGCTGCTGGAACGCGGATACGACGGCCCTCTCCGCGGCGTCCAGGCGGCCGGTGGGATGAAGGAGCAACAGATCAACGTCGGAGTGCGGGAACAGCTCCCGCCGTCCGTATCCGCCAACCGCGAGCAGCGCCGCACCACCATGCTGAACGCCGCACGCGGCAAATGTGTCAATGACCACCCGGTCTACCGCAGAGGTTCGTCCGGCGAGCAAGGCATCCGCGTCTCCGGACGTTAGAAACGTGTCGTACAGTGGCGCAAGGCTCGGATCTCGAAGCACGCTAGAGCGCAGATTCTCCCCGATCGTCGTTACGAATTCGAATGGCCTCGGCTACGTCGTAAACGA
>SYKU01000399.1 GCA_005808865.1 Acidobacteriota bacterium
ACTCAGCGTAGCGTTTCCGACAATAATCGTCTGCTGCGACGACGAGACGCCGCCAACCAGCGAACCTCCAATGAAGGACGCTGTTGCGATGCCATTTACGTCAGTCTGAGCCAGGGCGTCCACAATCGTTCCCGTACCTTGTAACGACCAGGTGACCGGGCTATTGGGGACGGGTGTCCCGTTGCCATCCCTCAGCAGAACGCTGATCGGAAGACTGGTTTTCGTATTCGGGAGCGTCACCTGTCCGTTGCCGCCCGCGCCTTCAATCGTAGTGGGGACTCCGGCCGCTGCGCCTCCAGTGATGGAAAGTGCGAAAGTCGCGACCAGGCTTCCGGCAATGGTGGCGTTGACTGTGCCGGACCCTGTAGTCGCTGGTAGCAGGACTGTGGTTGAAGCGATGCCCTCTCCGTTCGTCGTCGTGGATTGGCCCTGAATGACCAGGCCGGTTGACGGCGAACTGAACGTGACGGGTGCGTTGATTACAGGAAGACTGTCTGCGTCCACGACGCGAAGAACCAATGCCTGCGGCCCCTGGAGGGCAGTGAATGTCTGAATTCCGTTGAAGACCGAGAAAGAAGCCGGCGAGGCCGTGGAAGCGGGCCCGGTGAAAGCCAGACCGCTCGCAGCCGTGGTAAGGGTGAGTTGCCCGGCCGGTGAGTTCGTCGTAAGTGAGACTCGTGTCAATGCGCCGGCCGTTGCGATGTAGGCGTACCTCGCCAGTCCTTGCGCCGTAACGGGTTGCTCGCCGGAGACAGCAACATCGATAACGGAAACAAAACCTCCGATCACACCGAGAGTCGCCACGGTACCATTTGCCGGATTAATTCCTATATCGTAAAGAATGCGGGATCCCGCGGATATCCCCAGCGCGCGATTGTTTCCGGCAACCACTATCTTTTCCAGGGTTACGCCGGGCAGTTGCGCGGTTGTGAGCTTTGTCACGGTGCGGGTCGCGGTCTCGAACACAACGAGGACGGACCCGGTCACAGTTGTGGAATTGACGGCAATCCCCCTCGTGCCGTCTGGCGTAAAGGCCAACTTGCCTGGAATCTCATTAAGTGGTATCTCATTCCGAATGGATCGCGTCCGGCCGTCGATTTCGAAGATTCTGTTCTGGGCGGTCACGTAGAGCAGGTCGTTCGGAGCCCGCGTGATACCAGTCGAAACGCCGGGAATCGAGATCGCGTTGCCCAGTTGAGTGTTGCCGAATAAGTCGATGGTCGTGACGCGGTTCGACGCGCTGCTAAGCACAAAAGCGCGATTGGAGTCATGACTGACGGCAACGTCTATAGGGGTGGTCCCCACGTCAACCGGCGGGATGCTAAGAAGCGCGTCGGATGTTGTGTCTATGACAGAGACTCCGGCTCCCACCAGCACGAGGCGGCGGCCGTCCGGCGTCAAGGCGGCGGCGGTGACGCCTGTGGGAATGGAAATCCGGCGCAGAATGCTGGTCAGGCTCGCGTCAATAACCAGAACCGTGTCCACGGCGCTCCGGGAAACGGCGTAGTATTTCGTCCCTGCCGGATGCGCCAGTATCTGGAAGGTCGACGGCGAGACCGGTACGGTTCCGGAAGCGGCGAAGGGTTCGCCTGTAAAAATGCTGGAGGCAGTGCTGTTGCTGCCTGGAAGAACAAATACATTTCGCGCTTTGGATGCGGGAGTGTAGGCACAGAGGCCAAGCAACAGTGCCAGCGTTTTTGTTTTCATGGCTACCTCGAAGGGACTTCGTTCACAACAGGTTCCGGGTACTTTTCAATTTTAACATTCTATAAGCCGGGCCAGACGGGACTGTTTCCATCGAATTGCCGGAATGGGACCGGCCTTGCAGCCGGTACAGGCCAAGCCAATTGCCCCGCATGCCCGGTTCGCGGACAAAAAAAATGGAGGGGAGATTTCTCTCCCCTCCATCTCAGACTGCAAGGTGTTGCTTACTGCGCGAACGCCTCACCCGTGGTCTTGGTGTCGCGGGGGGATGTACCCGGATCCATGACCAGCGCGAGGTAACCCATCGCTACGTTACGAGCCCCGACATCGCTCACAAAGCCGAAGCCGTGACCGAAGCGGAACTGGCACTGTGCGATCACGTAGCCCTGGAAGCCCGGCGTTGCCGTTGCGCCCAGATTGCCACCCGAAGACAGTGTCCAAACCAGCTGACCGCCGGCCGCCACGGACTGCGTGGTCACCGCGGCAGGAGCCGCGCCGCCACCCGTGGTGGAGCCGTAGTAGTTCAGCGTGCAAGTGCCTGCCTGGCCGGACGTTCCGAAAGGATCGCTCGAGGTATTCGAGATCACCAAACCGGTGTCGAAGCCGCCCTGATTCGTCACGTACGGGAATAGCAGGTTCGTGGCGCAGGGGGCGAGTGTGAAGGCGTTGGTCGCCGAAGATACATCGGTGAACCGCGGAATTGCCTGACCCGCCGGCGGAGCGCCGGGAAGCACAGGAACCTTGCTGGTGCTTACAGGTCCCAGGTTGTTGTTAACAGTAGCCGTACCCAGGGCCGGCTGACCAGCCTTGAAGGCCAGAATGAATCCAACGCTGAGGTCTTCAGTCGCGTTCGGATCGGTACCGACGATCTCCCAGGTAGCCGTCGCGGTGCCATTGCTGACAGTCAACTGCTGAATGGCATAGCGCTGCCCGACGGCTGCGGAAACTCTAGCGTCACCGCCGCTGCCCGCGGGGCCAATGACGGTTGCGGGGGCCGGGTCGCCACCTCCAGGGGCGATTCCGCCCGCACCAGTCGAATCTGCGCTGACCAGTTCCAACTTCCTAACATGGGCCGAAAAACCCGTGGTGCCTAAAGCAACGTCACGCGTCGTGACAAACAAAGCCACGTTCGCCGGAATGCCGTTGAACACTGACCGCAGACGTGTGCCGTTTGTCGCCGCGCCAAAGCCAGCCGCAACGAAGCTGCCCGCTTCCTGGGCGGCTGTCTTGAACGCAGCCTGCTGCTGTTCGCGGAACTGAATGTTCCCGCTAATGGTCTGGTTAGTCTTGGTTGCGTCGCTAAACAGATCACCATTGTTGCTGGCGCACTGCAGACCGGAGAAGACCTTCGTGTCGCTGTTATCGGCGAGCCGGATGCGGGACGTCAAGCTGGTGCTCGGCGAGCCGACCGTGAACGTCGTGTTGTTAAGGGTCAGCGGCGTGCCGCCAACCGTCGTGTTGTTCGAGGTAACGAACGCCGTGATCGGCGAACCTGCGGTGACGCCGCTTGCGTTACCACGGAGGTTGCTGATCTGGATGTTCGATGTCGTGCCGCCCGGGGCTACCGGGAGTGACACCGCCAGGAACGAAACCGACGTATCCGAAGCCTTGCGGCCACGGGTGCTGACTGTCGCGCCCGCTACGCCACCCGGCGTGGGCGTCACATTCAGAACCGTGTCGATCAGAGGATCGGCATTGAACGCTGCGGTCGAGTTCGTATTCAGCGAAACCTGAATGTTGAACGTCGCGACTCCGACGAGGCCGGCCGTACCGGTGCACTGTAGAAAGATGTCGCCGAGCAGTTCGGTGATACCTTCCGTACGTACGATGTTCGAACCGGCGGTACCGTTACACGACACCGTTTGTGCGCTGGCCGTAGCCGCCGCGAGGGCGACCACAACTAGCGCTAAAAATACTTTGCGAAAAGCTGCCATTTGTTTCTCCTTGTAGATTTGCCAAAATTGAAATCGGTCGAAGTTCTCTTTCACCTGAGCCTCAGACTACTTCGAAAACCTTTTCACAACCGGGGAACTTCTCCGTGTCGGGCGGAGAGCCCGCCGTCCTCAAGTGGACTGGCGGGGTGCTGCAAACTGCACCTGCGAGTTCTTCTGATTTTAACTTCTCGTTCCTGCCTCAACTGCTCTTCATGCTCGCGGGAGTGAAGCGCAAAATTGCACGCACAACGGCGCGGTCAACATATTGATACCGCATGGAACGAACCCATGTCAAGTCAATCTCTTGAGCCGCACCCACCCAAGATATACTACTACCTCAGGCTTGAACACTCATTACAGCACCAAATTGCCGCTGCGTCAACGGTTTTCATTGAACTGAAACCAGCACGGTATTACTGTCCACTCCTGCTTGCCGGATGGCAAGCGGCAAGTCGAGACCCGGAGGCACCGCCTGCGGAAGCGCCAGATTTACCTGGTAAAGCCCAATGAATCCAGGCGTGAGGCCCGCAAACGCCACCGGGAATTCCTGTCCGTTCAAAAGCGCGGTCACCCGGTTGCGGGCCACCGAAACGTTACCCTGCCGGCTCACGGATCCAAGCCCCGTTCCATATATCACGACCACTTGACCGCGTCTCGCCGCGGTAACCGGTGAATTGATCTTTCCGTCCTGGTTCACAACCGCTCCGCGGCCAGGTCCGCCGATCAGGAAAATGCCCGGAGCCGACTCGCTTACGTTCACCGGCTGCTCAGATACGCCGAACGCCGAGCGGATACGCAATGTATATGTTCCCGCGCCCAAATCCGCCGGGACTTCCGCGTTCACCTGGAACGGCGTTGCGGCGATGGTGCGAACCGTGGCCCCGTTCATCTCCACCGTGGTGTCCTTCCCGCCGCCCGCCAATCCTGATCCGAAGATCGCCATCAACCCTCCAGGTGCAATTCCTGTGCCAAACGTGGCGGCGTTTACCACGCCGGTCGCGGAGAAGGTAGCCGCAAGTGGCGAGACGGCAATTTGAGAAGCTGTTCTTGTGACACTGTAAGATGTTGATTCCAGAGCCTGGATCTCTTGTCTTGCACCGGCACTGGAAAGGTCGGTAATCGTGAAACGGTAACCGGCGTTACTGGTCAGTTGGTAGGACGGCTGGACACCGTCACAAAAGAGGAAGAATGACACAGGCGGTGGGACAGATGGGACATCTCCGGTTGCAACGGCCATATCCGGAAGCATCAGAGGTCTCCCGCAGGCGCCTGCGCTCGAAGCGAGGCCGGGAGGAGTGCCACCGCCGATCGAAGGAGCCGCAAGCAGAAAACCCGTCGCACTGGGCGCTCTGGGCAGTAGCCGCACCACGTTCCCGATCGTCCCGCTCCACTTCGCGGAGCCGATCGCAAAGCCTGACAGATACTCCCCAAGAGTGCGGCGGCCAAATGAGGGGTTCGGATCGTGAATGAGCAGCTCACCGTCCCCGGCGGCGCCAATCGCGACTACGGCGTGTCCACCGGCCGCAACACCGTCCCGCGAAAGCGCCAGAACGATAAGGACTGGATCGCCGGCCGATACCAGATCGCGGATGGCGGTCTCCGCGGGATTTTCAACTGAGATGTCGAGCGCTCCTCCAACAAACGCACCCGCGCGCCACAGATTCAATATCTGATCGCCCGATGCCGCGCCATTCGAAAGGAAACCGTCACAGACCTTTTCGCCCTGCGTGTCAAGCGCGCAGAACGTCTTCAGGTAATTGTTCATCTGAGCGACCTCGGCAGGGCCGTTGGGGGAAGGCAGCTCGGCGCGAATCTGATGGTAGCGGAGCAGAGAAGCGGTCGCGGCAAGCAGCGCCCCTTTTTGCGCGATGCCTGCGGAACCGTTTCCAAGCGCTCCGTCCACAGCCTGCGTCAGCCTGGGAAAATCGTTCAAGGACGACGCGGCCGCGCGCTCGCTAAACGTGCTCACCTGGCCCGCGGATTCCGCGGTCACCAAGGTGATTCCTTCAACCCGCGGAAGCCGGAGAGCCGTTTCGGCCTGCCCGTTTTCGTCTGTTGCGGTGGAGGTTATGCCTAGTGATGCCCCCGATGACGCGCGAAACACGACTTGTGAACCGGCAATGGGGTTGCCGGCATCGTCCTGGAGCCGGACGCGCAGCGTGGCTGGCAGCAGCGACCCGGGCACGCCTGCCTGCGCGTCTCCGCGAACCTTGGATAACCGGAGCCGGCTATCGGCCACCGACCTGATCTGGTAAACCACTTGCGCGGTAGCGGTACCGCCAATCTCGACGGCTCTGATGGTGATTGAAGCCGTGGCTGCATTACCCGGGATGAAGGATTCCCAGGAGTACGCCCCGTTGGCTGTGCTAACGACAAAATCCGGCTGGCCGGTTACGGAGACGCGCAGGGTCGCACCCACGCTGAATCCGTTGACGGATACCCTGACGCGCCCGCCCGCCACCGCCGCCGGAGGAGTCGCCGCGACCGACGGCCTGCGTTCGCTCTCGTGAGCCTGAGCCGTCGTCGAGCCGGCCGCGTAATCGAAATACCCGCCTTCGAAATTCTGCCTGCGTAATCCCGCCGCCGCAAACTCATCGCTCACAGGTGCGCCGAAGATTCCCGCGGCGCCGTTGAGCTCGCGATAGCGCGCCAGAATGGGTCCGGCGACGAAATACGCCTGGCCGGCGCGCGGTCCGCCCGAGATCCCAAGCAGCATGCCATTCCGGAATGACTGCGCGATTCCGGGCGTGGAACTGAAGGTAAGGAAAACGGAGGACTCTTCAACCGGCAGGCCGGCTGCGCCGGTTTCGTATCCGAGATTGGCCCACTTTGTAAGAATGATTCCCGACACGGTACGGGCGGGAGTCCCCGCCAACGCCGCATTTTCAAAAAGCTGCCGGCCCGTTGCCGTGGCGTCGGAAATGGGGTGCCCGAGGCTGCCCGCGGGTCCCCCCAACTCCTCGTAGCGGGGAAGGAACTCCCCGCCAATCACGAACGCCGCGGAGAGCCTGTCGGGCTTGGCAACAAGGTAACGAACCGCCGTGGCTGCTCCGGCAGACTGAAGATCCTGCACGTAGCCGGTGCCCGCGCGGCGAACGGGATTCGCGGCCGGCACTTGAACTTTGAGACCGTTACGGGCGACCGCGTCCTGAAAGGATTGCTCGATCGCGGAAGACGGCGCCCCTTCTCCGATCTGGCAACACGGCGCGGTTACGATCACCTGCAGCGACGGACTTACCTTGCCCTCGCTACTCGCGGCGATAAGAGCCGTCCCGCCGCCCGCCGCACGCACGACTGCCGTGAGGCCGCTCGCCTGAACCGTCGCAACGCGGCCGTTCGTCGTTGTCCAGTTGACCTGCCGGTCCGTCAACGTCGTCCCGTTTGGTGCGAGCAGCAGGGCGCTGATGTTTGCGGTTTCTCCTAACTTCAGGCGAAGGACGCCGCCGGACGCTTGCCCGCCCAGCGAAACCGAGTTCACAGGGAACTTCACCTGGGGTGTGGGTGACGGCCCTGGCCTGTACTCAATAGCTCCTCCCTGAAAGGTCTGCCGCCTGTTTCCATCGGCGGTAGTGGTTTCCTCCGAGGTAGGCAGTCCCAGGAAAGCTTCGTGCCCACCGTTTGCCGCATAGAACGTGTAGACGGGTCCCAAAACGGTGAACGCACTCCCGCTCTGTGTGCCGGAGGTGACGTTGTAGATCGCACCGCTCAGATATACCTGCGCGGTCGCCGTCACGCTCGAGAGGCCCGTAACCGAACGCTCCAGATCGATGCAGGCACCGATCGTGTTGATTCCGCCCGCTGTCGTCCATTTCGTATAAAAGGGATTGCGGATCGCGCAATCCTGTGCGGCGCCGTTCGATTTATAAGCGACAAGGACGTAGGTCTTGTCGAAGAACTGGTGGCCGCAGCCGGCCGCTCCCGCCGGCGCGGCGCATAGTAACGTATCGGTCGTCGGAAAGCCGACCGTGTTCACCCCTTGTTGATTGAAAAACGCGTACATGTCCGGTGTCATTTGTACGATGTCATTCGTGCCCTCTATCACCACGGGTGACGAGTTCGCCCGAATAAGCGCGTAGGTAACGCCTTTTGTCTTCGCCGCGTCGGAGAATTCCTGAACCAGGCCTGTCGTGGAACCGAGGCGGCGGACTTCGCCGTTGGCCGGCAGCGAGACCAGGTTCTGAAAATTTCCGCGGAAGTAGGCGTTGACAAAGCGCTGCCTGATCCCATCGTTCGGGGCCCCTTGGCCCACATCCTGCGCTCTTCCCGCCAGTACCACGGCAAAATACAGGACGAGCGCTCGAAGAGCCGCGAGGGGGACACGATTGCGAGAGATGGGAAACACGGGTAACCGACCTATCTTAATATGCTATTAACCCTAAGCGCCCTTTGGAGTTGTGTGGACCTCTATGGCCGCCGCAGAAGGAAGTAGCGTGTGACCGGCTCCGTTCCCTCCTCGACAACCTGGAAGCCCGCATCCCTTACCCGCGCCCTCCACCATTCCGGACCGCGCGTCCCGCCGTGCGAGAGTATTGGCCCGAAGAGAAATTTCGCCCACTTGTCGTTGGAGACAAGTATCAGAAGGAATTCCCCGCCCGGCTTCACTACGCGCGCGGCTTCGTCGAGCGCCTGCTTGATCCCGTCCCGGCCCAGATGATCTACCGCATAGGCGCTGACGATTGCGTCGAAGCTCGCGGCTTCGAACGGAAGCTTGCGCATATCGCTCGTTTCGATCGTCGCGCGTTGATCCACACCCGCGGCTTTCAGATTTCGAAGCAGCCTCTGCTGGGGACTCTCTCCCCGGCCGAAGTGCCGGTCGAAAGATTCGCCGAACAGATCGAGAGCAACCAGCGTTGCCTGCGGGCGCGCTCCGAGCACCATAATGGACGATCTGCCGGTGCCCGCCCCCAAATCGAGCACTCGTCCCGTCCCGGAGCGAAGAAAGCTTTGTGTAGGCAAAGCGGGGCGCCCATTGATATCGCCGCCGAAGCGTATCAATAGAAATCCGCAGCCTGACCAAAGCGTCACTGCGCCAACGAACACCATCGGCCACTTGGACCACTTGCGGGCATATCCAAGTAGCAGGAATACGGCGGCGGCGCCGAAGATCGCCAAATGGCCGTAGCTGAGCCACCACGGATATCCAAAATCGAGAGTGCTTGCGGAAACGGACATTCAGTTGCTCCAATCCAACTATTCTCACCCATCGCGTCTCAACAGCGCCTGGTTCTTGTTACCGGCCGTGAGATTCTGCACATCGGTAACGGCCCGTTTGTTTTTCCGCCGTTGAACCGGACTAGGCTGCGGATGAAACACTTCTTCCCGGTTAATTAACTAAGTCGGCAGGGATTTGGGATGTTCGAAATGCCTTCACCGTGCGGGGAAGAACCGCAATGGCGATACGATGGCCCGCCCGCCAGTTAACGCCGGACCATTTCTCTGAATGTGCTACGAACCCTTGAAGTCATGCTATGACGACTGCATGAAACCGAAGAAATCGCAATGTCGTTGGCGCGCCGGTATTGGTTCAACGGCATGTCGTGAGTCCGATTTCGCGACCGCTCAGGACCCGGTCTGCTAACCAACGGGTGCAGCAACGTTAACCGCGTCGGGTGGCGCGGCCTCGGTCGATCTCCACCGCTGCAGCGGAATAAGGCGGCGGCCGCCTCATTCCGCCTTTATTCCGCCCTATTGTCGCCAAGCCTCCGCACGATGAACCATGTGGCGCCCCGGTTCCCGGCCGTGCAATCCGATCAGGCCGCTATTTCAAGTGCGAACCGTCGTCCGGTCGGGGCGCTGCAGGGGTGAGGGCGACCGGCTATAATGGCAGCCATGGAGCCCTTGCACATCAGCGAAGCCGATGCGGTGCGTGACCTTGCCGCCATTCTGCAACGTGTGCAGGCCGGTGTCGAAGTCGTGATCGAACGCGACGCACAACCGTTTGCCGTGATCCGCGCTGCCGCTCCGCCGCGTCGGACCATCTCCGAGTGCATCGCTTTGATGCCAGCCGAGTCCACTGCGACCATTGATCCCGACTTCGCGAAGGATGTCGAAGCCGCTATCTTCGCGCATCGGGAACCGTTGGAGCCTACCGCTTGGGACTGATGCTCGACTCGACGGCCGCCGTCGCCGCCGAACGCCAAGGCAAGAACGCCCGCCAACTTCTGGAAACAGTGGCGCGAGGAACTGGGGACGAAGGGATCGCCATTTCAGTAGTGACGGTACTCGAACTGGCCCACGGGATCACGCGCGCCGACACAGCCGAACGTCAGGAACGGCGGCAACGCTTCCTCCACGAGTTACTGACCGGTGTCCCTGTCCAGCCAGTGACGGTCCAGATCGCCCTCCGTGCGGGACAGATCGATGGCCAGAGCCAAGCGCGAGGCATCCGCATTCCGCTATCGGATCTGCTGATCGGGGCGAGTGCCCTGGAACTCGGCTACAGAGTCGGCACAGCCAATGTCCGGCATTTTCAACTGATCCCGGACCTGCACGTGATCTCGCTTTGATTCAGACAGGAGACAGGATTCTCGTCGGTGGGGGCTAGTAGCACGCTGTGGCGGCGAATAATAGCAGGAGCGCACCCGTACCTCGGTGCCCAGCGGGAGAATCCGTTCGAAAGTGGGCATGTTTGAAACCCGCCTCATCGCGCCGCAATTGTGTCGGGTCCTAAGAAAGGCGTCCCGGCGACGTTTCCGGGTCGGCTGCTTGGCGATGTGAAGCGCGTGGCTGCCTCGCCGTGGTGATCCGATCCCACCGCATGCTCACGGTGGCCTCCAATCCAACTATTCTCACCCATCGCGTCTCAACCGCGCCTGGTTCTTGTTACCGGCCGTGAGACTCTGCACATCGGTAACGGCCCGTTCGTTTTTCCGCCGTTGAACCGGGTTTGGGTGCGGATGAAACACTCCTTCCCGGCCAATCCCCCGCTTGTCCGCTCTTGCGATGGACGCAACATCGCCCGCGGTCTCTGCTTTGGGTTGCGGGCCCGGTGCTTCCGCGGCGCGCCGGGCGGATGGCGCCAGGTTAGTGACGGATGCCTGCACGGGAACCGCCGCCGCGGTATATGATCTGGAAGTAGATCGATGACTCATCAAATCGCAAGAAGGAAGATTCTCGCTTCATGCGGAGGAACGCTGCTTAATGCCGCGTCCCCACACGCGGCCGGGGCGCAAGGCAAATTCCGGCTGGCTTCGTTTAGCGCCGATATCACACCGCCCGTCGGAACGCCCGTGCTGAACGGCGTGCGGAGCCGGTCCGTCGCCGACCCGCTATTCGCGAAGGGACTCGTTCTGCTTGGAACCGCGGAGCCGATCGTCGTGGTTGCGCTCGATTGGTGCGAGATCCGCAACGAATCCTATGAGCGCTGGAGGTCTGTCCTCGCGAAAGCCGCGGGCACAACCAGAGAGCGTGTTCTTGTTTCGTGCGTTCACCAGCACGACGCTCCCTATGTTGATATCGGCGCCCAGCAGCTTCTCAAGGCTCACCGTGTGGATGGCGGCCTCTGCGACCCCAAGTCGAACGAGGAAGCGCTACGCAACGTCGCGCGTGCACTGCGGTCGTCGCTCTCAGGCGCGAGAGGCATCACGCACATCGGGTGTGGGGAAGGAAAGGTCGGGCAGGTCGCATCCAATCGCCGTTACGTCACCGCCGCCGGCGGGATTTCCTTCGGCCGAACAAGCGCCGCGCGCGATGCCGCCATCCGCTCGAAGCCAATAGGGACGGTCGATCCGATGCTGAAGACGATCAGCTTCTGGGCGGAGGATCAGCCCGTAGCCGCCGTGCATTGTTTCGCCACCCATCCCATGAGTTACTACGGCAAGGGCGATTTGTCGGCCGATTTTCCAGGCATCGCGCGTGCCCGCAGGCAGAAGGATTTTCCTTCCGTCGCACAGGTTTATTTGTCGGGATGCGCCGGCGACATCATGGCGGGCGCGTTCAACGACGGCGATCCCAAGAACCGCGCCCTCCTCGCCAATCGCCTCTACGAAGGGATGGTGGCCGCGTGGGAAGCGACGAAGAAGCACCCGCTCGAAAGCGTCCGCTTCCGCTGCGGCTCCATGAAATTTTCCCCCCGCCAGACGCCCGGTTTCTCGCTTGACGAGATGAAGAAGCAGCTCGCCGGCCCGTCCGAGCCTTTCCGCGTGAAATACCAGGCGGCTCTCGGTCTGAGTTGGCGGAAACGCCTGGATTCCGGTCACCTTATCGACGTGCCATCCGTCGACTTTGGCGCCGCTCATCTGGTGCTCATGCCCGCCGAGGCTTTTGTGCAATACCAGCTCTGGGCCCAGCAGATGCGCCCCGACGCGTTCGTCATGGTTCCTGCCTACGGCGAATGCGCGCCGGGTTATATTCCGACGGCGGAATCCGCCGCGGAGGGCTACGACGATCACTATTGCTGGGTGGCGTTTCCCGATTGCGAACGCGTGATGCGGGGAGCGCTGGAGGCGGCTCTCGCGCGCCGGGGCTGAAGACCTTTTCACGCCGCGCCCGATCCTCTGGCATGCTAGTAGTATGGTCGCTGGCGACCGCCGAAGATCCGTCGTTATTTTCATCACCCTGGGCTCGTGCGTCGCCGCAATCGCCGTGGCGTTTAACATCGGCTGGGTGGTGCTGAACTGGCGCGCCGGAGTGCTCCTGCTTCTGGGCCTCCTGTTCTTCCCATTAATTATCACCGGCATCGTACTGAACACTGTCTTTCTGGTGCGCGAGATCCGCCGCAACGAACAGCACGACGCTTTCATCAACGCCGTCACGCACGAATTGAAAACGCCCGTTGCCTCGATCCGCCTCTATCTCGAGACGCTTCAAAAACGCGAAGTCGACGAGGCCAAGCGCAGGGAATTCTACAGCATCATGCTCGCCGATAGCGAAAGGTTGTTGAACACCATCGAGCAGGTGCTGCGCGCGGGCCGTTCGTCGCCATCGAAGCGGCGCATCGAACGCATCCCCATCGACCTGCCCGAACTGGTTCGCGAGTGCATGCTGCTCGCGAGGACGCGGCACCATCTTGCCGGCGATTCAATCCACTTCACGCAGTCGGTTCCGGCGGATGCGCCGGCGACCGTCGTGGGCGACCTGGAGGAGATCAAGGCGGCCGTCTCCAACCTCCTCGACAACGCCATCAAGTACTCCGGCGCGAACGTACAGGTGCGCGTGGAGACAGCGCGCGTCGACGAGAAGCATGTCGCCGTGCGCGTAACGGACCAGGGCGTCGGAATTCCGAGCCTCGAATTGAAGCGGATTTTCCGGCGCTTCTACCGGATTCCAGGATCCGTCGCCATGCGCGTCAAAGGCACGGGACTGGGACTCTTCATCGTGCGCTCAGTGGCGGAGCGGCACGGAGGCCGCGCCTTCGCGGAGAGCGCCGGAGCGGGCCTCGGCAGCACGTTCACGCTGCAACTTCCAAGCCACGCGCCGAAGGAAATCGTTAAAGCGCAATGACCCGGGTCTTGATCGTCGAGGATGAGCGGCATCTGGCGGACGGCTTGCGCTACAACCTGGAAGCCGAAGGCTTCGAAGTGGAAACCGTTGACACCGGGGAAGCGGCGCTGTCGCTGCTCCTTCCGCCCGCCGCGCGTTTCGACCTACTGGTGCTGGACGTGATGCTCCCGGGCAAGGACGGCTTTACGGTAATCTCGGAAGTCCGCCAGGCAGGCCAGTTCATTCCGGCTCTGATGCTGACCGCCAGGGGACGCCCGGAGGATGTGCTGCGCGGTTTCGCCGCCGGCGCGGACGACTATCTTTCGAAGCCCTTCGACTTGTCGATTCTGACCGCGCGGCTTCACGGCCTGCTTCGCCGCCATCAATGGATCAGCCGGACTCAGGCGCCCGCGGCGGAGGCCGACGTTTTCACTTTTTCCGGCCGGACCATCGACTTCAACGCGCTCGAGCTGCGCGCGCGCGGCCAGACGTTTCCACTCACCTTGATGGAGGCCAATCTGCTGCGCTATCTGATCCGCTACGAAGGCAAATCCGTCACCCGCAAGGCGATGCTCGAGGAGGTCTGGGGCGTTCGCGAAGACACCGACACGCGCCCGATCGATAATTTCATCGTCCGCCTCCGCCGCTACATTGAAGATGAACCGTCGCGCCCGCGCCATCTGCTTACCGTGCGCGGCGTGGGCTACCGGTTTCTCGCCGAACCCGCCTGATAGGCATGACTTCCGCCCTCTGTATCCTGTTTTAGCGACTTCGCCCGCGCCTCAATCTTCTTCGCCTCAGCCGCGCGGCGATTCTTACGCATCGTCTCCGCCAGGTTCCGAAGCACAACCGCCAGGCTGCGGTCTGAAGACCCCAGCGCCTTTTCGGTGAGCCCGGCCGCCCGCTGAAACAGCGGCTCCGCTTCGGCGAAACGGCCCGTCCGGCTGCAAATCATGGCGAGGTTGTTCAGAGTGCTGGCCTGGAGCGCGAGATCGTTTTCGGGAAACGCTTCCCAGATCGCGAGGGCGCGCCTGTAAAGTGGCTCCGCCGCGGCGGGTCGCGAGTCGAGTTGATAGGCGTTGCCGAGCGCAGCCAGCGATGGCGCGAGTGACACGTGCGACGGACCGGACAGCGCCTCCCTGATCGCCAGCCCTCTTGCGTAATAGCGTTCCGCCTCCGTATAGCGCCGCAGTGCTGCCAGCGCCATAGCCAACCGGTCCGAAGCATCGGCCGTGGCGCCATGAGTCTCGCCGAAGGATTTCCGTGTGATGTCGAGCGCACGGCGGCAGAACGCCTCGGCAAGCTCGAAGTTTGACCGCGCGTAATGCAGGTCCGCGAGATTCGTCAGGACCAGACCCGTGTCGGGGTGCTCCGGCCCCAGAGCCTTTTCGAAGTTCGCGAGCGCCTTCCTGTAGAGCGCGGCGGACTCCTCCGGGCGTCCTTCCTGGCGCGAAATTGCCGCGAGGTTATTCAATACCCTCCCTACGCTCGAATGCTCCGGTCCGAGTGCCTTCTCGTAGATTCCCAACGTTCGCAGGTACAACGCCCTCGCTTCCGGAAACCGTCCTTGCAGCCGGTGGAGGTCGCCAAGATTGTTCACAACGGCCGCCGTCGAAGGGCGCGAAGGGCCGAGCGCTTTCTCGTCCACAGCAATCGCGCGGCGATACATCGACTCCGCTTTTGCAAGCCGCCCCTGGTTCGCGTAAACGCCCCCAAGATTACTCAGCAGCCCCGCAACCAGCGGGTGCTCCGGCCCGAGCGCTCGCTCGCGGATTGACAGTGCGCGGAGGTATAGCTCCTCCACGCCCTCGAAGACCCCTCGCTTTACGTGGATTTCCGCGAGATTGGCTAGCCCTGTCGCCACACTCGGACTCTCCGGGCCAAGAGTCTTCTCCCAGATTTCGAGTGCCCTTCTTTCCACTTGCTCCGATTCGCTGTACTTGCCCGCTTTGCTCAGGACCACCGAGAGATTGTTGAGTGTCGTTGCGACGCGCGGACTCCCGGCTTCAAGCACCTTCTCCAGGATACCCAGGACGCGCCGGTGAATTTCTTCGGCCTCCGCGAGCGCGCCCTGGGCGGACCGGTTGAAAGCGAGGTTGTCGAGAAGGTCTGCAATCTGAAGCTCGTCGCGCCCCGGCGCCTTCTCCCGTATCGCAATGGCGCGCCGGACGATCGCTTCCGCTTCGGAGTAGCGCCCCATGGCGCTGAACGCCGCCGACTGGTTGTTCATCGTGGCCGCAAGTTGGGGGTAGCCCTCCCCGACGCTGGTCCGCCAGATTTCGAGCGCCCGTTCGTAGTAGGCAACCGCTTCGGCGTAGCGTGCTGTTTCGTAGCAGACTACACCGAGGCTGTTTAGGCTTCGCGGCGTGTCCGAGCCCTCGTCAAGCGCGCGGCGATACCACTGCTCGGCTTCAACATGCTTGTTCTCGCGGCGCAACGCGTTACCCCTCGCCATGAATTCTTCCCACTGTTCCGTTTGCGCGGAAGCGGCCGCGCAAACGAGTACCGTCAAGACAAGACTCCGCATTTCGTGCTCCAGGAATGAAGGCGCGACAAAGACAGAAACGGTGAAAGCTACATGCGGAGATACGAGTTCTCCGCGCGCTTTGTTCCCTGAGTTAGACGATGCAGGCGGGGAAACGCTTTGCTCTACTTCACGAATTCTTCGACGAAGGCGCGAGCGCGCGTGTCCTTCGATTGCCCGAGCCGCCGCAGCGCCTCTTTGCGGGCCGGCGGATTGTCTTTCAAGCGGGCGATCTCAATCAGCGCCGGTACGCCAAGTTCGTCGCCCACTCGCGCGAGGCCCTGTATCGCTTGCCTCATCACTTCATCGGCGGGATCGTTCCTGATAATCGCCGTCAACGTTCGAACAGCTTCGCGCCCGCCGCGGTCCGCGAGCTTTCCCACCGCGTACGAACGCATCTTCATGTTCTTGTCGTCGCGTGCGATCGCAGTCAGCGCCGCAAGCGCTTTCGGCTCCCGGTTCCGGGCAAGCGCCGAGATCGCGCGCTCCCTCATCCAATCCGGTTCCGATGCGTCCGCCAGCCGTTCAAGCGCCTGTTCCGCTTCCGGGCCTGAGTGCTGCGACATCACCTGGATCGCCGATTCCCTCGCCCGTTGCCGTTCGCGAGTGGCGGAATCCGAGGCCTTTACGATCCTCGTGAGCAGCGCCACGCTCTGCGCCTGCGTAACTCCGGTGAACACTGTAAAGTTCTGTCCGCCTGCATCGATCTCGCATTCCGGAGGCAGCGTCCGTATTCTCGTCACCACTCCGCTCTCCAGGCGGACCAGCACCAGTGCGCGTTCCGCGCCGTCGAGATGAACCACGTTCGAGCAGCTCTGCCATCCGCCGTCCGCGATGCCGGCGAAGTAGCCGAACCAGCCGGTCGGCTGCTGGCGCGCGAGCCCGGCCGCGGCCGCGTCCAAACCTCCGGCGGCCGCGCGCGTCTCGAGTTTCGCGTTTCTTACGCGCGGTTCTTGTGCCGCCGCCAAAAGGCACACGAATCCAAAAGTGGCAAGTCTCAAGGTCTTCATCATGGACTCCGTTCCGCTGGGAACTCTACTTGTTGAGTACTTCGAGCAGAAAATCCGTCGCTTCCTTCGACTTCATCCGCGACAGATTCTGTACCGCCTCGCGCTTCAACGCCGGGTCTGCTTCCTTGCGTGCCAGATCCACCAGAATCTTCGCGTTATTCTGCCGCCCGATTGTGCGCAGAATTTCCTTCTTCACTTCCGCGTCCGCCTCGCCCGGGTAGATCGCCGCGATCGCTTCTCCACTTTTCGCCGCGTCGCGCCGCTGCAAGGCGCGCAGCGCTTCGAGGCGCAGTTTCGAGTCCTTCTCCGTCTTCAGAATCTCCAGCAGCTTGTCCGAATTGTCGCCGCCCGCCATCGCCCGCAGAATCTCCTGCCTGATGTCCGGTGCGGCTCCCTGATACATCTGCCACAATTCAACGTAGGCCCTTGTTTCACCCATCAGCCGGATCGCGTCCCGTCGAAGTTCGGGCGAGGCCTCCGTCCTGGCCGCGTTCACGAGGCGCTCCCGGTCGCCGTTCGCGACGAAACCGCGCAGGATCTCCCGCTTCACCTCCACGCTCGCGGCTGAACTGTAAATCTCGGCCAGCACCTGTCTGCTCTCTTTGCTCCTCATCGCCGTGCCCAGATAGCGCAGCGCCTTCAACTGCAAATCCGGATTCGATTTCCCGCGTGCGATCTGCGTCAGTGTCTCGCGTCCCTTGGCGGACCCGCTTTGCGCCAGCACGAACAGCGCACGCTCCTTCATCTTCGGCGAGTGGCTTCCCATCAGCAGTTTTTCTATCAACGGAACGGCGCGCTCCGGGTCTGAATTGACGAGTCCATTCAGAGCAATCAGCTTCAATTCGTCGTCGTCCTGGCTTTCGGGCGAAACCGGCTGTCCTGAAGCTTGGCTAATCTCGACCGAGAGCGCCTTCGAATCGTTCAGCCAGCCGCTCGCGGGATAACTCTTCGCCAGGTCCGCGAGCGCCGCCTGAGCATCGGGACGCCGTCCCAGTTTGTGCAGCGCGTACGCCTTCCAGTAGAGCGCTCCATCGGATCGCGGGCCGCCGCGGGAAACGATGTTGGAGAACACGTCCGCCGCGCGCTCCCATTTGCGTTCGTCGAGCAGACGCGTTCCCTCGCGGTAGAGGTTGTCTTCGCGGCCGCCCGGCTTCCAGTCGAACTTGAAGTCTTTGTCGAAGTTCTGCGCGATCAGTCCGAACGTCCTGGCCTTCTCCCTCACGGCCTCCACCTGCTCTCTCACCTGATTCATGACCTCCACGCTTACGGTCGCCTTGACGTCGGCCGCGATCCGCCGCGCCTCATCGGTGATGCGATCAAGCTCAAACCGGTCGATATCGGTTGCCGGCGCGGCAAGGCCGGGAACGGGCCCCGCCTCAGGCGCGGGCTCCGGAGCCGGGGGCTTCGGCGGCCGCGGCTGGGCCGTCACCGCCGCCGCGTAAAGAGTAGCCAGCAAACAAGTCTTCAAAATCCAGTTCATATCGTCCTCACTACCTCTTATAGTTTGTCTTGCCGCGCGGGCGTTTCCCCGCGCTCTCGATCGCGAATTCTCGTGCCCGCGACGCGTACCTTGAACAAAATTCCTTCCGACTCCAGGCGCTTCCGCAACCTTTCGAAATCCCCTCGGGTCAACGCCTCCGGGCTGTGCGCGATCTCGAGCAGCACCCGCTCCAGATCGTCGAGCAGCGACGTCACCGCGAAGTCCTCCGCCGACGCCGCTGTCTGCCGGTACAGGCGATTCGCGTCGAGCAGATCCTCCGCCGCCGCGCGTCCCGCCGACATGTCGACCGCGCGCCCGCCGCGTGCGTTCACGATCTCCATCAGCATCAGTTGCGACCGGTCCAGATGATCTCCCACCGCGAGGAGCAACACTCTTTCCCGAACCGCCGGCGCAGGTTGCGCGGCTGCCGAAGGCACGCGCCGCTCCATCGACATGCGTCCGGCAAAAAAAGCCACGGCCAGCATCGCGGTCATCGCCGCCAGCGCCGGCGCCCACTTCCACGCCCGTGGGAAGAACCATGTTCGGGCCCTGCGCTCCGGCAGGCGAGGCGCAAGACTTCGCCAAACTTCGCCGACGTAGTCGTCGCCGCGCTCGGGTACCGCCTCTTCTGTCACCGCGTTCAGTGCGGATTCGAAACGCTTGTACGCACGCCGGCAGTCTTCACACGTGGCCAGATGCGCACCGATTTCCCCCGGCGCGCCACTCTCTCCGTAGTAACGCAATACCAGTTGCTCTTCACTTGGGTGCTTCATCGTGTAACCCCGCTCAGAACCGGCTCAAGCGCCTGCCTCATCTTTGCCGCAGCCCGGAATATGGTGTTCTTGATCGCTCCGCGGCTTGGCCCGAGCGATTGGCTGATCTCCTCGATAGACAATCCGTCAAAGTGCCGGAGCGAAAACGCCGCCCGCTCCATCGGGCTCAACTCCCCGAGCGCCGCCGCGATCCGCTCGCGCAGTTCGCCGCTAAAGGCCAGCCGTTCCGGTTCGGGTTGGGGAGCGCGGAACACGTCGCTTTCCGGCATCGGAGTTGTCCGCCGCCGCTCCCTGGCCCTCACGAAATCGAGCGAACAGTTCGCCGCGATCCGGTAAAGCCATGTTCCGAAACTCGATTCCACCCGGAACAAATCGATGTTCTTGTAAGCCCGCAAGAACGTCTCCTGGACTACATCTTCAGCGTCTTGTTCGTTTTGCGTCATGCGAAAGGCAAGTCGGAAGACGTTTCGGCTGTGGCGTTCCATCAGCGCGCGATAGGCACTCAGACCGCCCGCCTTTACGACAGCGACAAGCGCCGCGTCGTCCTCCATCGCTTCCATCCGACCTTTAGACTACACAGTTCGCCAACGGTTAGGTTCCGTCAGGAAGTGCCTCTTCGGAGTCCGCACTGGGAAGTGTGGTGGCGGTAAGGCAGGCCATTGTTGTTTGTGGCTCGCCACTTCCAAGGAAAACGGCATGCCAATAGAAAACGATCGGGCCACGGAGCGTCGGGGTTATTCAGAAGCGGGCAAGCATCCGGCCGTCGAGTTGAATTCGGGCTGAGAGTCCGGCCAGGCGGCGACATCGTCCCGAAGGCGGGCAGGGCGCCGCGACGGCGTCAACTTGCGCCGCTCCGCGATCCCCGCCAGTTATAGAAGCCCGGTCTCCCGCGCAACTGAAGTACGAGATGCGCCACTCGTTCGATGCCGATGAAGGCGTCTCCTCCAAGTCATGCCGAATCCATTGCCACTGCCGCCAACGAACCACACCCCCCACACGGGCGGCGCAGCCAGTTTTAGAAACCACACTTCAAGCCGGTGCCCCCGAACAAAGGCCGGAGCACCAATCAGGTCGCGAGCGGCCAGCGGGCGAGGCCACCCCTCCATCGCGCAGGCACCGCGCCAACGGCGAACTCAATCACGCCCGTGCGCAACATCGTCATGCGACGAGGCTCCGGGAAAGGATGCCATTCGGATGTCATCGTTCCCTCCCGGCCTCCGCCCGTCAGCGGTGTCCGAACTGCCTTTCGTAGAGTTCCACGAACGGATTCACTTTCGGTGGGACGGCATTTTCGTTTTCGAGCAGCGGCAGAATCTCCGCCCACCATTTCTCGTACGCCGCGTCCATCCGCCTGACCACCTCCGGAAACTCCCCGGCGACGTCCTTCGATTCGCCCGGGTCGGCCGTGAGATCGAATAGCATCCAGGTGGCCTCGCCCTTTCCGGGGTGCACGAGAGTGTAACGGGCGTCACGCACGCGGCAGGTCAGGTGTTTCGATTCGGCCGCCTTTCCGCGCTCCCATCGCCCTAAATGCGTAAACAGGAAACGATCGGGCCACGGCGCGCCGGGGTTATTCAGAAGCGGCACAAGACTCCGGCCGTCGGGCTGAACTCCGGCTGGAACCTTCGCTCCGGCGAGCTCGGCGAGCGTCGGGAACAGATCAATGTGCGCCGCAAGCCTGTTCACGTTTCCCGGTTTCAGCCTCCCGGGCCAACGGAAGAACGCCGACGCCCTCGTTCCGCCCTGCCAGGCCGAACCCTTCGCCCCACGCATCCCCGCATTGAAGATGCGGACTCCGTTCGTGCCGCCGTTGTCGTTCGTGAAAATCACCAGCGTGTCGCGATCAAGGCCCCACGTCTTCAGGCCGCCGAGCAACCGGCCCACGGCGTCGTCGATATTCGTGATCATGCCGTAATACTTCGCGGCGTTCGCATCCACGTTGGGCAGGCCTTTGTACATCGCTTCGTATTTCTCGGGACAATCGAGCGGCGCGTGCGGCGCATTGGGTGTAATGTAGGCGAAGAACGGAGTGGCCGCCTTGGCCCGGGCTTCGATCCACTTCATCGCCTGACCAAAGAACACGTCCGTGCAGTAGCCCTCCGTTTTTTCAAAGATGCCGTTATGCAGGATCGTGGGGTTGAAATATTTGTTGCCTGGTGCGTCTCCGCAAGTGCCCGGATAAACCTGTCCAATCCCGCCGCAGCCGTGGATGAACACTTCGTCGAAACCACGCCGGTTCGGCTGGTACGGCGCAGCGTCGCCAAGATGCCACTTGCCGAAAACTCCCGTCGAATACCCGGCAGTCTTCAGCACCTGAGCAATCGTCGTGGCCTTCGGACTCATCCGCTCGCGTTCGAGAATCGTGTGGGTCACGCCGGACTTGAATTCGTGACGGCCGGTCATCAAAGCCGTCCGCGTGGGAGAGCAGGTCGGGCTGTTATGGAAATCCGTAAACCGCACAGCCTCCGCATGGACTCGGTCGAGATTCGGTGTCTTGATAACGGGGTTCCCATGGCACGCCAGATCGCCGTAGCCCTGATCATCCGTAAGGATCAGAATCACGTTCGGCGGACGCGAAGCCTGGGCAACAGCAGCGCCCGCCGATGCCCCGATGAATTCCCGGCGATTGAGCATTTTACTTCTCCTTTTTGTCTGACACTCAGCAGGTGAAACCCGCGAGCCCTTATGAGGGATGACCTCTATTATGAGCACAACGGCCGCCCGGCAAAACTCTCCGCCAAAGAGAGGGGTGTGCGTCTCAGAAGTGACGATCAACGGGGTTTCTTTTTTTGTCCCACGGATCACGCCGAGCAAATCGGAGCCGCGATCAGACGCATCGAACAGGCCGAAATCAATCGTAGCGTCCAACTGCAGTTGCCGATTCCCGTGGGCGCCCCGATTCCGGTCCTCTATGTCGAGATCGACGGTACCGGCATCCGTGTCGTCAAGAAAGAACTACAAGGCCCCTCCGGCATTAAATAGAGGGCCAACCGGCACGCACGCGCGAAGTAAAACTGAGCTGTGTCTTCACTTCCTCCAGCGTCGATGAGGAAGGCAATCCGATTCGAGATCCCCATTCCACCACCTACACCGGCGCCATCGACACCGCCGAGGAATTTGCCTGCCGCATCTACCGGGAGGCTTTTCAACGAGGCTGGAGCCGCGCCAAGATCAAAGTGATCCTTGGCTTGGCGATGGCGCTATCTGGATCTGGAATCTTGCCGCCGATCAATTCCCTGGTGCAATTCTTATCGTGGACTTCTACCACGCCGAACACCTTCACAAGATTTCCAGACTGCTGTCTCCTGGTGACGAAGCCGCACGCCTGCGTTGGGTGTCTTTCATCGTCGATCGACTCAAAGCCGGCGACATCGAATCCATTGTGGCGACCCTTCGCTCTTTGGCCGGGGAGCGACCTGATCTTGCCGACAAGCTCAATACCGAAGCCGATTACTTCGAGCGAAATACCGAAAAGATGCGCTATCCCAAGTTTCGCGAGCAGGACCTTTTCATCGGCTCTGGCGTCATCGAAGCTGGCTGCAGGTCACTCATCGGCTCCCGGCTCAAGCAATCTGGCTTGTTCTGGACCGTCGAAGGCGCCAACCGAATCATCGCCCTTCGCTGCTGCCGCCTCAGCGGCAGGTTCGAGGATTTCTGGGAAGGGCAAGCGGCTGCCTAGTCGTCACTCTTAAGACGCACACCCCAAAGAGATCCAGACCATCCGGGCACTGCTCAAAACCGCCGACATCCCGGTTGCGGAAATAGCCGCCCGCTTTGGTTTGGAGTCGCCCGGTCTACTCTGTACCGCGCCGTCGTCATCCCTGCCGCCTGACCCTCCAACCGGTAACCGAAGTGCCAGGGCAAAGAGCCTTTTGAGCGGAAAACACAGGAAAACTTCTACACTCCGCGTTCTCGGGTTCTATCTATCGGAACCATGCCAACTTCCGGATGCGTAAGCCAGGATCTGTCCGCGTTCAATCGAGGAAAACGGGTTCGCCGGTTACCGGGCCAATTCGATTTGCCGTCCGGCCAACCGCCACGCGAGCCCGCGCAACTGATTCGGCCAGGCCCTTTCCATCCAGATGACGGCGGTGGCGGGAATCATCGCCCAGAGGGAGTGGCCGGCGGCCGCGCACACGAGCATCAGTGCCCAGCAACTGAGCCAGCAGTTGCCGCCGATCGTCAAACCGTAACGAAGGCAATCGAGGCTGGCGCGGATGCCCGCCGGCGCGAGCGGCGCGGTCCGATGGCAGCGGCGGAGGCCCGATTTCTTAAGGGGCGTCCACTGCCATGCCGCCGCCACCAGGAAGGTTAGGGCAAGGAATAACCGGGATTCTCCGCGCTGAGGGGTGACCAGCGTTTCCACGGCCACGCCGTACCCTAGCCACACCGCGCAGTAACCCGCGAGAAACAGGACAATGGCGCGGTTTCGCATCCGCCAGAGGCTGCGCGCGGCGACGAAGCGGACTGGTGCGATCAGCATCGGGAACATCATCGCGGACGTCATGTTCAGCCAATTCAGCGCCACCAGCGAGGGCGCGGCCTCGTGCCCCCCGTGGGCGTGATCCGCATGGCCGCCGGGGGTGAGGGCCGCGGCGGCAATCGCAAGCCATGCAGCGGCGCTCAGCACAAGGCTCCACCATTCCGGGTGGCGCCAGAACGCGAGCTGCCATCTCATGAGTAGTAGAGGCTCACCCGCCCGACGGTGACCGTCTTTACGCCAACGCCCGCCCGGTCGACGCCCGGGCGTTCATGCGGCACGAAGGTGACTTGGAGCGAGTTCGGATTCCATTCTGCGGTCCGTAAGAGGCTGGTGACGTCGATTGAATAGTGCAAACCGTCACCGCGATGCCCGCGATCCTCCCGCGAAGCTTCCACCACGCCAAACAGCGGAATGATCCCCGCTTCGAGATCGGGACGGTCCTCGGGCCCGATGCCGGCGGGAAGATTGACATACACCAGATAGCTCTCCGTCGGGCCTTCCGCTGCGGTGATGTTCTCGAGGTTTAAATGAACGCTGGGAGATGGCGATTTGGCCGCCGGCCCGAGGGGCGCGGTTGTAGCGAACTGGACCGTGACCCGGCTCGCACCGAGGACAATCGGCGCGCTGGTCGCTCCAACCATTTCTGGGACGGCGCCCGGGTCCGGGGCCGCCGGCGTCACGACACCCGGAAATGGGTCGGACACGTCTTCATACTCATAGCCGAGTAAAGGCGCCGTGGTGTCCGCCAGTTGTTCGGACTTCACCCCCACGGCCTTGCCGTCCGCGTCGTGGAAGTACATGGTGAGAATCGAGCGCCACCCGGGTTCACCCGGATTCGCATTCGCCGAGCGGCGGAGCCACACTTCCCACAGGCGGTCAATGTTGCAGTGATGCACCCAAAATAGCGGATCAAGCCCAGCGGTTGTGAACGAGGAACTCATCCAGCCCTTGGGACCACCGACGGCAACGTGCATGGTCCCATGCGGGCGGCTCTCGCAGGCCCCTGCGTGTCCATTGTTGTGGTTGAACCAGGTTCTGGGTCCACCAAATCCAACCTGGCCGCCGATGCTCGAGCTGGCGAACTGAGGCTTCAGAAGGCAGGACAAATCGACGTCGCTGGCGGTGGCGATGTCCAGGCCCTTGTTGGCGTTCGGGGATCGCGGGATGTCCGTTTCCGTGCCCAACGTTTGTTTATAGATACGCAGAGGGTTGGTGGTTCCATCCGGCAGAGTGCTTGCGTAGAATGCCGGTGGCAGGCGGCGCGCGTCCTTATTGGTGGCGTCGCTGTAATTCCAGTAAGGCAGGGCCCAATCGGCAGGCCCCCCGAGTTGCCGCACCGCTTCGGCGACAATGCGCTCGAAGTACAGGAGATAGGCCCGGTGGAAGGGAAAGAAAAACCACGAATCGTGCTGGCACTGCGTCCAGAACGTGGCCTGCTCCGATAGCGAGGGAAGCGTTTCGCCGGAGACGGCTAGCGGATCATTCGCAGGAAAATGTTCGTGAATTGCCGCCTGGTAGCGCCAACTGGTCGGATCCGTGATGGCCCGCCCCTGCATGGCGGCCACAGCTCGCGCGTACCAGAGCAGCACAGGGTGCCACGGGTCCTCATTGCTCAGCTTCCAGACATCCTGCCGGATTCGAATTCCTTTCTTCCCATTCTGCATGTTACGCTCCACGCTCCCGCTAAGTACCTTTCGGAAAAATGGGGTTACTAACTTAATAACTTATACCAGTACGGTAAATGTCGATTCGGTGCGCGACACCGGGCGGTAAAGAGTATCGCGCTCCACCGGTTCCCGCCCCGCGGCGCGAATCAGCCGAAGCAACTCTCCCCGCCGCATCGACTGGCTCGTGGTCGCGCCGGCGTCGTGATAAATCTTCTCTTCGACCACCGTTCCGTCCAGATCGTCCGCGCCGAAGCGCTGCGCAATTTGCGCCACCGATGGCGTCATCATCACCCAGTAGGCCTTGATGTGCGGAATGTTGTCGAGCATCAGCCGCGAAATCGCGATGTTCCTGATATCCAGGAATCCGGTGGTCTTGGGAATGTGCCGCAGCGCCGTGTTGTCAGGATGGAACGCCAGCGGAATGTAGGTCTGAAAACCCGCCGTTTCGTCCTGAAGCCCGCGAAGTTTCAGCAGGTGGTCCACGCGGTCTTCTTCATTCTCGATGTGTCCATACAGCATGGTGCAGTTCGAATGCAGTCCCAACCGGTGCGCGATGCGCGCCGTCTGGAGCCACTCCTCACCCGTAATCTTGTGGTCGCAGATGATTCGCCGGACGCGGTCGGAGAAAATCTCCGCTCCGCCGCCGGGCAATGAATCCACTCCCGCGTCTTTCAGGCGCTGCAATGTCTCTTCGATGCTGATGCGGGTGCGCTCGGCGAAGTAGCCGACCTCGACCATCGTGAACGCCTTGAGGTGAACCTGCGGAAAGCGTTCCTTTAGCCCGCGCAGCATCTGGCAATACCAGTCGAGCGTGAGTTCCGGATGCAATCCGCCAACGATATGGAATTCGGTAATCGACTCGCTCCATCCCTGGCCTGCCACTTCCCAGACCTGGTCGAGCGACATCGTGTAGGAGTTTGGATCCTTCGTCCGCTTTCCGAAGGCGCACAGCTTGCAACTCGCGACGCAGACGTCCGTGGGGTTGATGTGGCGGTTCACATTGAAGTACGTAACCGCGCCGTGCAGCCGTTCCCGCACCCGATTGGCCATGTAGCCGACCGTGAGGATGTCCGGCGTACGGAAGAGGGCAAGGCCGTCTTCGTAGTTGAGACGCACTCCGGCTTCGACCTTTTCGAGGATCGGCTTCAGCCGGTTATCGTCAATAACGACTTGCATACTGAAAGAAGAGAATATCGGCGGCCCAGAAGAAAAAGAATACCACGCTCACATACCCGTTCATGGTGAAGAAGGCCGCGTTGACACGCGAAAAATCCGTCGGCGATACCAGGCGGTGCTCCCATGCCAGCACCATCGCGACGGCGAAGATGCCGAGGTTTCCGGGCAGGTGGAGCTGAAACGCGGAACTGAGCAGCGTAAGACACACCAGCATGGCGAGATGCAGCAGGCGCGCCAAACGCAGAGCCCAGGCAAGGCCGAGCCAACTGGGAATGCTGAACAGACCTTCGTCGCGGTCGAATTCGAAATCCTGGCAGGAATAGATGATGTCGAACCCGGCGGTCCAAACGGTGACTGCCGCGGTGAGCCAGAGGATTCGCGGGTCGAGCGAGCCGCGAATCGCGATCCACGCCGCGGCGGGCGCAATGCCAAGCGCGAAACCCAGCACCAGGTGCGAGAATGGTGTGAACCGTTTTGTGAACGAATAGAAAAAGACGACGGCGAGCGCGAGCGGCGCGAGCGCGAGACAAAGCGGATTCAGTTCGCGCGCCGCGGCGAGGAAGACAAGCGACGACGCCCCGACGAACGCCCAGCCGAAGGCGGGTGTAAGCTGTCCCGAGGGAATATGACGCATCCTGGTACGCGGATTGCGCGCGTCGGCGCGCGCGTCGACGAGCCGGTTGAACGCCATCGCCGCCGAGCGTGCGCCCACCATCGCGACGACGATCCAGCCAAGCTTTCCCCACGGAAATCGATCGCCGCCGTCTTCCCTGACGGCAAGCAGCGCCCCCGTTAGAGCGAACGGCAGCGCGAATATCGAGTGCTCGAACTTGATCATTTCGAGCGTGAGCAGCAGGCGTTTGAGCATGAACGGAAAAGAGGTTACCATTTTATCTCATGCGCTTTGTTCGGTTGCTCGCGCCCGGTGCGGCGTTTCTCCTGTTCTGCTCGTGCGGAGAAAAACCAGTTGACCCCGCCGACTTCGGGACCCGGCCGCTCACGCTGCCTAACGGGAAAACAATACGCGTCGAAGTAATGTCCCGGATGGAAGATATGGCGCGGGGCATGATGTTCCGCGAGTCTCTTCCGCCCAATCGCGGCATGCTTTTCATCCATGCTTCTCCCGGCCTCCAAAAGTATTGGATGTATCAGGTTAAGATTTCTCTGGATATTGTTTTCATCGGCCCCAACCGGCGAATCGTCGAAATTTCGGCGAACACGCCCCCGTGCACCACCAAGGCGAGCGACTGTCCCATGTTTGGCGGCGCCGCCCCGTCGCAATTCGTGCTCGAACTCGCCGCCGGCGAAGCGGCGCGAAACGGGCTGAGCGCGGGGCAGACGATCGTTTTTTGATCGGGGGAAGCCACCATAGGCTTTAAGATAAGTCGCCACCAAATGTTCGCAGCTGCGCACGATCATCTCCAAACCCACGTTTTTTGCGCCACTTCCCAGACTGGGACTTCGCGCCCGTGTCAGCGTGATCCGAGCTTTGTACGAGTAGCGCGTCTTCCGACCGGCGCGGGTTTCCGCTTCTACAGGCCCAGCCTGTAAGTCCCTTACTGGTACGAAGGGGATTTCACAACAGGAATCGCGATCACCAGGGCCAACCCGGCGCGTGGGCCATTCTCCGAGTGGCCGATGTACAGGACTGAACCCCAAACCAAAGACCACAAACCTCCCACAACCCAACTTCCAGCCCGCTTGGTGCATGGCGAGTCCGGAGGACGCAATCGACAGCTGCGGAAACTTCTTGAGCAACGCGGGCTGCGCCGCAGATGCCGTGGCTTACACTCGAACTATATGCTCAACCGGGGCTATGCCTACACCACAAGCATCAGCAGCAAATACCATGGACAAACCCTGCTCTCGCACTTGGCAAGCCTTTACCACCACTCAACCCCACAAGCCTGGCAACAAAAACTGAATAACGGCGAAGTCACCCTCGACGGCGTCACCGCCACCGGAAACGAATCGGTCACTTCAGGCCAAACCCTTGTCTGGAACCGTCCACCCTGGATCGAACCAGACTCCCCTCAGCACTTCGAGGTCTTGTTTGAAGACCCCCATCTGTTGGCCGTCAACAAACCCAGCGGGCTGCCCACCCTCCCCGGCGGCGGCTTCCTGGAAAACACCCTCCTCCGCCTGGTGCAAAAGCAAACCCCAAACGCAAACCCTGTCCACCGGTTGGGCCGGACCACCACCGGCATCGTCCTCTTCGCCAAAACACCGCAGGCGGCGTCTACTCTATTCGCAAACTGGAACACACCCAAAATTCAAAAAATCTACCGGGCGCTGGCTCAGAACATTGCACAGCACGACGCCTACGAGATCCTCACTCCCATCGGCTTCGTACCGCACCCGCTCATCGGCTCCGTGTGGGCCGCCAACCCAAGTGGCAAACCGTCAAAGTCATTGGCAAAGGTGATCTCACGCTCCACCAGCACCACAACTTTTGAGGTAAGCCTTAATTCGGGCCGCCCTCATCAAATCAGAATCCATTTGGCATCCATCGGCCACCCCCTGGTAGGCGATCCTCTGTACGGCTCAACCGGCCAGCCTCTTGAAAATCTCCCCGGCCTTCCCGGCGATGGAGGATATTTCCTTCACGCCCAATATCTGAAATTCCACCACCCCATCACCGGAGAACAAATCAATCTTGAGGCAGCTTTGCCATCTGGACTTCTTGAAAGCGTGGTGGCGCCCACTGGATTTGCGCTGGACGGACAGTGAGATGCGAAAAGGGTTTACGAGAAGACCGAAAGCGGACGAGCCCGGGACGCCAGGCACGAACTACATCACTCCGAGTGGGCTGCGGCGTCTCCAGGATGAGCTCCGGTTTCTGCTTACCAGGGAACGCCCGGCCGTGACGGAGGTGGTGGCGTGGGCCGCCAGTAACGGCGATCGGAGTGAAAACGCCGACTATCAGTACGGCAAGCGGCGGCTGCGGCAGATCGATGGGCGGATTCGCTTTCTCGGGAAGCGGATCGAAGCTGCGGAAGTGGTGGACCCGGAAACTCCGAGAACGGGGCAAGCGGCCACGAGAGCATTCTTCGGCGCGACCGTGCGCTATGCCAACGCCGCGGGAGTGGAGCGAGTGGTGAGCATCGTGGGCACCGACGAAGTCGATCTCGACCGAAACCACATCAGTTGGATGTCGCCTTTGGGGCGCGCGTTGCTGAAGTCGGCAGCAGGCGACAGCCGTGTACTCCAGGCGCCTGGCGGTACAGAATACCTGGACGTGCTGGACGTGTGTTACCGGCGCATTTCAGTGGAACCGTTCCGTGAGCCGCCTGGATCCGAGTCCTCGTCAAAGCGCCCCTCTCGCCGACCCATTCCAACTAAAGAAGGTTAACAAGGCGACACACGAAAACTCCACGTCGCGAGCAAGGACGAATTGTGAGCCGACTACTAGGGCCTTCGTTCCGCTCTCATCCCTCCCCATTTGAGGATCGCTCGTATGCGTTCAGCCACTCCCGAAAAACGGGGTTGTCGGAGATGACTCCCGTGATGTCGCCATGTCGGACATGTGCCGTTTGTCGCCGCCCAGAACTCCTGGCGACCACAGCCCTTCCATCCAGCAATCGGGTAGGAATACGCCAGCATCGATGGGGGACCCCACTGCTCCGGGCAAATCGGCTACTCGCACAAAGCTTCCTGTTGAACCCTGTAGCGTCGCAGTCCGGGCAGGGGGTCCGGAAACGGCGTTCTGGGAAGTTGCGATCAATCCGACGCGCCCGGAAGGAATCGCTGGGGATCACTCTGGCGGGGCGCTTATCTTAGCGCCTGTGAAAAAGGGGAAGCCCCGTGGCCACGGGGTTGAAAACGCTGCCCCTTGGATGCACGGCGTGGTCAGCGGGAGCACCGCGGGGTTGCGGTGCTCGATGGGAGGCTTCGCCGCCGGCCTGCGGCGGGTCGTCCTAGTCCAATGCCGTCGTACCCGATCCCATAATGCACTGATCGTCGTCTCCGGGGGGTCTCGCCGGCCATCCACTGCCGGAACGCCCTCGTCCTCCTCCGATTTGCCGGCTTGACTCGCCATGGTCTGACTGTTGATGGCCGTCGCGGCGTGTCGTTTCACTCTCGCGTCAATTCGGCCGCCCATCGTCCTGGCATCGCCTGGGTCGCTTCCACTCGTTGAATGGAACGCTCCGCACAGGTGTTATCACATTGACGAGATCCGTGCCGGCTTGCGGAAATATCGCTTCGGATTGCAACACCTGGAGAGATTTTCCCTTTCCATTGCGACCTCGCGGCGCCAGCATCCACCCCGCCCCGGCGCCTGGCATTCCCACTCTCTCGCCCTCCCGCAGTTGCGCCTGCAGGCCCAAAGCGGTAACTTTAGCCAAGGGACAAGCGCCCCGTCTGAATCAAGCCGATATCCCTATTTAAAGGAGGGAGTGTTGTCGAAATCGCAACTCCTGAAGCTTTCGTGTCTCGCAGCCATCGCCGCCGCACTCCTCCTGGCGTGTAACAAAGCGCCCGCTCCCTCAGGTGGCGGAGCCGGAAAGAAGGGTGGCGGCGACGTGCCCGTTACGATCGCGAAAGTTACCCGGAAAGACGTCCCCGTTGAGATCCAGATCATCGGGAACGTCGAAGCTTACGCCACCATCACCATCAAGGCTCAGGCGGGCGGGGAGTTGACAAAAGTTCACTTTCAGGAAGGGGCCTACGTCACGAAAGGCGATCTCCTGTTTACCATCGATCCGCGCCCCCTGCAGTCTCAGTTGAGCCAGGCTGAAGCCAATCTGGCGCGCGACCTGGCGCTCGAGGCACAGGCGGAGGCGAACCTCGCCAAAAACATCGCGCAGGAGCAGTACGTGCGCGGTCAGTCCGGACGGTTCGAGCGGTTGTTCCAACAGGGCATCGTTTCAAAGGACCAGTCCGAGCAGCTCCGTACAAACGCGGATGCGCTCGCTTCCGGCGTCAGCGCGGACCGGGCCGCGATTCAGAGCGCGAAGGCGGCCACCGTCGCGGGGCGGGCCGCCGTCGATAACGTGAAGTTGCAGCTCGCCTACACCACGATCCGCGCGCCCCTCGATGGGCGCACCGGCAATCTCAACGTCAAGCAGGGCAACATCGTCAACGCCAATACCACCGACCTCATTTCCATCAATCAGGTGCAGCCTATTTATGTGACCTTCGCCGTACCCGAAGCTCAACTCGCGCCCGTGCGGAACTACATGAATTCCGGCAAGCTTCAGGTCGTCGCGACGCCTCAGGAGGATGGCGCGACACCCCAGACGGGTGTTCTGACTTTCGTCGACAACGCGGTCGACGTTTCAACGGGCACGATCAGGATGAAAGGCACGTTTCCGAACACCGACCGCAAGCTGTGGCCGGGGCAGTTCGTGCGCGTTGTCCTGCGATTGACCATGCAGCGCGACGCGCTTGTGGTTCCAAACCAGGCAGTGCAAACCAGCCAGGACGGCGCCTACGTATACGTCGTGAAGGAAAACCAGACGGTTGAGTCGCGGCCAGTGGTGACGGGATCGCGGCTCGATCAGGAACTCGTGATCGATAAGGGCGTGGAAGCCGGCGAGAGCGTCGTGACCGAGGGTCACTTACGGCTCGCTCCAGGGATGCGCGTCCAGCAGCGGGACGCGCGCGGCGGAAAGAAGGGCGGTAAGGGACCTGCCGAGGTGCGTAAGGACGCCGGCCCGGACGGACAAAAGAAGGGGGCGGATTGAACATCTCGGCGACATTCATCAGCCGGCCGATCGCAACCAGCCTTTTGATGCTCGCGATCGCGTTTTTCGGCGTGCTGGCGTATACCAAACTGCCCGTCTCCGATCTGCCGAACATCGACTTCCCCACCCTCGTCGTGACGGCGAGCCTTCCCGGTGCGAGCCCCGACAATATGGCTTCCTCTGTCGGGACGCCTCTTGAACGGCAGTTTACAGGCATCGCGGGTCTCGACTCGATGACGTCGGTGAACTCCATGGGCATCACCCAGATCACGCTCCAGTTCGATATGGTGCGCGACCTCGACGGCGCAACCGTTGACGTTCAGACGGCGATCAGCGCCGCCATGCCGCTGCTGCCTCCCGGCATGCCCAATCCGCCTTCGTTCCGCAAGGTCAATCCCGCCGATTCACCGGTCATGTTCATGGGCCTCACGTCCTCCACCGTGCCCATGCCCGTCCTTAACGAATTCGCCGAGACGATGATCGCCCAGCGCATCTCCGCCGTAAACGGAGTCGCCCAGGTCCAGGTCATGGGCGCGCAAAAATTCGCTGTCCACGTGCAGATGGACCCGAGCAAGATGGCCGCCAAGCAGGTCGGCATCAACGAAGTGGAGCGCGCCATTCAGGCCTGGAATGTGAACGTCCCGACCGGCTCGCTACATGGCGCCCGGCAGGCCTTTAACATCAAGGCGAGCGGGCAGTTGATGAACGCGGCCGGATACCGGGAGGCCATCGTTGCCTATCGCAATGGGTCTCCCATACGGTTGAAGGAACTCGGTACGGTCATCGACGGCGTGGAGGACGATAAGTCCTCCTCCTTCTTGTTTAACGAAGGGAAGTTTCAGCGGGCCATCACCGTCGTTGTGATGCGGCAGCCGAACAGCAATACCATTGAGGTGATTGACGCCATCAAAAAACTGATGCCGTCCTTCAACGCCCAACTGCCGCCGGCCGCCACGCTGACCATTCGCGGTGACCGGTCGATGAATATCCGCGAAGCCTTCGCCGACATCCGGTTCATGATGTGTCTCACGGCTGCTCTCGTCATCATGGTGATCTTCCTGTTCCTGCGGAATGGCCCCGCGACGCTGATTCCCAGCCTTGCGCTGCCTATCTCGCTGCTCGGGACGTTCGCCGTCATGTACGTTTTGGGATACAGCCTCGACAACCTGTCAATGATGGCTCTTATCCTTTCCATCGGGTTCGTTGTCGACGATGCCATCGTCCGGCGCAGTCGACG
>SYKU01000400.1 GCA_005808865.1 Acidobacteriota bacterium
GCTCGCGTGGTCGATGCGCCCGTGCACGTCCCCTTGCGCGGCCTCCGCCACCGCCCGTTCGAACCACGGCCGCGCTTCCTCGAATCGGCCGATCTCATAAAGAGCGCGACCGATCGCGCTCCCCTCCTCGACCGGAACCGGACATCCGGCATCCTCCCAGAGCTCCGGGGCTACCGGGTAGCTGAGTAAGGTGGCAGCCGTCTCCGGGTCCGACGGATCCGCCAAAAGAGCCGCCGCGAGTTCCACGAAACGCGCTTTTTGTGCTGCCGTAATCCGGAACAATGCCGCCTGGTCATCGGCGGAAGGCGTCCTCTTACGCAGAAATCCGGCGAACAACTGGTGCATACGCGGATCGGGAATACCCTCGAGGAGGTGAAGATCGAGGCAGGCATCGAGAGCTCGTGTCACCTCCGCGTCGCTCCAAGCGATTCCGTCGCGCAGGTGCCGCCCGAGTTCAGCCGCCGGGATGCGCTGCGGGTTGAGGATCGCCGCGGTGTGCAGAAGAAGCCGGGGAGGCTGATCCAGCCGCTGGTAGGCCCGGTCAAAACTGTCTCCGGCCTCGCGCGCCAGACCCGATCCCGGGGAGGGGCTGCGCCCGCGCAGCCGTTCATAAGCCAGAGTCGTGGTCTCCGGGACGATCTGCACGGGAAGACCGCCGGCGTGCGCGGTAATCGTCTCCCCGTAGCTCGCGGCAAACGCGGCATCCGTCAGTTCCTTCACTAAATCGAGGGACTGCGTGTGTGATAGCGGATCGACCCTGATCCGGGGCCAGGCCGCGTCTTCGGTGTTCGCGAGCGTTGTGATGAGAACGTGACACGGCATGCCGCTCAACGGCAGCCACGGCTGCGTTTTCTCGAAGGAGACCACATTGTCGTAAATCAGAAGTACCGGCTCGGGTCCCAGGCTAAGAAACGTTCTTTGTCCCTGGTCCTCCAGTTGCATCCCGGAAGGGAAATCGAGGTCCAAAATCGTCTTGCCGATGCCGGCAAGGTGGACGGCGATGGAGTCCGTGGAGGCGTCTACCCAGAAAGCGCCGCCACGATAACGGTCGCGATGCCGCCTCGCGAACTCGAGCGCCAGTTCGCTCTTGCCAACGCCGGGTTCGCCATGCAAAACCACCACTTTCTCGCCTGCGCCGGGGTCGCCCAGCACGGTTGCAAGGCGGGCGATCAGGTCCTCGCGGCCTACGAATGGACGATTGCCGCGCGATGGGATATTGCGCCGGAATCGAGGCGGCGCGGAGACGCGGGGAGCCGAATCGGGTGGCGCGGGTGCCGCGGGGGACGCGGTCAGACGCGGGACCGGAAAGCTTCGCTCATGTTTGTCATCGCGGGGGAAGACGCTTGGGTCGGTGGTCCAGATTGGGCGGGGAGAATCTTCGTAGCGGATTGGGTGGACCGTCAACGATCCATTCGAGAACGTGGCGTAGAGCGCACGATTCGGCCATTTGCGGGTTTGGTACGCGGCGCCGGCCGCGCAGCGAAGCAACTCACCCTCCGCCGAGGCGATGGACTCGATTCGCGCTTCATGCAGATGCCCACGCAGCAGAATATCAACGGAGGATTCGAGCGCCGCGTGAATGTTCGTGCCTTCGCCCGTGCTGAGCCATTCGAGCGTGTGATGAATCAGCGCGATATTCAGTTCGGTTTCGAGGGTTTTCAGTTCCGCAAGGGCCGCATCGAGACAGCGGCGTCCAATCCACAAGTTGTTGTGATCGTCGCGGCCGAGGCAGAACAACGCGCTGTTGATGGGAAGAATGCCGAGGCGGTGACCGTTGACGTCGACCCATTGCACGGGACCGCAGGTGGAGTTATCCGGGGCAACGCGAACGCCGTCGAAGTAGCGGTTGTGCCAGTCGAGAAATGCCCGCATTTTCTGTGTGAGATGCGGTTTGGGATGATCCGGGCGGAAGTAAGTGTCGGCCTGTTCGCGCGACTCGAGAGTCCGCTGAAGGCCCACGCCAAGGTCACGATCCACGTCGTGATTGCCCGGGATTACGAACAGGCGCGTCTTGTTCAGATTTGCGGCGCGGAGCAGGTCGTCGAAGAACTGCCCTGCGAGTGTATATTCATCCGCTTTTCCGGAATTGGCAATGTCGCCGGTGGCGAAGATCAGATCCGGAGCACGTCCCCGCTGGGCATACCCGGCGACGGATTTGACCAATGCCTGTAAGACGACATCGCGATCATACGGGTCTCCGCCGCGGATGTGGAAGTCGGAGATATGAAGCCAGGTCAGGCTCACTCAAGACAGGATACCCCACGCGGCTCACTCAGTGCCTGAAGTGCCTCACACCGGTAAACACCATCGCGAGCCCAAGTCGGTCCGCGGCGGCGATCACGTCTTCATCGCGGATGGACCCGCCCGGTTGAATCGCGGCTGTGACGCCGTCCTTCGCAGCTTCTTCAAGCCCGTCGGGAAAGGGGAAAAAGGCGTCCGAGCCGATCACCGAACCCGCGAGCGGCAGCACGGCTTTTGAAGCGCCGATCCATCACTGCCAGTCTCGGTTCGACGTCCCAAACTGCAACCTTGACGGTTAATCCACCTTCGCCGTGGGATTCAGGGACGTTCATGCTTGATGGAACCCTCGCGGTGGAGGGGCGCACCACGAATGTGGGGATCAGTAGCCGCCCAGCTAACGCTTTCAGCAGCTACCTCGGGACCGTAATAAACAATCAGTTCGGCTCAACAGACATCATAATCGGGATGATTTTCGCCAGTGCAACCGCATCCGGCAACACCATCATAGCTACGGGCGTAGACAGATCTGCCAGCAACTACGCCAACCCTAGCCCGAAGTTCTTGGGGTCAAAACGCATAAGTCAATCCGCACCAATGCATTAGGAGAATCCTCTGACCGTGCTGCTGCCTACAGCCAGCTCAGACAGTCCGTAGCGTCACTCCAAGCAA
>SYKU01000401.1 GCA_005808865.1 Acidobacteriota bacterium
ACCCTCGCCATCTCCCGGCCAAATCCCAAAAATTCAAAATCAATTCTCTGCGTCACCCCCTCTCAAGCACCTGATAAAAAGAGGCTTGCAGGTCCGTCTTCCCATTCACCCGGATTTTCCAGTCCCGCCGCCCCCATCGGCGAGTGCGGGAGTTCCCACCGCGCCAACAGGAATCGCCCGAAATCACGCACCCTCGCCATCTCCCGGCCAAATCCCAAAAATACAAAATCAATTCTCTGCGTCACCCCCTCCTCAAGGACTTGTCGCAAACGCCGTTGAGCCAGCCCGAATCGGGTCGCTCGGGCGTATCGTGCCGCGTGGCCGGCCACCACGGAGCACTGTTCAGGGCGTCCATGGCGCGGACGGCATTTCCGCTGCCGGTGCTGCACCTCGAGCGTGGCTCACCCGGCTCCCTTTCGGATGCTTGGCGCCTCGCCCCGTGTTATCGTGAAATACGGTGTCGTCTCCGCTCAACATTCAACTGGAACAGTACCAGGGGCCTCTCGATCTTCTGCTCGATCTGATCCGGAAACAACAGATCGAAATCAAAGATATCCCGATCGCGACCATCACGAAGCAGTACCTCGCCTATATGGAAAAGGCCCGTGAAATGGATATAGACTTGGGCGCGGAGTTCGTCTACATGGCTGCCACCTTGATCCATATCAAGTCGAAGATGCTCCTGCCGCGCGATCCGGAGTTGGAAAAGGACTCCCCCGAGGAGGACCCGCGCGCCGAACTCGTGGAGAAGCTTCTGGAGCACGAACGGTTCAAGAACGCCGCCGAGATGTTGCAGCAGAAGCGCCTGATCGAGGAGAACGTTTGGTCGAATCCGCAAATCAAGGAGTACGTTAACGCGGATGACGACCCGGGCCTTACCGTAACCCTGTTCGACCTCGTCAAATCGTTTGGCGAAATTCTCGAGCGTGCCAGGAACCGCCCGGCATACGAGGTCCGCGACGAAGACGTCGGGATTCCCGACATGATCCAACTCCTCCGCGAGCGTCTCGGCGCCGTGAAGGACGACGAGCCGGTCTACATTCTGAAGTTGTTCGAACGCCAGCGGAGCGTGCGCGCGATGATCGCCCTTTTTCTCGCGGTCCTCGAGATGGTGAAGCGTCAGGCTGTCGTGATTACGCAGAAGGATCTGTTCGGCGAAATCGCGCTGGTGAGGCACGCGAAGTTCGGACACGCGTTCACCCCGGCCGAGCCGCTCGAAGAAGTTGAGAAGGAATACACCTGAACCGAATGGAACAAATGGAATCAGTATTTCCGGATCTTCAGGAGGAAGCCGAGGCGGCGCCCGGCCCGGTCCTCGTCGTGCCGGAACCCTCCGATGTCGAGACTGACAGCGCAGTCGCGGGTGCCGCCGAGGTAATTGCGATCACCGCCCCGGAGGAGTTCCTGGGCGAAACCCATGATTCCGCCACCGTGACAGAAGATGCGCGGCTGAAGGCGGTACTTGAAGCGATTGTCTACGTCACCGACGAGCCTCTGACGCTCGATCAGATTGCCGCCGCCCTCGCGGAGCCTAAGGACCGCGTCGAAAAACTACTCTCCTCCCTTGCGGCCGAATATGACCGTTCGGACCACGGCGTGATGATACGGGAGGTTGCCGGCGGTTATAAGATGGCGACGAAACCGGAGCACCATGAAGCCGTGCGGGCGTTCGTGAAGAACCTTACCCCGCCGTCCAAGCTGTCTCTCGCAGCTCTCGAAACGCTCGCTGTGATTGCGTATAAACAGCCCATCACCGCGCCGGAGGTTATGGAGATCCGCGGTGTACAAGGTGCGGGAGTCCTGAAAACGCTGCTCGACCGCAGGTTGATCGCCGGCGCGGGACGGAAGCAGGTCGTCGGCAAACCGATTCTTTACAAGACGACGCGGGAATTCCTGGTTCAGTTTGGGTTGAAGGACCTCGCCGAATTGCCGACGCTAAAGGAGTTCGAGGAACTTCGGCGAATGTCGGTACCGGATATCGAGCCATCCGGCCCTCCTCCGGGTACAGCGTCCGATGAGTCAGGTACTCTGGCGCCGCCGGTGGAAGAGGCTGCGGAGCCGGCGGCCGCCGATCCGCCGGCGGTAGTCGAACTTCCCGTCGATACGCCGCCGGAAGGCCCTGCCTGATGCCCGAAGAGCGGCTTCAGAAGATTCTCTCGCGCGCTGGTGTAGCCTCCCGCCGCAAAGCCGAAGTGCTGATTTCCGAAGGCCGCGTCACGGTGAACGGCGTCGCCGTTACCGAACTTGGCAGCAAGGCCGATCTTGATACCGACCATATCAAGGTCGACGGAAAGCTGCTCCGCGCACCCTCGCACCTTGTTTACGTCGCTATGAACAAGCCCGTCAGTTGCGTTACGACTGTAAGCGATCCCGAGGGACGCCGGACCGTCATGGACCTCATTCACGGACTCAAGCAGCGCGTTTACCCGGTGGGCCGGCTCGACTACCACAGTGAAGGCCTCCTGCTGCTTACCAATGACGGCGACTTTGCCAATCGCATCATGGCGACGCACATCGAAAAATCGTACCTCGTGAAAGTGACCGGAACGCTCGACGAGGCCCACGAGGAGCAGTTCCGCAATGGAATCGTGTTGGAAGGCCGGCGCACGGCTCCCGCCTACCTGAAGCTTGTCCGTCGCGCCGAGAATCCTTGGTACGAAGTGCGGATCACGGAAGGCCGCAAGAACCAGATCCGCATGATGTTCAAGAATTTCGGAAAACTGGTCGAAAAGCTGAAGCGCGTGCGCATTGGGGGCCTCGAATTGGGACACCTCAAGCCGGGTGAGTTCCGCCATCTTACCCCGCGCGAAATCGCCCTGCTCAACAAGCCGGGGGGCAAGCCCGGCGGCCCGAGGAAATCCAAATGATCCAGGGAATAGCGGAATTGCTGGCTTCGGCCCGCACGATCGCCGTGGTCGGCCTTTCGAGCCGGCGTTTCCGCGCGAGCTACGGCGTGTCAGAGTACATGCAGCGCGCCGGCTACCGTATTATTCCGGTGAATCCGAACGAGACCGCCGTGCTTGGAGCCGTATGCTATCCCAGCCTCGATGCGGTTCCCGAGCCGATCGACATCGTGAACATCTTCCGCCGGCCGGAGCATGTGGCCGAAGTCGTCGACGCCGCGATCCGTGTCGGCGCGAAGGCGGTCTGGATGCAGGAAGGCGTGGTTGACGAGGCGTCGGCGGCGAAGGCGCGCGCGGCGGGCCTGTTCGTCGTGATGGATCGCTGCATTTTGAAGGACCACCGGAAATCGGCATAACGGGGTTTCAGGGGCTTCTTGATATACTCGACTCACCATGCTTCGCTTCACGGTGTCTCTCATTGCGTTCTCCGTTTTCTGCCAGGACCCGCGCGGCTTTATTAACGGCACTGTCTCCGATAGCTCTGGCGCGGTAATTCCCAACGCGGGAGTCAGGCTCCAGCACGCGCGCACCGGCGTCGCCACGCGGCTCACGACCAACGCCGAGGGAGTCTATGAGGCGAACTATCTGCCGACTGGAGAATACACGCTCACTGTCGAGGTCCAAGGGTTCAAGGCGTCTGCCCGCCCGGGCATCGACCTGCGCATCGGCGACCGTCTTCGCATCGACGTCACGCTCGAGCCCGGCGCGGCCGCCGAAAGGGTCGAGGTCACAGCCGAGACACCGGTTCTTGAAACCGCCAATGCCACTGTGGGTCAGGTCATCGACCGGAAAGTACTGGCGAACATGCCAATCCGGTCCGGTTCCATCGCTTGGCTTTATTCCCTGGCGCCTGGGACCTCCCTCTCCGCGTTGCCCTATGACGGCCCGTGGAACATCGACCAATCGAGCGCCGTGCGCGTCGGCGGCTCGGGTTTAGGCGGCGTCGACTACAATATCGATGGCGTCTCGAACAACGCGTACGGCGGCCGCACCGCATTCATCCCACCCGCCGACATGGTGGAAGAGGTCCGCGTCGATACGTCGAGTTACGACGCGGCCGTAGGGCATACTTCCGGTGGGCAGATCAACGTTTCCATGAAATCCGGCGGCAATGGTCTGCATGGCACCCTCGGCGCGTCGGTCGCGAGCGGCCCCATGATGACCCGCAACGTTTTTACCAACGCCTTCATATTCAATCCCGCCACGGGACCCATTACGGACCAGAAGATCAAGGACAACACGCCGTTCACTCGTTGGCTCCGCTATTCCGCTGCGGTTGGCGGTCCGGTCTATATTCCCAGGCTTTACAATGGCCGCAACCGCACGTTCTGGATGTTCGGGTATCAGGCGCACAACCGGCTGCGCACCGTGGCGGGTCCGGCCACGGTTCCCACCGAAGCTATGCGCCGTGGAGACTTCTCCGCATTGCTCACGGCCGGTGCAACCTACCAGATCTACGATCCGTTCTCCACCACGGCCGAAGGATCGCGCTTCCGCCGTCAGCCCGTGCCGGGCAACATCATCCCGGCGAGCCGCATTTCACCCGACGCCCAGCGCTATCACAAATACTTCCCGCTTCCCAACGCAAGCGGCACAGCCGACTTCACGAACAACTTCCTCCGCGCGCGTCCCGACAAGCAGGATCTCTACCAGCCCATCGTCCGCATAGATCATAACTGGACTGATCGCTGGCGCACCTTCGGCCGGTATTCGCAGTCCATCTTCTACGGAAACTTCGACCAATGGGTGGAGGGCAGTCCCGTGCGTGGACGCCTGCGGGAGCGGCCCTACAAGGGAGTCGCTCTCGATACGGTGGGCATGCTGAATTCCACCACGACGCTTGACGTCCGCTACGGCTACACATGGTTCAGCGAGAAGCAGGCCTTCGTTAACCAGGGATACAACCTGAGTGAGTTTGGATTTCCCGCCAGCCTCACAAGCGCGCTCGATCCGCGAGGAGCGACGTTCCCTTTAGTCACGGTGTCTGGAATGCTGCCGCTAGGCAACGACGGGGGTTTCGACCAGCGCTACTACACGCACTCCCTCCTGACCGTGTTGAACGTGACGCGTGGCAAGCACAGCATCAAGTTCGGCTTCGATGGGCGGCTGACCTACGATAACTCCACCACATACGGCAACGTAAGTCCTGCTCTTACGTTCGGAGACCTTTACACCCGGGGACCGCTCGATAACTCCCCGGGGTCGCCCGGTGCGGGACAGAACTTCGCCAGCCTGCTCTACGGCATCCCGTCCGCCGGCGGCATCGACGTCAATGATTCGCGGGCGGAAGCGAGCCCTTTCCATTCGCTCTTCGCTCAGGATGACTGGCGCGTCTCGAAGACATTCACATTCAACATCGGCCTGCGGTGGGAGTACGAGGGGCCCGTGGTTGAGCGCTTCGACCGTACTTCAGGCGATTTCGATTTCAAGACCGCGAATCCCATCGAGGCGCAGGCCCGGGCCAACTACGCGCGTTCACCTGTTCCGGAGTTGGCGGCCGCAAACTTCCGCACTCCCGGTGGGCTGACTTTCGTCGGCCGCAACGGCGCTCCCCGCGAGTTGAGGCCGCCAACCTACAGAACCTTCATGCCCCGCATCGGCTTCGCCTGGAGCGTGACGCCGCGCGTTGTTATCCGTGGAGGCTACGGTTTCTTTTACGGGCTGCTCGGCGCGGACTTCACCGATGTCTCGCAACCGGGTTTCAACCGCCGCACGAACATCGTCGCGTCGAACGACAACGGTCTAACGTACGTGGCGTCGCTCACGAATCCCTTTCCTAACGGCGTCGACCGCCCGGAGGGCGCTTCCCAAGGGCTCGCCACCTTCCTTGGCCGTTCTCCCGGATTCTTCTCCGCCGATGGCCGCCGCCCCTATACGCAACGTTGGAGCTACAACATTCAGTTCGAGCCGTTCTCGAAAAGCGTGATTGAACTGGGATATCAGGGAAACCGCTCGACGCGGCTCCGGGTCAACACCGATCTGAATCCGGTGCCGCGTCCATTGCTGAGTACGTCGCCGGTGCGCGACAACAGCACCATCAACTTTTTGACTGCCGCGGTTACGAATCCATTCCGCGGCATCGCCCCCTTCAGCGGCACCCCATTCTTCACAAACGCGAATACGACACGATCCCAATTGCTGCGTCCCCTGCCTCATTTCGGCGCCCTGAACACAGGTTTGCCCGCTGGATCG
>SYKU01000402.1 GCA_005808865.1 Acidobacteriota bacterium
ATCCCCGGTAAAACGGGTGTATTATGACGATTGGCGATTCCCGCGCGCCGCTGTCGCGGTGCGCCCGATATCATCCGAATGAGAAAAGCGAATGCCTCCGCTCCGGCGAACGTGGACGATTACCTCGCGCGCGTTCCGGAACCCGCCCGCGGCACTTTGAACAGGGTACGCGCGGCAATCCGCTCTGCGGCGCCGCCTGAGACCACTGAGACCATCAGCTACGGGATGCCGATGTTCAAGTACAAGGGAATGCTGGTGGGGCTCGCGGCGTTCGGGAAACATTGCAGTTTGTTCCCCGGTCCAGGCGTGATAGAGACGTTCAGGAAAGAACTCGAAAGTTTTCCCACATCCAAAGGGACGATCCGCTTCCCCGTGGACAAGCCGCTGAGTGCCGCTCTCGTGAAGAAACTGGTCAGGGCGCGCGTCGCGGAGATCGAAGCGAAGAACCGGCGCTCATCGCCGCGCCAACTAGCTTAGCGCTAAGCTAGGGCCTTCGGACTTCTTTCATGAACCGTCCCCGCACTTCTCCCAACCAACGCTCTTCGTAGCGCCGGTTGAGGTCGATAGTCGAAAGCGCCACGGTGCCCTGCGCGGTAGTGGTCGCGAGGATCTCGCCGCTCGGGTCCACGATCTGCGCCGGGTAATCGTAGCCCGACGACACCAGGAACACGCGGTTTTCAATCGCCCGCGCGCGTCCCAAGACTTCGCTGCCTCCCCATATCGGCATCAGAAGAACCTCCGCGCCCTGCAGCGCCATGGCTTGCGCCGGACCCGGAAATTGCAGGTCCCAACAGATCATCATCCCGACGCGTCCGAAATCCGTCTCGAAGACCGGATGCCCTTCTCCCGGAGTGAGACCGGCTTCCGTCTCTTCGCGGGGCAGATACACCTTGCGGTACTTGCCTGTCACCCTTCCCGTCCGATCAATCAGAACGGCTGTGTTGTACACGGCCTGCCCGTCACGTTCGTAGACGCCGGCGACGATCCAGGATTTCTTGGCGCGGGCCAAGTCGCCTAGCCGCGACGTGGCGGGACCAGGAATCGGTTCCGCCACCTCCACATAGGTTCTTCCGTTGCCTACGACTGTAATGCCCTCCGGCAGCAGAACCATATCGGTCCCGCTCGGAACGGCGCTCCCGACAAGATCCGCGAAACGCCGCAGGTTCTCTTCCGCGGATTTCGAGCCCGACGGGCGCAAGTTCACAGCCGCCACGGATACGGGTCGCGCCGGCGGCGCCTCAATGGAATCGAATGAGATATCGTCCCACCACACCGCGCCCTGCGGAGCATTGAGCAGATAAAGCTGCAGCTTAACCGATGACGCCCCTCTGGGAGCCGGCGCGTCGAGTGACATCCGTTTCCACGGGCCTTCTCCCGATACTCGCCAGGCGAGGTCCGGCCAGCCAATGCGCTTGCCATCTCGCGCGGACCAATCAAGGCGAGCCACCACTTGCCGGGATTCAAACGGCACGCCCTCCGTTCTGTACCATGCCGTAAATCGATACCACTTGCCGGCCGACACGTCCGAGACCTTGTGCTCCCAACCTCCGAACGCCGCTGAATTGCTGGCGCCGGAGATCACCAGAGCGCCGTCTGGACGCCTGCATTGAATGGTATCGACATAGGTTCGCGGCGCAATCTCCTCGCGCGGCGCCCAGGGCCGCCATTCCGAGGGCGGGATGGGAAGACCGGCCGCGTCCCGCGAATTCGCAATCAGGAAAATTGTGGCAGCAAGAAACGCCAGCCCCGATCTTCTATTTTGCATCGCTCTTCTGCCTGTCCGCCTTACGCCTGCTCTCCTCGAGTTGCTGGTCGATAGAATCCGCGTACGAAATAAGCAGATTGATGATGAAAAGGATGAATGTCGCACTGAGTATCGCGATAAAGATCAGGCTGGCTTCGGTTTCGCCGGCGCGGATCTTCGGCAGCCCGAAAGCGAGTGCGGACGCGCACGTCAACACGATAAGGAGAATGCCGCCGACGCGTACTCGCGTTTGCTCCAGCACCTCTTCATGAGCCCTCTCCCTGCCCACCAGCAGCGCGAGAAACGTCGTCCCGATCATGGCAAGCAGTCCATGACTTCCGGTTGCAATGATGACCTGTCTCCGCCGTCTCGCCATGTTATTTCTCGACGCGCAAATTGTTGGTTACCGAAAACACGCCCGAGACGCCGTTCGCCTGCACCCCGGCCAGGTTTTTGTCGCCAGCGCTGCCCACGGCGCCTTCGAGCGTCACGCCCCCGTTTTTTACGATGATGTGGATGGGGGGCACCGCCCTCAGGCTATAGCGGTCAAGCGACGGACTCGAATAGATGGCCCGGAACACCGCAAGGCGAAGACGATCGTCATTCGGCGAAACGGGCAGGACTTCGATCTTGTTCTCCACGGTTTCGACGCCTTCGATCTTCTTGACCGCGCGCTCCGCATCCGTCTTGAGCGTCGGTCTGGTCACCTGACCAAACAGAGCAACCTTGTACCCTTCCACGCGGTAGCTTAGATTGTCGAACACACCGTAGTAGGGCAACGTCACGAGCTCGTGACGGACCTCCTTGACGAGTCGCTCGGTTCCACGGTCCGTCTGGGCGGTTGCGTGAACCGCCAGACCCATAGTACAGATCAAATATCCGGTCATCGCACGGCGAAACATCGTGCCTCCTCTTTAGTGAGGTTAGTCGCTGCCCG
>SYKU01000403.1 GCA_005808865.1 Acidobacteriota bacterium
TACTCGGCCGAATATGGCACCGCGGCGGGCGGCGTGGTTAATATCATCACGCGGGCGGGAACAAATGAGATTCACGGCTCATGGTTTCATTTCATGCGCAACGGCGCCATGAACGCGCGCCAGTTCTTCGCCCCGGTGCAGGATTCGCTGAAGAGAAATCAGTTTGGCGGCGCCATCGGCGGTCCAATCCTCAAGGATAGGCTCTTCTTTTTCGGAACCTTTCAAGGGACGCGGCTGCGCAATACACCGGCGGGCCTAATCCGGTTTGTACCGACCGAGGCCATGCGGCGGGGCGACTTCTCCTCGGTTCTTCCGCGTCAACTGGTGGATCCGGTTTCGCGCCAGCCCGTGCCCGGCAACATCATCCCGGCCAGCCGCCTGAACCCCGTCTCGAAGTACTTCCTCGACTTCATTCCGTTGCCGAACGGCCCGGCCGGCCAGGTGACCTTCCCCGGCTTTCCCGTACAGCAGACGGAGAACCAGTTCATGCCGAAGATCGACTACACCAGCGGCCGCCACCAATTGAGCGGCCGCTACTATTTCACGGACTTCGATTTGCCGGCGGGCATCGATAAGGTGAATATTCTCGCGGCGCGCAGCGGGAACGCAGTGAGGCTTCAGAACGTTTCCGTCAATCACGTGTTCGTGGTTTCGCCGAACCTGCTGGTGACTTCCACATTCGGGTTAAACCGGCAGCGGGGCGGCTCGCTTTCTGGTGCGCCATTCAGCTTCCGCGACGCCGGGTCAAAGCTGCTGGGACCGCAAGATACGGAACTGGGATTCCCACCGGCTCTGAACCTCAGCGTGACCGACGGGTTCTCCATCGGCACCAGTCACAAAGGGGATTTCGACCGCGGCGATTTCACCATCCGGGAAGTGGTGACCAAGACGAAGGGAAACCATGAATTGAGGTTTGGGGGAGAAGCGGTGCGCGTCACCAACCACATCACCAACAGCTTCCAGATGATGGGTAACTTCACATTCAACGGGCAGCTTTCCGGCAATGGGCTGGCCGACTATATGTTCGGCCGCGCCTCGGCGTTCACGCAGGGCGGCGGTGAATTCAAGGATCTTAAGGGCGTGCGGTGGAGCTTGTTCGTGCAGGACAACTGGCGCGTCTCCAAACGGCTCTCGGTGAACCTGGGTGTACGATGGGATCCCTACTGGGCCCCGTATGATCGTCAAGGCCGAGTCGTCTGCTTCCAGCCGCAAGGAGGCCAGCGGTCGCAGCGGTACCCGAAAGCGCCGGTGGGAATGCTCTACGGCGGCGACACGGGCTGCCCGATTGCGGGCCATGACGCCAACGTGTGGAATATGGGACCGCGGCTCGGACTGGCCTATCGCTTGACTGAGGACGGTAAGACCAGCCTGCGGGTTGGATTGGGAGCATACTACACGCCTATACAGACCAGCAATTTCAACCCATACACCAATATCGCTCCGTTTGCAGGCACGTTCCAGCTACAGGATCTGGCGTTTGAAGATCCGTATGGCAGCAAAGGGCAGGCCAATCCGTTCCCCCAGAATTTCGGTCCGAAGGTGCCTGGTCCTGAGTTCGTATTCTCGCCGGAGAACGCGATCCGTGCCTACTTCACGCGCGACTACCGCGTGCCGCAACTACTGTCATGGAGCTTCCGCCTGGAAAGGCAGTTTGGGAAGGATTGGGTGACCAGCGCGTCCTATCTTGGCAACAAAGGAACGTTTCTGCAAGTGACGCTGGATGAAAACCCGGCCATCTTCGGGCCCGGCGCGACGGTGGGCAACACGCAGCAACGGCGGGTGTATCCAGTTTTCAGCCGCGTCAGCCGGACCGATTCGGGGGCCAACTCGAATTTCCATTCCCTGCAGTGGAATTTGGAAAAGCGGTTCGGAAAGGGCTACTCGATCCTGACAAATTACACCTGGTCTCGAACGATTGATGATGTGAATAATATCAACGCATTTAACCGGAGGGCCTATCGAGGGCTGGCGACGGAGGATGTGGAGCACAACTTCAAGTTCTCCAACATCTGGGATCTGCCGCGCGCGAGGGTGAATTCCGGTGCGGCCAAACGGCTGCTGCACGGCTGGCAGGTGAATGGGATCGTAATCTGGCAGAGCGGCTTCCCGTTCTCGGTGGCCAGCGGGCGCGATAACTCCTTTACCGGGGTGGGCGGGGACCTGGCCGATTTTCGCGGAGGCGACGCGACGCTCGGCGGCGGACGGTCCAGAAACGACCAGCTTCTCAAGTGGTTCGAGACAGCGGCCTTCACCGCCAATGCGCTTGGAACCACAGGCAACTCGGGACGCAACATTATTCGGGGACCGAAGTTCTTCAACGCCGATATGGGGCTATTGAAGGACACGGCCATCACCGAGCGGATGGGCCTCCAGTTCCGGGCGGAGTTCTTCAACGTTTTCAATAATCCGAATTTCCGGCTCCCGAACGCGAACGCGGCGTCGGCGCAATTCGGCCGGGTGACAGCGGTTGTGGATGATAATCAGCGGATCATCCAGCTAGGGTTGAAGTTGTCTTTCTGAGCCTGGCTCACCGGCGGGGCGGGGCGATCATCTTGGGTCGGGCCTGGAACTAAGCGTTCGGGTCCGCCTTGGCTTCGAGTACCAGTTCAAGGAAGGCGATGTGCAGTAGTGTAGAGGGTCGAGCAAAAGAAGGCCCTTTCTCTTACTACGGGAGTCTCCCTGCAAGCCGCTGATTTCACAAGGGGCTTGATAGGGTGAATCCAATGCCGATCACCCATTCCGGATTACAGTCGTAACTGATCGGCTTTCCTTGGAATACGCATCTCGATCATCGATTTCAACATGCGGGCCGAGGCAGACAAGCTGTTCGGCGTGGACCTGACCCAGATTCCCGGGCTGATGACGCTGGTCTTCATGCTGTTCAGCGAAGTAGGACGGGACATGTCTCGATGGCCGACCGCCGCGCATTTCGTTTCCTGGCTGGGACTGTGCCCCGACAATGACATCAGCGGAGGAAGGGTCTTATGGCGAGGAGCCCGCCGAACTAAGAATCGCGCTGGGACGCTGTTCCGACTGGCGGCTCACGCATTGCATCGCGATCAGACGCCGATGGGTGATTATCTTCGCCGCATGAAAGCCAAACTAGTCTCTGCGTTACTGCACGCGTGCGCTCCAGCGTTGCGAAGGCGGGCATGACATTCCAGGCGCTGAGATCCGCGAACGCTACGACTCCAGCCAGGTCAACCTGGTTCAACTCATGCCGAAACTGACTGAACTTCGGGTTTACGACAACAGCCGGGAAGCGGACACGCAAGCGGGCGTACGGGCGGAACCAGCGCTCATCCTCCATTTGGTTCGCGCCAGGATCGTAGACTCGTGCAACTCATCGATGCTCCCGAATCGGCCAGGCCCGTTCCTCTTCGAGCGATGGGATCGGGTGTGACTCTGCTGCCGGCTACCGTCTCACTACGGTCAGGGACCGCCACGCGGAATTACCAGCCGCGTCGAAGACACGGATCACCACGCTGTTCGTACCCACCAGCAGGGGCACGCTGGCGGTCCAGTAGCTCGTTCCCGTCGCGGTTCCCGACGAACCGAAGTTGTTCGTCCAACGGATTTCGGTAACGCCGGCATTATCGGACGCCGTACCGCTTACGGTTATTAACGGGTCCGTTGTTCCGACGATGGTCCCCGCCGGATAGGTGATCGACACCGATGGCGGAACGGTGTCGCCCGGCGGAGCGGCAGGAGGAGCCGCAGGCGTTGGCCCGGGAAGTCTCGGCCCAGGGTCTGGCGGTGTCGGCACGATCGGAGGGTCGACCGGTGGCGAAACAGGCGGAGTGGCGGGCGGTGTCGAGGGCGGCGCCGCCGGCGGCCGCAACGGCGGCGTTAATGGCGGAGTCGTCGGCGGCAGGGAAGGAGTCCCGGGCGATGCTGGCGTTGGATCAACCGCGGGTGTCGTCCGCTCCCCGTAGAGCGAGCGGATACCCGCGATGTCGTCGGCAGCCAGCCCTGCGACCTGCTTGTAGTACGGGTACATCACCGCGCCGGGCAGGTCCGAGTGCCCCAGACCGAGCGCGTGCCCGGTTTCGTGAAGCGCCACGGAGAACACGTCCACGCCCGATCCGATGTTCCAGTTCTCGTCCGCGTCCAGGTGCATGTCCCCGGCAACGGGCTCCGCGTTCGGCGGCGACGGGAAGAACGTGTGTCCCAATACCCTGCCCGGCCCGTCGAAAGGATACACATCGCCGTGGGAAGACGAGGCGAAGAAGATGTTCATGGTCTGCGGCGCTGCCGGATCCACGCCGGGCGCGAACGACACTCTCGCCGACCGGCTCCAGGCGTCCATGGCCCGGACGATTTCGTTCTGTGCGGCAAGGGCCGGAATGCGGCTGATTCCCCCGCCGAAGCGATACCCCACTACAGCCCCCTGCGCGCCCGCCGGCCAGCCCTGGCTCACCTGTGCGTACTGCCCCACAAGCGCCGCCTCGGTGGCTCCTCCCGGGCAGGCTACCACAAGAGTGGCATTGATCAAATCGGGCGAGGCCGCGAATATGTACGCCACTTCATCCCATTCCGCGAGTGCCGCCGCCTGGAGAGCAGTCGCCGCAACCAGCAGATGATTCGGCAGCAGGGAGGACCGGTCGAGAATCTCGATCCCCTGTTCCCGAACCAGCGCGCGCGCGCCCCCCATTTCCACATCCGAGTGGAACTCCACGACGAAAGCCGCCGCAAACCCCGCCTCGTCCAGGTAAGCAACCTGCTGTGCCGCCCCGACGCGCGAACCTGGACTCAGCTTGTCTCCGGCCGTTAGCCGCCCGATCCACCGCAAACCAAGTCCGTCGAACGACATTCCGTCCGGCGCGGAAATGGACAACGCGTTCTCCGGGACGAATCCCGCAATCACAGCCCCCCGCGCCCGCAGCGCCTTCAGATCGGCCGCTTGCGGTGGCCCCGGATATTGCACCAGGTAATGCGAGCGCCCGGCGGCCCGCTGCCTGCCGGCTAGCGCCAGGCTCACCAACTGGTTCGATGTGTCGATGCTGCGCGTTTTCAGACGGAGCGCCGCGCTATCAGCTTCCGCCGCGGTCGCCAACAGGAGCAACAGCGCGAGATTTGGACGCATGTCCGACTTATCGGACGCATGAGAGTTTTCGAGAGCCGGAAACGCTTAACAGCGGGAGAATCTCGATTTGGGCGCAGGGCTTGGCATTGCCGGGCTTCGCAGCCGCCGCGCCGCCCGTCTTCACGATCCAGACCATCGCCGGCGGCGAGTACCGCGACGAAGCCGTCCTCGCGCTCGCCGCTCAGCCCGCCGGCGTCGAGGGTATCGGCATTTCCTCGAAAGGCGTCATGTACCCGGCGAACACGGCCTCTTACGGCGTCCGCAAGATTACGCCGGACGGACTCACGCATAACGGAACAGGCTCCGCCGGGTCGCAAGCGCGGCTCGACCTCCGTTCGCCCGTCGAGACGAACTTCCGGGCAACGTCTACATCGACGATTTCGGCAACAACCGTCTCCGCAGGATATCTCCTGCAAGCGTCATCTCCGCTCTCCCCGATACCATCACGGACGTGGAAAAGCGGGAGTGTACCCCCCCAGCGACGATCCAAGTGATCCGTCCCCTCTGAAAGTGAGGGATGTCCGGGTGGAAGATCAAGGCCGGTACATCGTCTGCTTAGTGAAGATCGGGCGACCAGGGACCGCCATGATCGGGAAGCGATGGTGCGTTACGTGAGGCAAGCCTGAAAGTCTTACCTGTTTGCCGATACCTTTGTACCCAGACCCGGAGGATCCGCTGTCGCAACCTCGAGAACCTCGGTCCAGGTAGTCATCATTTCCTCTTCGGTCCGGTCCCCCCAGCGCACGGCAATGGACGGATCCGGATTGAACCGGTTCCTGGTACTATTGTCGTATGTGAAGGTCACGACGAGACGGCTTCCCTTCGTGATGAAGATGGGCTCCTGGAACTGATAGTTCAGTTGCCAGTTGAAATTGTAGTCCGGCACATTGAGAAGAACCTCCTGCTTCCCGTCCGGCCGGACCAGTTCGTAGCGCGCCGATTTCCCACGGTAATGCATGTGGGGGGTGATCGAGATGAGCTGTTTGTCCGCCTCAAATTCGTAACAACGTTTCACCGGGTGGTTCTCCGCTCCTGCCGGGATGCGGAAGAAGTGGTTCCGGACGTCCATACGACGTGCTACTCTCTTGGGCTGCCCGGGGTAGAAATACAGGCCCACGCTGGTCCGATCCATGGCAGGTCTCGTAATGTTGGCGTAGTGGACCTGAAAACGCAACTGACTTCCAGCCTTAATGTACTTTGCCGCGCCCTGGGTGAAGAGATCGGGTTGGCGTCCCGGCAGGAAAGCAACAAACGAGCCTTCCTGGAACCCGGAAAGCCCGGGGAGATCGGGCGCGTCGCTCGCACAGGCGTTATCCACTACGGGCGCGTCCGCCCGAATCCGTGTAAGCCCCTCGCCGGGCTCCTTCTCCATGTAACTCGCCACGCCGGCTCCCTGGCCAACTCTGACAATTGACCTTCGACCCTCGCTCTCTCGACTCCGTTGTGCCAGAGGCTCTTTTCCTTCGAGGACAGAAAGATGCACGTGATGCACAACCCGCCGGTTCCCCGGCCGGATCTCCGCGGCTCGAATCCATCTCCCTTCCGTCAGATTCGACGGAACGACGAAATCCTTGTTGATGTCGTTCCCGGTGGGCACATCGAAATCCTGGCCAATGTCGATTACAAGGTCCGGCTTGCCCAGTTTCCAGCCCTCGCTGAACACCGGCTGAGGAGGCAGATCCAGCCTGTCACCTTCGAGAGATCCCCCGTCCACCCACGCTTTGACCGCCCCGATTTCGTCCTCGGAGAGGCGCGCGTCATTGGCGAAGTGGCCATACTGCGGGTCGGCAAACCAAGGCGGCATCTTTCGCGTAAGGACCGACTGGCGTATCGCCTTCGCCCAGGGGCGGGCGGACTCGTAGTCGAGCAGCGACATCGGAGCCACTTCGCCGGGACGATGACAGCTCACGCATTTCCGGTAGAAGATCGGAGCAACATCCTTGGTGAAAGTCGGCGCGGCGAAACCGCTCGACACCATCGCGAAAGCAATCGGTAAAATTCGCATTGTGGTCCCCAGTCTGGCTGTAATCATACCTGTTGGCAACGGCATTACCACTCCAGCCTTGTGACGACGATGGAGTGTCCACGCGAAGTCCCGACATCCGAGAAGCTGCCGCGAACACCGCTGAATGTCCCGAAATTGGCGGGGTTGGTTGCGTTATATGTGGAATCCGGGTTGCCGAAGTTCTGGTAGTTCAGCGGGTTGTTCATATCGAGCCGAAGGATGGCCTTGAGCCGCTCTTTGATCTTCCAGCTCTTTGAAAGCGAAAGCTGTGTCCACACCAGCCCCGGCGACTGCAAAGTGTTGCGGCCGAGGGTGCCCGCCTGAAAGCTGTCCGGATAACGGAATGCGCCGAGCTTCAGGTAGCGGTTCTGCGCGGAGAAAGGAAATCGATTCGGCCCGATGTCCACGTGCTTCAGCTTTGCCTCGTCGTCGGCAGCGACCTGAATCGGGCGGCTGGCGCCCGGCAAGTAGCGGTTTGGACTTCCGGCGAAGGTCACCGTGAACGGCGGCCCGGTCTGCAACGTCTGGACGCCGACGATCTCCCACCCGCCGAAGATGGCGTTGCGCCAACCACCCGTATTTCCGAAGCGCTTGCCTTTGCCAAATGGCAGTTCGTAAGTCAACGTGGTCACCGAGCGGTGATTGACGTCATAGTTCGCCCGCGCTTTTTCGAGGCGCCGATTGTAGTAAGTGACCCCGCTCGCGGTTCCATCGTCGTCGGCGTCGTTCATCGTCTTGGAGAAAGTGTAAAAGCTGTTCAGAGTGAATCCAGCCGCGTGTCGCTTTTCCACCCGGAGCGTGCCGCCGTGATAGGTGTTGTGACCGTAATTACTGAAGTGTTGCACCTCGCCGAACTGCGGATAAGGCAGGAAGTCCTGATTCTGCTGGCGGATTCGTTCAAGTTGCGCCGGATCCGCCGATACGTTGAGCGGGACCACGTTGATATTCCAGTTGTTGAGCAGGCCAACGCCGCTTGACCCCTGATACTGGAGTTCCACCAGCCAGGTCGGCGCAAATTCCCACTGAAACCCGCCAGACCATGTCATCACGTACGGCATCCGCATTTTAGGATCGTACCAGCTTGCCCGTCTGGCGCTGAAGTTGCCGCCAAGGAACGGCACGCTCCCATCGGCGGCCGCTCGAAACTGGAACGCGGGAGGGCCCTGGGATAGCAGGAAAGCCGGGCGAGGGTCGCCCGGCGCTGGCTGGACGTTCGCCGTCGCGAAGTACTCCTCGAAGTTCTGGCTCAATCCGTTGGTCAGCAAATCGCTTTGGTGGACCCCGAAGCTGCCCCGGAACACCAGTTTCGGCCGGAAATTCCAAGCCATTCCGACGCGTGGCTGAAAGTTATTCCGATCGCTCGCGGCCAACGGCCCCGGGTTGTGGACGATGGCCCCGAGCCGACCTGTGAGTGTATCCCTCGCCGCAGGATCAAATTGCGACTGCTGGCCGAACTTGGTCGTGAACGGGGATTCGTACGACCATCGAAGCCCGAGATTGAAGGTCAGGTTCCGCACCGGTTTGTAATCGTCTTGAATGAAGAACGAGTGCGACCACCATCGAGGCAGCCATGCCGCCTGTGTGCGCGTGAAGGTCGCGCTGGCGACGCTCCCCAGCAACAGGGAAGCGAAATTGTTTCCGGTGTTCGGCGTGAACGGCGATTCCGTTCCACCCATGTTGTAGGATCCGGACGGCAGGCTTCGAACCACGGAGTTATATCTCGTCCGAATGAGTTCGTAGCCGCCCTTGACGGTGTGTTGTCCGGACGCTCTCGTGAAGTTGTTCTGCAAAGAGAGATCCTCACCGACGTCTTGACCTTTCCCGCCCGGCCCAAGATTGAAAAATCTGGGCTCGAACTGCGGAAAGCTCTCCGGACTCACGCCTGGGATGCCCAGCCGCTTCGCCCAATCCTGGTCCTGGGTCTGTGGACGAAACGACTCGCGCCGCCGGTTGAAACCGATACGAAACTCGTTGATCATGGTCGGGCTAAGCGTGTAGGTGTCCGAGATTATCGCGTTGTACTGATCCGGCCGGATCCCGAGTTGGGGATCGAAGGCGCGGTCCCTCACCTCCGGCGATATCCGGTCGGGCGAATTGTGGTTGAGTTGCGAGTAGCGGCCGAAGATCTTGTGATGAGAGTTGAACTGGTGATCCACCTTGCCGTCCCACCGCGTGAAGTAGTATCCGCCGAAACGCTGAATTATAAGGTTCTGCTGCGGACCGTTCGGAGTGATGATCCCTGGAGCATTCGCCGGAACCCAAGGGTTCAGGGCCAGCAGATTGCGGCTCACTGTGTCGTAGCGCGCCGTTGGGACGCGATTGGCAGGGAAAGGATCGCGAACCCATCGGCCGGAGGCATCCTGCCGCGTGGTGGCAGGGTCGAAGATGGGCAGGCCGCGCCCGCCGAAGCTGAAGTCGCCGTTCAACATGTCCTGGCTTGGCACGCTTGAGATCACATTTTCGTAAATCTCTCCGTGATGATATTGCACCCCGAAGAGCAGAAACGTCCGATTTCGGCCGTCGTAAACCTTCGGCACGTAGAGGGGGCCGCTCGCAGTACCTGAAGCCTCATGATAGAGGTAATTGGTCGGCAGGATTTCGAAATAACTGCGACGAACGAACTTCGGGACGGTATACCGATCCTCCAGGGAGCCGTGAAACTGGTTGGTTCCCGAACGGAACACCGCGCTCAACAAACCGCCGCTGGAATGGCCGAATTCGGCCGGCAGCCCGGTTGTCGACAGCTTGGCCTCCTGCACCAGGTCCAGCGTAGCGGTCATGACGCGGAACGTGTTGTTTGGGCTCCCTCGAACAGGCTCCTTTCCACTCAATCCGTCGAGCGTGAGGTTTAACGCCCGCTCACGCTGTCCCGAGACGTGCTGGCCGTTAATCGTATTTACTCCCGGCATGTAGACCACCAGGCGGCTGAAACTTTTCTCGAGCACCGGGATCTTGATGATCGTTGTCCCCTCGAGTATCTGGCCGGACGATGAGGTTTCCGTCTCAAGCAACGCCGCGGATCCCACGACATTCACCGACTCGGTGACATTTCCTAATTCCAGCGCCACGTCCAGCCGTTGCGTTTCGCTGATGCGAACCACGATGCCGTCACGCACGTACCGCTTGAATCCGGCAGTTTCGATGGTGACCCGATAGGCGCCGGGCATCAAATAGGGCACGTAATAGGTCCCCTCAGCGCCGGTGATGACGCTCGAAACAAACGACGTCGCTACGTTGAGGACGGTGACCTTGGCGCCGGTTACAGCAGCCCCCGTGGAATCGGTAACCGCACCCTGAATCGTGGCCGAGCCCGCCGACTGTGCGTACACGGTAACGGCGGATGCCAGAAGGCAACAGAGCAATACAAGTTTCTTCATGAGTGTTTCCGCGCTGTTTGGTATCTTCATTTTGAACTCCAAAAGTTGTTTCCGAATTTCAAGGCACGATTTCCGTTTCTCGTAACTGGTGACGGGTGATTCGCGGCAAATGGACAGGCGCAGGCGCCGGCCGCCGCTATTTGCCGCGCCGGGTACGGCAAGGGGAAAGATTCGTGGCGTCCCTCTACGTCGCAACTCCGAATCCGCCTATGGCTATACGGAACCGCGCGATAGAGAGAGAACCACATGCAGCAGCTCTGAGACCGCTAGCCGAACAGAGGTGTAATTTCGCCGAAGTCGACGAAGGTGGTGCCGGATACAGGTTCCAGATATTCGAAGGCACGGCCAGAAGGTGTGTTCGTTATCTTTTTCGTCCAGTCGATGCCGAGAGTGGAATACATTGTGGCGGTCACGTCCTCGGTGTAAATGGATCTCTTCTTGCCCCACCCCGGGTCGGCAACCTTGCCTCCGGTTTCGTCGGTCGCGCCGATAATCTGTCCACCCTTAACCCCGCCACCCGCGAAGAGCGCAGTCGAGGCAAACCGGTTATGATCTCGACCCTTATTGACGGTCAAATCCCCCACGGTGCGGCCGAACTCGCCCATGCACACAACCAGTGTCTTTTCGAGAAGGCTCGATCCGTCTTTCGTCTTCATCCGCCGTAAGTCCGTGAGCAGGCTGCTTAGCGCCCCGTCCAATTCCCGCGAGACCGTGTAGTGATTAGAGGGTTTACTCTTGTCGTAGATGTTGGCATGGAAGTCCCAGCCTTCGTGCTGGATGAGCACGTGCCGGGTACCCGCCTCGGCGGAAATCAGATTCTTTGCCAGGATGCAGGCATCGCCCAGCGAAGAGCTTCCGTACTCTTTGCGCTCATCCGGATTGATGGTAAGAACTTTCCCGATACCATCGGCAAGCATCATGGAGTGAGCGCCCTGATAATGAGAGTTGTACTCTTCGATGGAACGGGATCTGGCAATTCCGCCGGATTCCAGGCCGGTCTCCTCCAACTTTCGCAGCAGATCCCAGCGGCGGTCGAAGCGCGAGCGCTCGCCTTCGGTCAGGACGAAATTCAGTTTCGCCTTCGTGTCCAGCGTGAGCGGGTTCATCTTCGGGTCGAGACAGCCTGCCCCGATGATGCCCGCCCCACCGCCCGTTCCGAAGTTCATGGATACGAACGGAGGGAGAAAATCGGAAGGCTTGCGGCGGGAATTCATTTCGTGAGCAATCACCGCCCCGATAGAGGGCATCTCATTCCTGCGCGCCGGGCTGATCGGGTGCGCGACCTGCGTGTAGAACTGAGCCCTGGCATGACCGGCTTCCCAAGCCTCAACCGACCGCACGATCGCGAGGTCGTCAAGTTTCCCGGCAAGCCTCGGGAATAGCCCATAGGGCAGCCTCATCGGGCCGCCCTTCACGGTCCGCAGGTCGAAGTCCGGTGGCGTCCACCGGCCTTCCTTGAAATCGAACGTATCGATCTGGCTCGGGCCGCCGCTCAGGAAAATGAAGATGCACTGTTCGGCGGTTCCCCGAAGTTTCAACGGCGTGGACGCCTGGACATTCCAGGGATGCGCAACGGGTAGCAGATAAAAGCAGGAGACTCCCACGGGTCCAATCTTTAGGAACCCGCGGCGCGACAACGTTGGAATCGCCGTTCTAAGTTGGTTCATCTCGCCACCTTCTAGTTAAAAAGAAACTCGGTCTTATTCAGGAGACTCCACAGTAGATCCTCTGCTCCCGATTCACGGTACCGCTCCAACTGACCCGAGGCAAGCGCCTTTTCTTTGCCCGCCGGAAGCCGTCCCAAAGTCGCCAGAAAGAGCTCATCTACAACCGCCTCGTTGGTGGGCGGGGGATCCGCCTTAAACAGCGTGGCCAAGCGTCCCTTCCCGGCCCGCACACGGTCCTTGATAAAGTTGCTGTTGAGCAACGCCGAAGTCTGGACCATGGTGCCCGCCAGACTTTTCTCGCCTTGATCCCGATTGCTCTGGCCGAAAGCGGAGACGAGGGACCTTACGTCTTCCAAGTCCTTGCCGCCAAGATCGGACGGGTCGCGAGTCTGCAACATGTACTTCACTTTTTCACCTGTGCCGTTGACCGAAAAATCGATAAAGACGTCCGTCGCCTGAGCAATCGCATCGTAGAGCTGTTCGGCGGGCAGCCGGCGAACGAAACGGCGCGCGAAATAGGTGGCGTATTCGGGCCGCCACTCGCCGGCGAAACGTGACGAAAGCTGATATGCGCTCGACTTTACAATCATCCGCATGATGTGCCTCAAACTGTAGTTGTTCGCCACAAAGTCTTTTGCCAGCGCGTCGAGCAGCTCCGGGTGGCTCGGCTGGATGGTCCAGGGAGCAGGCGGCGGATTTTTCGGGTCCTGACGATCCAGATCGAACTCAAAGGGCGGGTCAACAATTCCGACTCCCATAAGCTCAGCCCAGATCATGTTTACCGCGGCTCGCGCAAACTGCGGATCTGCCGTCAGCATCCTTGCGTAGGCCGCGCGGAGACCCTCGCGCGAGCCGTCCTCTTTCGGTTTTTCGCCTGTCAGAAGGAAGGCCGGAGAGACATCCTTCCGGTAGCGCTGCACTCGTTTCACGCTGGGGTGTTTCAGATCGAACCGATGCTCATCGTCCTTAACCGCGAACTCCTGGCCGATGCCGAACGCCCGATAGATCCGCACTCCCCCAAAAAACGAGGCATGTCGCCAAAACTCGTCGCGCTTGCGCCGGGTTAGCCACAAGTTGATCTTTTCCAGATGCCGGGCGCCATCATGGCAGGCAATGCACTCCAGGTTAATTCCCAGGAAATACCTGTTGCTGCTGATCGCAATATCTTCAATTGTGTCTTCGTGGTTGATTGCCAGCCCATCGGCGTCATCCGCATGATTCCTGGCCAGGAATCCGGAAGGTCCGTACTGCCAGTTGGAGCGGGCACTGGCGCTCAACATCTCCGTCACAAACTGGTTATAAGGGATGTCGAGCAGCAGAGCCGTATGAATATAATCCGCGAACAGATTGCGTCCTTTGACTCCTATTTCGGCTCCCGCATTCTTGAACAGATCGCCGAAAAAGTAGGTCCATCGGTCGAGGAAAGGAGCCGAAGGATGTGGAATCGCCGCAGGATCCACTTTGGCGTCCGTCAACTCGTCGATCAATTTGTCCCGTTTGGCCGGGTCCCTGTCAGCGGCGAACGCACGAACTTGTTCAGGTTGCGGGATGCGGCCAATCAGATCCAACGATACCCTGCGAAGAAATTCCTCGTCGCTTGAAAGTGGCGCGTGGGGTATGTGGTCCTGCTCCATCTTTCCGAAAATGTATCGGTCGATGTAGTTCTTTCGGGCGACGCTCTTCGTTTGATTTGCTTTACTCCCTGCCGCTGTACCCGTTCCAACAACACTCGTTGTGAGCCGGTCGAGTTCAGCGGACGTCGATCTCTTGGGAGTTGGGTGGTTTACTGGAGGCGCGACCGATTGCCCCAAAAGAAGACGAGCGCTCAGCAGCACTGGAAACACCACCGACATTCGCATTACTAATGTTCCTCGTTCCTCTACTCGAGCGTGATTGGGTTTCCCCTTCTCGCCCAGGTCCGATCATCAGACCGATCATATGTAATCCACTGTGCAATGTCAACACCCTTTTCGGTCATGTAGATATATGGCTTGGCAGAGCCCGAACGGACTACTCGGAACACTTCAGACCGGAATGCAACTTACGAAACTACCAGATCATACCCGAATCCGGGGCGGTCGGATGGCCTAATGTAGATTCCCTCCGGCCCCCGCGTGATGTGAAGGTCCTCTTCGTACCGCTTGTATACTTCGGATGGCCCGCCGGGGACGGGCATGACGCACTCGGCCCAAGGGGAATTGACAGTAGCCATGATGAAGTGCCGGCCAGGTTGAGTTGCGCCGCCCCCGTGCGGTATCACAGGTATATCATACGTTGACGCAAGAGCCGCGATACGCCGGATCTCCGTGAGGCCTCCGCACCAGTGAATGTCCGGCTGCCAGATGTGGGCGCTGCGGTGGTGCAATAACTGGCGGAACCCGTATCGGGTATACTCGTGTTCGCCTGTTGTAATCAGCGTCGTCTTGATCTGCGCCTTTAGCCTGCCAAAGCCCTCGTAATCATCTGGGATCAGTGGTTCTTCAATCCAGTAGACGCGGTACGGCTCCACGGCCGCAGCCAGCTCAACCGTATAGCTCTCGGTCAGCGACATGATACAGTCCAGCATGATTTCGCCGCTCTGACCAACCAACTCACGGGTCTCTTTCACCAGGTCCACGTTCTTTCTCAGGCCGTCACGGCCGTCCTCCGGCCCGAAGGGGAGCGCAAGCTTGAGCTTCTTGAATCCGAATTGCACGTGCTGTTTCGTATCGTTCATCGTGCAATAGGCTGGAATCCGCGGTTTCGTCTCACCTCCCAAAAGCTTGTAAACCGGCAGGCCGGTGGCGTTGCCAATGAGGTCCCACAAGGCCAGATCGATCGCGCTGATCGCCTGGATGGCAATGCCTTTCCTGCCGTAGCGCATCGTGGACCGCCACATGATGTCCCAGAGCTTCTCCACATTGACGGGGTCTTCGCCGATCACGAGCTTGGCGATGTCATTGACCATCAGGTTGGTGGTTCCGTGCCCGATGCCCGAGACTCCCCGATCCGTCGTGATCTGAACCCCCACGCCGGCTCCGTCCGCGTCGTAGGTGTAGAACTCCTGGCCGTCCCCTTGCTTTCCGGGCAGATACCGGTTCATCAGCAACGCCTTTGGGGCATCGTTTCTCGCCGCCGTCTCGTGGACCGCTCTGTATCGAAACGACGCGGGCAGCGGATTTCTCGGCGTGGCCCGGACCAATTTCGCGCCGGTGATTTTGAGGCCGCTCCGGCCGGCCTGGAGCGGAGCGGCTGCGATACCTTCCCGCAAAGCAAGCGCGGACGCGCCGGCAAGCGGGCCCAAACGCAAGAAGGTCCTTCGATTCATGTTTGAGATCTCCGAGTGCTAACAGAAACTTGAATTTGATTGCGCGGCCAGGTTGACGTCCCTTCTTGAGGAGCAATACTCATGATGGAACCATCGCGCAGGGGTGTAGCATCTCGAGCGGCATGCGGGTTGAGCATCGCGGGAGTTTCTTTCCAGAAAATCGTCCGTCATTAGCGACAGCCGGTGCCGCGGTCCGATCACAAACATGACGCCTACACGCGCTTCGCCAGGAAGGTTCGCTCCGGATCCGTGGCGATCCATGTTTCCCTCCAGCCCCCTATAATCCGGTGGACCGCTGAAATCTACGGAGGCATCTACACCGGACCCTCAACAATCGTAACGAAGAACAAATTGTGCGATGAACTTCCTGGCCGAGGGCGCATGATGACCTTCAGCCGGAAGCGCCCGTGGAGCTGCGGCCTGCCTCATGCGCGGCAGCGGATTCTCCCCGCGTCAGAACCTCAGCCTAGAAGTCGTAGCGCAGCCCGAACTGAACGATGCGGGCATCACGAGCGCTGAGCAGCCGGCCAAAGGCCGGTGAAATAAGATTGTTATTCGGATTGGCGAAATTCACCTGGTTCAGCAGATTGAAGATCTCCGACCGGAACTCAAATCGTCCGAGGCGCTCTCTCGGGATCTGGAACCGCTTCAATACGGCAAGGTCTGTCTGCGAGAAACCTGGACCAATGACGTTATTGCGTCCGCTGTTTCCAAAACTCCCTGTGACCGGACGGGCGTAGGCAGCCCTGTTGAAATAGGCGGCTACCAAGTCCTTTCGCTCGCGGCCGGTGTCCAGCCGGGGGTTGCCGACAACATCGGGGAACTGTGCAGTCGAACCGCGGCCTCCCCCTGCGAGCGCCACATCGGATCCCGCAATTGGGTTAAACGCGAATCCGCTCGCTACGCGCACGGTACCTGCCAACTGCCAGCCGCCGAAGGCTGTAGTCAGCAGACCCTTTCGCGCTAGAAATGGGATCTCCCAAACGCCGTTGAGAGCGAGTATGTTTCGCTGATCGAAATCCGACAATCCGCGGTCGCCCTTCCGGTAATTGAATGGGTTGGCTCCGCTCGCGCCGTCCACGGAGAAGCGCGACCGTTCGTCGATGGACCGTGAATGCGTGTACGCCGCCTGCAAAGTGTACCCGTGAGAGAACTTCTTTTCCACGCTCACCTGAAGGCCGTTGTAAGAGGCGTTCGTGTCCGACGTAATTAAGCCGATGCTGGCATAGTTCTGGGGCAGGAAAGGACGCCGCGATTGTACGTTCGCCGCCGTCGCGCCAGGACCAAAGATCGCCGGGTTGCCTTCATGATTCGCCGAGAGTTTGCGTCCAAGCCGGCCGTAATAACCAACCTGGACAACCCAATCGGATCCAAACTGATGCTGAACGTTCAGATTGAATTGTTGAATGTAGCCATCGCGAAAGTCCTTACTCACCGAGTAAGCCTGAACGGGATAGATGAACACGGGGTTCGCCCGATTAAGCCGGTGCGGATATGGGTCCTGTCTTCCCTGCCAGGGATTGCTGAAGCTGGGCGGAGCGTCCAGGCTGATCGGAAGCACATATGGCAAAGTCTGGTTTACCGTAGCTGAAACAATCGCTCCCGTGTAGTCGTAGAAGATCGCATAGGCCCCACGAATGGCCGTTCGGCCCCTGCCAAACGGATCCCAGGCGAAACCGACGCGCGGGGCGAAATTGTTCTTGTCGGTGGCGATCAAGCCCCGCGGAACGCCGGGGTCACCTGGAAACACCAGCCCCGCGGGAGCTGTCGGAAATATCGTGGAGCGCGCACAATCGGCGGCGCATCCCACGTAGGGCCGGATGGAGGATGTCCAGTCATGGACTTGCACGTAGGGCGTATTAAGCTCGTAACGCACGCCCACATTGAGGGTCAGCCGGCGATTCACTTTGAAATCGTCCTGCGCGAAAAAGTGATAGTTGCCACTGCGCGAAGCGTCTTCAAGCGGGCTCTGCATGAATAGATTGCTGGGGCGGCCGATCAGGTAGTCGGCCATGGCGTTCCGCGTGAAAGAACTGTCGAACGTGAAGCCGCCCGAGCTGTTGAATTGGCCGCGGCTGAGGTGGCGGATACGCATGATCTGCGCGCCGAACTTGACCGAATGCCGTCCCCGAATCCACGCGAGCTTTTCGTCGTACTGGAACAGGTCGTCGGGCTCCGGCAGCGGGAAGTTAGGACTGACGCCGAACCGCCCGGAAACCGTGACGTTAGGCACCAGGGGAATTGGGCCGTCCTGGTTGAAGCTTGCCCCCAATTCGCGCGGCGTCTTGTTGAGGGGTGAGGTCGTAAACAGGCTGAAGATCCGGGTATACGAAACGCGAAATTCGTTCAGCAATCCGGGACTGAAGATGTGAGTCTCGGCGGCCGACCAGCTTGTGACCGTATTCGCCCTGGGTCCCGCAAGTGCCTCGGCGTCGCCGCCGCTCTGATTGCCTAGTTCCTCCCTGTTCCGGTAGTATCTTAGCGAAAAGCTGTCGGCGTCCCTCAGCTTGTGGTCCCCTTTCACGCTGAACTGATCTCCTGAGGTCGGGATCGAACGCAGGGTCACGCTGCTGCCGTTGGGCTGGTTGACTGGCGGAACGTAGAGCCTGGCGATGTTCACGGCGAGCGGGTCGAAGCGGGTGGGAGAGATCATGTTGCCGGGAAACGGCTGGCCGTTGAGCGGATCGATGATGGGCTGTGCCAGCCCGGAGAAATCGCCCGCCAGTTCTCGCGCGCTGGGAGGAAACGTGGTGATGAGGCTCTGTTGCCGGATGCGGAGCCCTTGGTACGAGCCGAATACGAATGTCCGGTTTTTGCCGTTGTAGCCTGGCAGGACCACTGGCCCGCCCAAGCTGGCGCCGAACTGGTTCTGCCGCAGGAATGGCTTTCCGGCGGCGAAGAAATTGCGCGCGTTCAGAGCGTCGTTTCGCAGAAACTCCCAGAGGCCGCCGTGCACTTCGTTTGTGCCGGACTTGGTGATTGCGAGGAACACTCCCCCTGCGGCGCGGCCGTACTCCGCGCTGAACGTATTGGTCAGCACGCGGAACTCCTGAAGCGTGTCGGGCGAGGGAAGATTTTGACCGACGTTTCCCATGGCGCCGATCAAGGTTGTACCGTCCAGCATGATGTTGTTCTGGTTGACCCGGCTGCCGGAGATGCTGATCGTGGGCCCTTGACGGCTGAAGGAATAGGCCGTGGGAAGATTGCCGGTTCCGACGCCAGGAAGCAACTGGGCCAACGCCAGGACATTTCTGCCGTTGAGCGGAATGCTCACGATTCGCCTGTTGTCCACGGTTGCCCCAATGGTTGTGGACTGTGTATCGACACTCAGCGCAGCCCCCGTGACCTCCACCGATTCACTTACGGTTCCCAGGGCCAACGCCACGTCCACGCGAGCATTTTGTCCAACCTGAAGGGAGATACCGGTCTGGGTAAATACCTTGAACCCCGCCGTCTCAACCGTGATCTTGTACGTTCCGGTCGGCAGCGCCGGGATCAGATAGACGCCATCGGTATTTGTCGAGGCTGTCCGTCCGAGGCCGGTACCGAGGTTCTCCGCCTTGACGGTGGCGCCGGCGACAGCGGCCCCGGCCGGGTCGGAAACCTGCCCCAGGATGGTACCCGTAGTCTGACCATATAAGGCCAGAGGAAGCGTAGCCATCGAGGCGGCCAACACCAGGCTGGCCGCGCGTCTCAGCACGGTGGAACCGGAGCGGAATGCGGAATCGTGGAACTTCATAGGCCTCGTTAGGATCGAGCTCTAGCACGGAGCTGAGGACTATAATATCCCGAGAACTGAATATGTGTCAATACGATTATCAGACCAAATAATATTCAAGGGCTGTTAAATTAACTGTTGACCAGGATGTTACAAGCCCACTATACTCAAACAGGAGATCTGTTGGTCTGATGTATAGTGGAGATGCCGAGACCAGTACCCTACTTCTCGCCAGGAAGGGTCCGCGCGGATGGCGCGGCGGGTCCTCCCGAACCATTGCGCAAGCCGCCCGACTCGATCCGTGGAAACCGGCTTATCCCAAGACAGGGGCCGCCACGCGCGGCGCGGAACGAAGACAGTCCTCGCGGAACCTGTCGCGCCGAGCGAGGCCGACCTGCCCGTGTCTCTCAACAAAATTCCGAGGTAGTTTCGCTGGGATCGAAGTCCCTGGGCGTCGCGGCGCCACTCTCGATGCGCGGCGGGCATCTCACGAGATTTCCTCCAGATTCCCGCGTTCCGGAACGAATATGAGTGAATTCGCTCGAGGCTTATTGGTCCCAAACAACCCGGTTCGATTACCGCCACTTTTACCCGGTATTCACCGCATCAATAGTGCGGCATGGAGACTCCAATGACGGCACAAGACCCGCAGACTGATTCCCCGACGTTCGTGAGAGAGCGAATTGTCTCAGGCCGCTGCGCGCCTCTTCCCATTCCCCTCCGTGGTATCGAACTGCGGGAATTTGTTTCAAGTGAGTGCGGCGCGACCGCATTCAGCACGGGAACCGCCACGTTCCAGCCCGCATCGGAACTCCCCTATCACACGCACCGCTGCAGCGAAGTGATCACGATCCTTAGCGGCGAAGCTGTAGTGGCCGCGGAAGGAAGAACCTACCAACTGGCGCCGTATGACTGCATCCATATGCCCGCCGGCATCGCGCACCGGGTAGCTCCCGCCGCCGGTTCATCCATGGTTGCGCTGTACGCTTTTGCGACCGCGGTTCCGAGCCGGGAGTTCGTGAACGACGCCTTTCGGGTTGTCGATCGCGGTTACGGCCAGCCGCGGCCGGCTGACCCCGAGTACATCCGCCGCTTCGCCGCCGCCGAGGTATATGAGCTTTCTGAAGGAGCCTTCTTTCGCGACTTGTTCGCGGCGCGCTTCGGAGCGGCCGGCATCTGCGGCGGTTACGGCGTGTTCCGGCCCGGCGCCTCGCTGCCGTGCCACTTCCATAGGTTCGACGAATCGATTACGATCGTTTCTGGGGAGGCGGTTTGTCTGGTGGAAGGGAATCTTTACGGATTGAGCGGCCCCGACACGGCATTCGTGCCCGTAGGCCGTGTTCACCGGTTCTTGAATCGTTCAGATAAAGATATGGCCATGATCTGGGTCTATGCCGGGAGCGAACCTGAACGAACGGTAGTGGACCCTGGTTATTGCTCGGGCGAGGCCCAGTGGAACGGAGGCGCGCAGTGAATCATGCGAAGTGAGGTATTCCGGGTAGGCCTGTCGGCGGATTTCCTCGACGACAGCCGGCAGCTTGTTTTTCCCGACATCGGTCTAAGCGTTCTGGATTCCGAGCCCGGAATTGAGCCTCGGTTTCTGAATGAATATTATCCGGAGTACACGCCCGGGCAACTGCAAGGAATTGACGTTCTCATCTCGCTGAAGCCGCGCGTATCGGCGGCCTCGCTCGCCGGCGTGGAGCGTTTGTGCGCCATCGGGCGGTGCGGGGTTGGCTACGACAATGTGGACATCCATGCCTGTACCGGGCGCGACATCGCGGTCTATATCACGCCGGCGGGCGTCACGCGCCCGATGGCGGAATCCATCGTCCTTTTCGTGCTGGCGTTGTCTCACAACCTGGTTCGAAAAGATCGTCTCGTGAGGCAGGGGCGGTGGGCGGAGAGCACGCAGCCCCTGGGACGTGAACCTCGTGGAAGGACGATCGGCACCATCGGTTTTGGCAATATTGCGAAGGAAGCCTTCCGGCTGCTCACGAATTTCGATGTCGGCCGTTTTCTCGTGTTCGATCCCTTCCTGACCGCGGAACAAACCCGGGCACTGAATGCGGAGCTCGTGTCTCTGGAGGACTTACTTCGGCGATCCGATTACGTACTGGTCAATTGCCCTTTGACCGCTGCGACGCGTCATCTGATAGGAGCGCACGAACTTCGGCTGATGAAGCCCGAAGCTGTCTTGATCAATACGGCGCGCGGTCCGATTGTTGAAGAGGCAGCGCTGATTCAGGCTCTCAGCGAGAGATGGATTCGGGCCGCCGCCTTGGACGTTTTTGAAAAAGAGCCTCTCGACCCGGATTCCCCGCTGCTTCTGTTGGATAACGTGATCGTGACCTCACACTCCGTCGGTTGGACGGAGGAATTGTTCCGCGATTTGGGACGTATCGATTGCGAGGGCGCGCTCGCCGTCAGTAGAGGCCAGCCCCCCGCAAACGTTGTGAATCCGGATGTGCTGAGCCGCCCTGGCTTTCAGCGCAAGCTGGATCGATATCGGGGACATGCCACGCAATGAAGGCGCGGTTGCGGTGTGGCGAGGCGGCTCCGGTTAACTGCGTCCGCGGGCCTTCTGTATCCAGTTGCCCGCCGCCGGGCCGCGCGCCGATCGGACATGGAGCAGGGCCAGCCAGCGCAGTTTGCGCATCCTTATGGTACTTGATCGCGAGGGACAAACTTCAGGGAGCATCCCCGCGGCAATTGGCATAGGCTGCCGGGCTGCCCGCACTGGGCGGCGATAGGGGTTCGTGTCAGGAAGCCGTTCGGAACATTCACGAACCGGTTAAGTCCGGGTTGGTAAACCCGGGAGTCTGCGAATCCGTATTTCCGGGGGCGCCCGCCTGATTCAGATCACCGCTCATGGAAGACGTGGACCCATCGCTGCTGTCCGCGGCGTACGGCTCCTTGGCCGCCCTCAAGTGCCCAGCCATGGCGTCCAGGTGAACTTCCATCGCCTCACGTGCCTTGGCCGGATTACGTTTGGCCACCGAAATAAAAATAGCCCTGTGCTGCTTAAGCGCCTGTTCGGCAACGAACGCGTGCTGCCCAAGAGATGTGCGCACCCATTGCTGCATCAAGTTCCGAATCAGATGGAGTGAGTTCAACAGAATCCGGTTATGGCCTGCCTGTCCCAGCGCAAGGTGAAATGCAATGTCAGCTTCCAGAAACTCGCCCGAGTTCCCGAGCGACGTTTCCATCGTATCCAGATGAACGCCGATTTGTTTAAGGTCCTCCGGTGTCGACCGCACGGAAGCAAGTCCGGCCAGTTCCACTTCGATCAGCTTCCGCGCTTCAATAAGCTCATCCGCTTCGGTAACACCACTTCCGGCGATCGCCCACAAGAGCGGATGAGATAAGAAATCCGAGCGTGGGCAAATGAAGGTCCCTTCCCCCACTCGCATTTCGATCATGCCCAGGATCTCCAGCGCTTTCATCGCCTCCCGGAGCGACGACCGCCCAACTCCGAGCTTTTGGCAAAGCTCCCGCTCTGGCGGAATCCGGTCACCTTCCGCCCAATCGCCGTTGACCACGTGGTCTATCATCTTTCGACAGATGTCCGTGGTGAGGTTGCTGCGTGGAACCGCTTTCAGGAAATCTTCAGGCACGCACACATTGTAACCGAAGGTCTGGTCCGGAATATGCCAGCGGGAATCAACCTTCCGGGAACGGAAGGGAAGGACCAAGCGGAATCCAGGCGAAATTCCGTGATGCAGGTCTGGCTCGGGACCGTTCTGCCGGGCAACGAGAGACAACCGGTTCCGCGGATTATCCGCGACGCAACCCCGACTCCGCCCGTGCTGGTTTCTCGAAATCCCGGGCGTCCGGTGCGAGGGGACTGGTCCGGCGCGGAAGCCGGCTACCAGACGCGGCACGCGTTCTCGCGCACCATCGGCTGCCCCACCTTGCACCCAAACGCCTGCTGGAATTCCGGCATGTTGGAAACGACGCCGTTCACGCGGAACCGGGCATCGGAGTGCGGATCTGTCTGTGCGCGCAGCCTCAGCGCTTCATCGGTCGAGTTCTTGCACCAGATCTGTCCCCACCCGAGAAAAATCCGTTGCTCGGCCGTAAAGCCATCGATCTTCGGAGCGGTTTTGCCCGCGAGCGAATCCATCAATGCCATGTAGGCGATCCGTAAGCCGCCGTTGTCCGCGGTATTCTCCCCGAGCGTCAGCTTGCCGTTTAACTTCACGCCTTCAAGCACGGAGTACCCGGCATATTGATCGGAGATGCAGGAGGCGCGCTTCTCAAACTCCCTGGCGTCCTGTTCGGTCCACCAATCCGCCAGGTTGCCTCTGGGATCGAATTTGCGGCCTTGATCGTCAAAGCCGTGAGTGAGCTCGTGCCCGATCACGGCGCCGATGCCGCCGAAATTTACCGCGTCGTCCATTTTGTTGTCATAGAAAGGAGGTTGCAAAATCCCCGCGGGGAAATTGATATTGTTCATCTGTGCGTCGTAATAGGCGTTCACGGTTGGAGGCGTCATGAACCATTCCATGGGATCGATGGGCTTGCCTATCTTCGCGAGTTGCCGTTCAAACTCGAAGCGGCTGGCGCGCGCGGAGTTACCCAGAGCGTCGCCCCTGGTTATCCTGACGGCTGAATAATCACGCCATTTCTCCGGATAACCGATCTTGTTCGCGATGGTGTGAAGCTTTTCAAGAGCCTTTTTCTTCGTACCCGGAGTCATCCACGGCAAGTCACGAATATCACGCTCAAGGGCCGTCTCAAGCGCGCGGACCATCTTCAAGGTACGATCTTTCCCTTCCTTGCCGAAAGTCCGCTCGACGTACTTCCGGCCGAGCGCTTCGCCGAGTTCGTTGTCGGTGAGATCGGTGCAACGTTTCCAACGCGGGCGCAGTTCCTTCGCCCCGGTCAGCGTCTTGCCGTAGAACCTGAAGTTCTCGTAGACGAATCCGCTCGGCATCAGCGGCGCGGAGTTGTGCAGCAGATGCCAGGTGAAGTATGTTTGCCAATCGGCCACGTTGCGCGAAGCGAGAAGCGTTTCCATTGCTTTCATGTAGGCGGGGACGCCAACATTGAGTGTCTTCATGGATCCTGCCCCGACGGCCGTAAGGTACCTGGCCCAGCCGAAGGAGGGACTCAGCCTGACTAGTTCCTCGCGGCTCATCACGTGATCGAGATTGGCTGGATCGCGCCGCGAAACGCGGTCAAGCGCTCCCTTGGCGAGCGCGGTTTCCATTTCCATGACGACGGCCGCCCTCGACTGCGCCGTCTCGGGTGCGTCTCCCGCAAGTTCGAACATCTTGCGGACATGCTCCACGTAGTGCTTGCGCGTGTCCACCGATTTCGCGTCTTCCTTGAAGTAGTAGTCGCGGTCGGGCAGCCCGAGCCCGCCCTGATCGGCTTGCGCGATTACCTTGCTTGCGTCCTTGAAGTCCTGGCCGGAAGTGAAGTTGAAGAGAACGTTCACGCCAATTGCGTGAAGACCCGCAAGGACGGCGGCGATACCTGCCTTATCCTTGATGGCTCGGATGCGATCGAGCTCCGGCTTGAGCGCGGCTGTCCCTTTCGTCTCTATCGTGCCCTCGTCCATGCAGGAAGCGTAGTAGTCTCCGATCTTCTGCGCGACCGGATCGCGTTTCGCCGCGCCGGACGCGGACGCTTCCTCCAGGATCGCGCGCAGAATCTCCTTATTGCGCTCCGACAATTCGTCGAAGCGGCCCCAGGTAGACCGGTCCGCCGGCACCGGGTTATTCTTCAGCCACGTGCCGCAGGAGTACTGATAGAAGTCCGTGCACGCATCGACCTTGAGGTCCATCGCGGCCGGATCGAAACCCGGTGTGGCCTTCGGCGCCACCTGCGCGGAAGAAACAAGTGTAACTGCAATAATGAGAACGGCCGAACGCATGGATAAACCTCTCTCCCATTCTAAATCGAACGAAGGTCGCGCGCATCCGAATCGGCTGCGGGCTCGTATTCATAGATGAGACCGTTTGATGCGTTGCGATCGTCTGCCCACTGAGATCTATGGCTTATCCGCTCTCGGAATTCTCGATGGGGCGGAGCGTGAGGAGCTGCGGACGCACCTCGACCGGGGCTGTGAAACGTGTAGAGAGGAATTGAACCGGAGCCTGCAACTGTGGCATTCCCTCGGCGCCGCGGTGCCCCTGGTGGAACCTCCCGCGGCGTTGAGGACGCGGATACTTCAGAGCATTCGCCCCTCGAACGTAGTAATGTTCCCTAAAAGGGTTCAATGGGCGGCGGCGATCGGTGTCGCCGCAGGACTTCTGCTGGCTGCGGCATTGGGTTGGATCGGAGGACAGCGGTCGATGGTATCGGACAAGCCGCTTCCAGTCGATCAGGCGCGGGTAGTGGCGCCCGTCGTGCAACCTCAGCAGGCGCCGGCGCCCGTTTTGCCTTCCGCGCCCGCTCCGTCCGCGGCGGCGCCGGCGTCGGGCGTCCGGACCGTTATTCAGCTTGTCCGCGATCCCGAACTCGAACAGGCGCTGGCGCGCGCCAATGGCGAGGCGCTGGCGGCGGCGAACGCTCTTGCCGGCGAGCGAGAGGTGGTGGCCCGGCTTGAGGCGGAGTTGAGCCAACAGCGAACCCGGCTTGCGGCGGCGGACCGCGCGAGGCAGGAGGCAGAAACGCGGATCGAGCCGGCGGCGAGTGTTCGGCAGCAACTGGCCGCGGAGAGGTCGCGGGTTCGGGATCTCGACCTCGAAGTGGCAAAACTGAAAGCGGCCCTAAGCGTTCAGCAGCGGAAGCTTGAGCAAAATATTCAACTCGCGAACATGATGGTATCGCCTGGCGTTCGCTTCCTGAAGGTCCGTGCCACGCGGAAGGGGGACAGTGCGGGCCACGCTTTCATCGCGGATGGGCGCAAGGTTGTCTTCTTCGCCTCGCAACTTCCTGCGCCCCGGCCGGGAAAGACGTACCAGCTCTGGCTGATTCGCTCCCGCGCGCCTGCAATCGTCAGCGGCGGCACCTTCGCCCCGGATGCAGGGCAGAGCGCGGTGGTTCAGTTCGACGACCCGGCGCTCGCTTCGGACATTACGGCGGTTGCCGTGACCGACGAGCCGATGGGAGGAAGCGCCAAGCCGACGGGGCAGAAGGTGTTGATCGGTTCGTAGGCAAAGTGGGGCGGAGGGAGCGCTTGGTGCCTTCTGCCTGCCTAGCGTAGCCGCGGCCGTGACCGGCCCGCAAGGCATGTCCTACAGCACAACTTGAAGCGTGGCGCCCTCTCTCACAAGTGTAACAGGCAACGTTACGGTGTTTCCACCGGTAGAATTGTCCAATGCGAAATGAGCCTGAAGGAGGAGTTCGTTTCCAATGCGGAGTGAGCCTGAAACCAAAGCGTAGGATGCTGCGGAGGAATGACACTACGCATGGAGAACTTAGAACGGCTCACGCTAGCCGAGATGGA
>SYKU01000404.1 GCA_005808865.1 Acidobacteriota bacterium
ACTTCCTTAGCACGCAATTCGATCCATCGTCGGCGCGCGCGCAGCCGGCGAGTCTCGACCTGGCGCGCGCCGTCTGGCGTCGGGGCAGTCCACTGGTTGTCACCACCCATTACGACAAAGTGCTGCGGTGGGCGAGTCCGCAAGCGGGCGACCTGCGCGAATGGACCGTGAGCCACGCGGAGAACCTCGCTGAAATCCAACGCGGACGCCTGGAGAAACCAGCCGTCTGGCATTTGCACGGCTTCGTGGACCGGCCGAAAGAGATCATCCTGACGCCCGACGGCTACGCCAAGCTGTATCCAACCGATAGCCAGGTCGAGGCAGACTACCAGGCGGCTTCCTGGACGTTGCGCCACTTGCTTGCGGCGCGAACGTTCCTGTTCATCGGGTTCGGCATGGAAGAGGCCATTCAACAGCAGATCCGTTGGGTGCGGGAGATTTTCGCCGGCGCGGGCGTCAAGCACTTCGTATTGGTTCGCGAGCGCAACATGGAGACGGTGGAGAAGGAACTGCAAGGACTCTCGGTGCAGCCGATACCCTTCGCCGATTTCGGACAGCCGCTGCTCGACCTGCTTGGCGAACTGGCCATGCACGCTTCTTCCGGCGGCGCGCGGGCCGCTTCACCATTGCCGCCGATCGAGGCCGATCCCAGACCCTATCTCGAATACCTGCGCAACGACACGGCATTCATCGAGATTCGCGGGCTACAGTTGGGCGTGGCGGTGGCTCCGCGATTCCCCATCAACGATCTTTACATTCCGCTGATTGACGAACTGGGCCGGCGCGCGGGCGAGATGGAGGGCGGCGGGGCGCGGACTACGCTCGACGAGTCGCTTGCCCATCCGCGGCTCGTCATTCTGGGCGATCCGGGATCGGGCAAGACCACCTTTCTGCGGCGCATCGCGAACGCGGCGTGCACGGCCCGGCTTGCCGATGCGTCCGCGCCTTTCCCGCTGCTGCTACGGATTTCCGAGCTTTCCGAATTCGTGGAGCGGCACGAGCGGAAAGACGAGCCCGCGCTGGCGCCGCTTCTGCTGGCCCAGCAGGCGCGGGATCTCACAGTGCCGCTCAACGAGGATTTCTTCAAGCGGCAACTTACCAAAGGCCCGTGCCTGTTGCTTATCGACGGGTTGGATGAGGCTCCGAGCGAAGCGGCGCGCGAGACCGTCTCGCGGCTGATTGAGAAAGCGGCGCGAACGTGGCCGAACTGCCGGTTCGTGGTGACCACTCGTCCCAAAGCCTATGAAGAAGAAGTGATACTCGCTGATTTTCACTCCGCGCGAATCGGGCCGCTCGAGCCGGAAGCGGTGCGCACGTTTCTTACGAAATGGGCGGAGGCTCTGATCCTCGAGAATCCGGAACGCGGCAAGAGTCACGCTAAGGAATTGATCGAAGCGGTGGAAAGCCGGGTGGAGATCCGGCGCATTGCAACCAATCCCGTGATGCTGACCGCGCTCGCGGTGCTTCAGTGGAACGAGAAGCGGATGCCCGAGCGGCGGGCGGACCTGTACGATTCCGTTCTAATGTGGCTCGCCCGTTCGCGAAAACGGAGCGCGGGAAGGCTGAGTGCCGAAGACTGCATCAAGGTTCTGCAAGAGTTGGCGGGCGCGATGCAAAGGCATCCGGAAGGGCGGCAGGTACAGGTCCCGCGCGAATGGGCGGCCGACGCGTTGAAACCGCAGTTTCAGGGTGACGCGGATCGCGCGCTGGCGTTTCTTAAAGAGGAGGAAGCGGACAGCGGAATCGTGGTGAACCGCGGCACGGACGTCAAATTCTGGCACCTCACGTTTCAAGAGTTCCTCGCGGCGCGGCTCTTGTCCAACATGGACGCGGGCGAGCGGTACTCACTGCTGTTCGGCGATGGGCGGGCGTGGCTGCCGGAATGGCGCGAGGTGGCGTTGCTGCTGGCCGGTATCCTGTTTCAGAAGCGGGATCAGAACGTAGACGCGCTGGTATCGGCGGCGCTGGAAGATTTGTACGGTTCCCGGCGTGGGGTGCCGGAGTTGACCAAACAGGCGCGCTGCTTCGGCCTGTTAGGGGCGATGCTGCGCGACTTGCCTCCTGCCTACGCGCCAGCCGATAAACGGTATGCTGACGTGAAAAACGCCGTGCTGGGTATCTTCGACGCGGACAAGGACGCTGCCATTCCCTTGAAGACGCGGTTGGAGGCCGCGGATGCGCTGGGGCGGGCCGGAGATCCACGGCTCCGGCTTCCGAGCGATCGGGAGTATTGGGTGAAGGTGGAGGACTTCCTGATCGGAAAGTATCCGGTGACCGTTCAGGAGTACGGGCAAGTTGTGGACGATGGCGGGCCCAAACCCGAGGGATGGGACAGCCAGTTACTGCGGCCCAACTGTCCGGTGGTGCGGGTTACCTGGTTCGACGCGAAGGCCTACTGCGATTGGGCGGGCGTGCGCTTGCCGACCGAGGCGGAGTGGGAACGGGCCGCGCGGGGCGCTGAGTGGCGCGAGTATCCGTGGGGCAACGAGGAGCCTGATCCCGGCCGGGCGAACTACAAGGACACGAAACTTGGCAGGCCCAGCCCGGTGGGGCTTTTTCCGCGAGGTTCCACACCCGATGGGATAGCGGATCTGGCGGGGAATGTCTGGGAGTGGGTTGACGACTGGTATGACGACTCGAAGGAATCTCGGGTGGTGCGGGGCGGTTCCTTCGGCAACCTTCCGAGGGACCTGCGCGCCGCGGACCGGTACGACCTCGGGCCGGGTGAACGCTACGACCTCATCGGGTTTCGGTGTGTCCGGGAAGTGTTCGCTTGATTCTTTTTTCTCTTGCCTTTAGCGGCGAAGCCGCAGAAAAAATTTGAGCCCCGGCCAAAGCTTTCGCTACCATAGGGCCGGGGGACGCTGTTATGTTCGACGCCGCGGCACGAGCCGCGGCGTCTGGAGCATGATCCGGAAGTGAAGGACGCACGCTCGAAGCGGCCTCGAATTAACCGCTCCGGCTCCGGCTTGCGGAAGACCGAGGCCTTCCTATCCAAATTCTGAGCGCAACGGAACCCGTTATTGGGATTCTCGTCGCCGGGCTGGTTCCACAAGCGAGCCGAGGCCCGGAGGGTCATCGAATCATTGATCCACGAACCGCCCCGGAGGTCTGCTGAAGCACTTTGAAAGGCATCGACGGCGAAGCGCGGCGTATCTCGCGTGATCTACAGGACTACCGGACTACGCTGGATTTCTCGTCGCCTGAGCGTCGGCATGAGTGCCGACGCTTCAAACACCAGTGTTTGCGCCACGTCGCGGGCCCACGCACTGCCGTTCGAGGAATGGCGATGAGAGCAGGCTCCCCAGTTATTTGAGAGAATGGCGTACTTGCTATGCTACCCGACTCGCTGGTCGCAGCGCTGAAAGAACACGAAGTGATCCCGTTCGCCGGGGCGGGTGTTTCGCGCGCGGTCACGGACGCAGCGGGACAGCATCTGTTTCCCAACTGGCGCGAGCTTCTGGTGGCAGCAGTGGAACGGTTGCGGACGGGCGGCCTTCCCAAGAAGGCGAAACTGGTCGACGCGTTATTGGAAAACGACGAGTATTTGGACGCGGCCAAGCACGCCCGAGATGCGATGGGAACGCTCTGGTTCGACTTCCTTAGCTCGCAATTCGATCCACTGTCGGAGCGCGCACAGCCGGCGAGTCTCGACCTGGCGCGCGCCGTCTGGCGTCTGGGCAGTCCACTGGTTGTCACCACCAATTACGACAAAGTGCTGCGGTGGGCGAGTCCGCAAGCGGGCGACCTGCGCGA
>SYKU01000038.1 GCA_005808865.1 Acidobacteriota bacterium
AGTGCAGGGCACGGCGCCGGTCGCGCGCGTGGACATCATCAAGGACAACAAGGTCATCTACTCGACCGAGCCCAGGCACAAGACCGTGGCATTCGAGTTCAACGACAAGGGTTCCGTAGACGGCCGCCACTTCTACTACGTGCGGGTGCGGCAGGAAGATCAGATGCTCGCCTGGTCGAGTCCGATGTTCGTCAACTATCCGTAGCCGGCGCGCGGCCCCATCGACCGCTGCAAGCAGCGGAGGAGCAGCCTTGGTTAAAAAAGGTATTTCAGGCTGAGCTGAATCAAACGTGGATCGAGAGCGCTGGTGATTCTCCCGAAAGCGGGAGACGTCGCGACATTGTTCGGATTGTTGAACCGAACCTGGTTGAACACGTTGTAGAACTCCGACCGGAATTGAAAACGTCCGAAACGCTCGCTGACCGGGAAGTTCTTTGAGATGGAGAGGTCCGAATTCAGTTGCGCCGGCCCGCGCATCATGTTGCGCGCGGAGTTGCCGACGAAGCCGGTTCTGTTCACGCTGAAAGCGCTGGTGTTGAACCAGGCCAGTATCCGCTCGCCGCGCGGCCTGCTGCCGGATACGCCCCACGGGTTCCCCGCCACGTCGGCGCGATCGCGATTCTCGCCGTTCAGCGAGTTGTTGACGCCGGCCATGATCGAATACGGGGCGCCGCTGCTCAGCCTGGTGATGCCGGAGAGCTCCCATCCGCCCGTGATGAACCTGGCGGCGCTGCCGCCACGCCCGCGGAGCAGGTCCGGTACTTCGTAGACGTACGACAGAGCGAACACATGCGCACGGTCGAAATCCGAGCGCCCGCGGTTGCCGCGCAGGTTGTCGAACGGATCCTGAGCCAGGTTGCCGCCGACGCCGAATGCGGAAATCGTGTCGAGCGATTTCGACCACGTGTACGCCGTGGTGAACATCAACCCGTGCTTGGACGCGAAGCGCGTGCTCGCCTGGAGCGAGTGGAAGTTCGACCGGCCGATGCTCTGGGCCTCGCGGATCCGGCCAAACACGGGCGCGTAAATCCGGCGGGCATTGACGTTGGCCAGGGTCGAACGCGGATTGCCCGCGGCGTCAACGCCGGGCACATACACCGCCGGGTTCACCTGGACGCTCTGCTGCAGGCGTGAGGCGGCTTTTCCCGTATATGCCAGGTCCACCATGAAATTCGAAGTCACCTGTTGCTGGATGTTGGCCGACCACGCCTGGATCATCGGCTGCTTGTAGTAGGCATTCAACGACACGACGTCGGCAGGCAAAATGAACGCCGGGTTCGGCGTCTCATAGGCGCGATACGGAATCGGATTGGGGAATCCCAGTTCCGTGTTGACCACGCCTCCCGGAGGCGCATTCAGCGTATTGAACAGGATAAACGGCTGGTTCTGATTATTCTGTCCGGAGAGATCCGGGATCGTTGATTCATGGAAGATTCCATACGCCATGCGGACAGCGGTCCTGCCGTTTCCACGCGGATCCCAGGCCAAACCGACTCGCGGCTGCCAGTCTTTGCGATCCGTCTCGGCGATTCCACGCGGAATCCCTGCATCGCCGACGTACACTAACCCCCGCGGAGCTCCAGGATAGATCGTGGACTGCTGGCCGGGGCGGAATGCCGCTTTCCCATCCTTGCCATCCCCCTTCGGCCCGATCACACCGTCGGTCTTATCCGGCGTCTGGAGGAAGTATCGCAATCCGAGGTTGAGAGTGAGGCGCGGGGAAATTTTCCAGTCATCCTGGAAGAATCCGCCGAATTTCCAGTGCAGAACCACCTGACCGCCGGCCGAAGCGCGGGTATAGAGGTTCGGCCGTCCAACCAGGAAATCGGCGGCCGCGTTCCCCGTGATCTGCCCGTTGAACGTGTAAGCGCCTTCGCTTCCGCAGCAGAAGGCGATGATGGCCGTGCTCAGCTTTTCCAGGTCGGCGCCGAATTTCAAGGTGTGCCGGCCACGGATCCACGTCATGTTATCGGAGGCCTGACGGCTGGCGCTATCCTCGTAGATGCCGCAGAGCCCCGATGCCAAGGCGAACCGGCCCGCGACGTTGAAGCTGGGGTTGCGGTCGGGAATCCTGGGATCGTCGATGAAGCTCCTCGAACCGAGAGTTCTCAGCGACTGCTGGGGATTGGAGCATCCTTGCGGTTCACGCAACCGATGATAGGAGACCCGCGCCTGGTTTAGCAGCCCCGGTGAGAACACGTGCGTATCTGTCAGCGTAGCCAGCCCGGAATTGTTGCCCGCGACCAGGGTCTGGTAGCCGACCACGGAATTGTTGAAGGGGAACGGGTCCGTGCGGGCAGTCCGGTCCAGCAGCAGTGTGAATGACATGCTGTTTTTCGAGCTGATGTTCGCGTCCGCCTTGGCTACGTATTGATTGGTTCGGACTGGTTGTTGTCCAAGGACCGTGAGCCGGCCGTCGGCTTGCGGAAGAGGCAAAAACTGACTCGTGATTTTCAGAGTGATCGGATCAAACCGGCTCGGGCTGATGAAGTACCGGCCTTGGGCGTCGGGCGGGATGGGCTGCCCGGTCGTCGGATCCCGTATGGGTGTGGTGAAGAAACCGGCGCGCTCGCTGGCGGTCGGCAGGAACGAGTCGCGCAAGCTCTCCTGGCCAATCCGCAATCCCTGGTAGGATCCGAACCAGAATAGGCGATTCTTGATCGCCGGCCCGCCGGCGGTGAATCCGAACTGGTTCTGGCGCAACTTGGCCACTTTTTGACCCGGCTGATTCAGAAAGAAGTTTCGGGCGTTCAGTTTGTCGTTGCGGAGAAACTCCCAGAGCGCCCCGTGGAGGGCGTTGTTGCCTGACTTGACCACCGTGTTGAACACCGAGCCGGCGTTCCGGCCATATTCCGCGGCGAATGTGTTCGTGATCAATTTGAACTCCTGTAGCGCGTCCGGTGACGGCAGATTGAGACCGTTGTTCTGATATCCGCCCGCGTAGCGGCCCCCGTCGACGAGGAATTCATTGGTGTTCGCGCGCGAACCGTTCACCGAGAGAGTCGACCCGCCGCGCCAAGTGAAGACCGACGGAGCATTGATGAATGTCACGCCGGCCACAAGGCTGGCAAGTTGAATGGGATTTCGCCCGTTCAGCGGGATCTCCACGATGGTTTTCGATTCGATGACTGTGCCCAGTACGGAATTGCGAGTGTCGATCTGAGGCGGCGCGCCCACCACCTCCACCGTGTCGGAGACGGCTCCGATCGACAGGACGGCGTCGACGCGGACGTTTTCATTCACACGCAACACGATCCCACGTTGCAGAAACTTCCGAAATCCATTTGCTTCCACCGTCAACGAGTAGGACCCGGCTATCGGCAGGAGGGGGAACAGATAGCCGCCCGCATCGTCGGTAACAGCGGAATTCGACCGCCCGGTCGCCTCGTTGTTCACGGTCACCGTGGCGGGCGACACGGCAGCGCCGGAAGGGTCGGTAACGGTGCCCAGAATGGTCGCGGTCACCGTTTGCGCGTTGAGCAGAGACAACCCCTGTAACAGGACCAGCGTCGGCAGGATGAGGCGCCACAGTTGTTGTGGAAGCAGGAACTTTGAAGGAAACATCTTGTTCTCCGTGGACTGTCAGGATCTGGCCCGGCATGGGCCTTGTAGTTCTACCTATATGCCAATTCCTGCCGCGTGTCAAGAAAAAAAGGTGTTCTCCTCGAAAGACGGCCAGCCACGGACTCGAAGTCCGCCCCAGGCGCTGCAATGGACCCGTCCAATTCGACAGAGCCGCCTACGGATGATATAGAGGCAGAACCACTAAGGCAGCTAGCAATAATAACTTGAACGATTTAGGCGTTTGTGCTATGCCTAGGGAGTGCCTCGCCATAGCGTAACGCTTGCGGAGAAGTTTGCGCGGATTCGTCCTCATTTGAATGAAGCGAGCCTTCGGCTTTGGGC
>SYKU01000405.1 GCA_005808865.1 Acidobacteriota bacterium
CTCCCCCTCCCGCTATTTTCCCCCACCGCTCGACGCCAGGCGCCGAGCTCTCAACGGCTCACCACCGCCTATGCCCCACCCGGATCAGACTGTCATAGCTTCAGGCGAACATTAGGCGAATCGCGCTTGCGGGGATTTTTTCAATTTCTGAAACAGCGAATTTTGCGCCGGAAAGTAGTTAAATAGTTAAGGACGGCTTGTCGTATCGACGTTCTCGTCCTCGAAGAAAACGGGATACCCGTTTCTGAGGGGAAGAGGCGAGTCCGTCATTCGTTGCCCTCCTTCAACGATTCGAGCTGGGCGGCGGGTTTAACGATCCGGGTAGATTTGTGACGTTTCAGGCCAAGGAGCGGCTTGTCGCCGGTGACCAGAAATTGAGCCGCGCCCGCTTCGGCGAGCGCAAGGAGGTAATTGCCGTCTGGATCGGGCGACCGATCGACCGTGGGCAGTGTCTCTACAACAATGGCCACGTCTCGAAGACGGCTGACCAGCCGCCCGGCGAGGGCCGGATGGAGCCGGGCGCGAATCCTCGGGTAGCGCGTCACGCGCGCAATCTGGTCGATCTGCCCGGCTGCGATGAGGACGGCGACCTTGCGGTCGCGCCAAAGAGCCAGGATCCCGGCCGACGGAGAAGCAGGTGACATCAGGGCGCCGAGGAGCACGTTGGTATCGAGTACGAGCCGCATCGGCTATTTCCGCGTGCGCCCCGGGCGTTCGCGACGCTTGCCGTTGCGGACGCTCTTGACGGCCTCGTCGATCATACCGTCGAGCTCGCCGGTGGGAATGCCGGCGAAAGCTTCGCGGACCTCGCCCACGGTCACAAGTTCTTTCGAGATGTCGATGCACCAGTTATGTTTCCAGCGATCGTCAAACCATTGTGCGAGCTTTTTGCAGGCGTCATGGCCGGTGATGTCGACGTTCAATTCGCCCTGGTTCGCAAGTCCCGCGAAGGTGAGATTGCTGCTGCCAAGAAAACCAATGGAAGGGCTGACCGGGTCGTGCCGGAAGAGAAGGTAAAGCTTCGCATGCAGACGTTCGTGAAGCTGCACTCTCACGATGACCTTGCCTGCCAGAATCTGAGCGGCGAGCCTGCGCAGGCCCGCTTCGTCGGCATCGGTCGGCGCGCCAAAGGTCAACTGACGGCGAAAGTGCGCGGCAAGCGATTTTTTCAGCCGGGCGGCGGTCTGGTTATCCATGACTCCGTCCGTCTTGATGATGCGGTAGGCTTCCGCGAGTTCGTGCTGAGGGAGGATGCTCATGCCGACGAGAAGGCGGCAGCACTCATCGCCGCCGGTCCAGGGCTCGATGTGTTCATCGATTTGGCGCCATCCGCGGAGATTGAAATAGCCGACACAGAAATCCGCGCGATGCGAAACTCCCAACGTGGTTTTGAGGGTTGGCAGAAGCTGCCGGTCGATGTTATCGAAAATCCGCGGCATGAAGTGTTCGCGTCACGGAGAGAAACGCGAGGAAGTACGATTGTATCGGAAAGAGAACGCAGTCAACGGCACAAGGCCGCGCTTCGCACGGCTGGCAGGCGACCCGCCTGCCCCACCAAAACCTCGATTCGGCCACCCTAAAGTTCGAGCGGGCCGGCTGGATCCGTTGACGGTGCTACGCCGCGGCGTGGAGCGGCCATCAGGCCTCGCGAACGAGCCGTTCGCATCCGCGTACGGTCAGCGCCATCATCGTAAGCGTAGGGTGATAAGAGCCGGTCGTCGGGAACGGCCCGCCGCCGAATACGTAGACGTTCCCGACGTCGTGCATGCGGCAAAACGAATCGAGCACGCTCGTCTTGGGATCCTTGCCCATCCGGCAGGTGCCGACCTCGTGTATCAGTCCGCCCGGCGTGCCTATCTGGCGGCCGACAGCCGTGATCTCGCCGCCCGCTTCGGTGAAGATCTCCTTCATCTTCTCCGTGCCGTCGGCCCAAATCGCGCGATCGTTGTCGCCATGAGTGCAGGTCACTTTAAGCACGGGGATGCCCCAGGCGTCCTTGCGTTCCCCGTCGATCCCGGCACGATTCTCAAACCGCGGAAGCATTTCTCCCGCCGACATGTAAATGCGCGCCCAGGACGGATAGAGATCGCGAATGCGCTGCTTCAATGAGGCGCCGTAGCCCGGCATTGTCAGGGCGAAGCCCGGGCTCGCGGTCTGTCCGCCATTCATGCTCATGCAGTAGCCCCGAATGAACTTCGGGTGCTTGTCTTTGAGATTCCGGAAGTTGGCTATGAACGCACCGGCCGACTTGCCATCGTCGTTGCGAGGCGCGGCCCCTCGCAACCGTGGCAGGAAGCCGCTCACGCTCGCGCCGGAGATCTGATCGAGCAGGTAGTGGCCAAGCACGCCGCTGGAGTTGCCCAGCCCTCCCGGCGCGGAGTTCAAAAGAATGCGCGTCGATTCCAGAGTCGAGGCAGCGACGATAATGTGCTTGCCCCGGGCCTCGTAATCGAGTTTCGAGTTCCGATCGATATAGGAGACGCCCCGCGCCTTGCCGCCGTCCGCCATCAAGACCGCCCGCACAATGGAGTCGGGCCGCAGGACCATGCGGCCAGTTGCCGCCGCGGGAGGCAACGTAGACACAAGCGAATTGAACATCGCGCCCACGTCGCAGCCTTGTATGCACGCCCCGCAGTAGTGGCATGCGGCGCGGCCTTTATGAGGCCGGGTGAGTTGGGCGAGGCGGCGGTGCGTGGCAGGCAATCCCATGCGTAGCGCGGCGTTGCGCATGATCAGTTCGACGCAATTGTAGGGCATGCCGGGAAGAAACTTGCCGTCGGGAAGTTGCGGGTAGCCTTCCGCGTAACCGCTGACGCCGATGTGCTCTTCCACGCGATCATAATACGGAGCGATGTCGGCGTAGCTGAGCGGCCAGTCCTCGCCGTAGCCGTCGCGGGAGGCCGCCTTGAAATCGTAGTCGCTGAAGCGGTGTGAGGCGCGCGACCAATGGAGCGAGCGTCCGCCAACGGCACGGGAACGAATCCACGTAAATGGTTTGCCAGGTTCGGTGGTGTAGGGATGATCGGCGTGCTGCGCCCACATGAGGGGGACGCGATCGCTCGATTGACGGGCGCGACGCCGCTCGAACGACAGTCCGCGAGAGGGCTGCTGCCACGGGAACTCGTGCCGGGCAAAGTCGCGACCGGGAACGGGCATAGGCCCGGCGTCGAGGACAAGTACCGAAAGACCTTTCCCGGTCAACTCCTTGGCGGCAAATCCGCCGCATGGGCCAGTGCCTATGATGATCGCGTCGAACTCGCGCGTGGGTGTGTCCTTTGTCACAGTGATCATTGGGCTAACTTCTTTGCCGCGGGCCGCTCGTGATCGGGATGGTTGCAGGGCGGGAAGGCGGCAAGCGGAACAATTCCCTTATATTGGAGGTCCTTCAATAGTCCGGCGCTCGATGTGTAGTAGCCGGAAAGCGTTTGGCTCTTGATCCGAATGAAGAACCGGTGGAGACTCGTCCTGGGACTTTCTTCGCCCTCGGCCATTTCCTTCATGATCTGGTCCTGCTGCATGCTGGAGCAGTTCAGGAACGCCTTGCCGTGAAGTCTCCTGGTTTCCGATTCGACCGCTGCCAGGCCCGAGCGCCAGCCGGCTTGCTCGCTGGCCCCGGAATCCACCAGCAGTTCGTCAATGTAGGCTGCCACTCTTGCCTCGCGCGCGCCGGGCGAGTGGGCATCGGCCGGGATGATCATCTCCGTCAGTCTGTCCACCAGACGAAACTCCTCCGGCGAAAGGAAGCGGAGCGCCGTTGCCGGCGCGCTGTCTCCCGGTGCGTGTCGATGGGGCTGCTGCGCGGCGATCGGCGCGGCGGCGATCATGACGAGTTCAAGGGCTTCGCGTCGTTTCATTGGATTCCAGTTTATCCGTTCAGGGCGCGGAAAGTGACGCGCGGGTGGAAGTCTCTAGTTTTGCGCTGCGCATGCTCAGGACTGTCGTTATAAAGTTCACGCGGTTCACGTCCGATAGACATCCAGGAGACTACACGGAATGAGCATATTCGAAACGATTGGAGTACGGGAGGGGATGGAGTTTCAGGCTAATCTTCTGGCGCTCGGGGCCGCCATCGAGCCCAAGCCGACCGGACGAGGTGAGGTATACACGCCGGCAGCTCAGCAAGTGAATCAGATGGCAGCGCAGTACGTACGCTCGGTCAAGGCCGAAAAAGGGGGTCCTCAGTCCGGGAGTGACAACAGGTAAGAACAGATCTTGTCCATGTCGCTTTGCGAAAATGCGTAACGAGGCATAATCGTTCCCGGTGTCACCGCCTGCGGATCGCGGAAGTGACGCACAAGCCACGCTTTGTCGCGATGGCGGAAAAGTCCGTTGAGAGGCGGTCCTACCTTCATTCCCACGCCATTGACAAGATGGCATGCGCCGCACCGGTTCGCTTGATAGATGAGCGCGCCGTCGACGGCGAAAGCCGGCGCGGCCTGGAGCGCGGAAGCGTTCTGTGGAGTGAGCTTCAATAGAAACGCCGCCAGTGCGTTTAGTTGCGGATCGCTTAGTTGAATCGGCGGCATCATGCTTCCTGGCACAAGCATGGATGGGCGTTTGAAATGGGCGATCATCCACGCGGCCGATTTGCGGATCGCCGTGTTCGCCAGGTCGGGCCCGATCTTCGCGCCTCCGTCACCCACCGCGTGACAACTCACGCAGTTCTCCTTCCGGAAGTACCCAACGCCGGCCATTTCCTCGGGCGACAACTGAAGCCACTCGGTCGGCGCGGAGAAGTCGATCTCCACGGCCGCCGTTTTTGGCGTGGTAGCGATCGCAGCTCCGGTAAGCCCGCCCCAACCAAGCAGGGCGAGAAAGACCACGCCGAAAGCGGTATAGCGTTCTGTCACGCGCCGCACACGGCCGCGATCGAGGAATGGGACGAGGATCAAGGCAATCACTGCGAGCGTAGGCAACACAATGCTCCCCACGACTTCGAGGGGCCCTTCGAAGAATTTCAACATCTGGAACAGGAAGAGAAAGTACCAGTCCGGCCGGGGCACGTAGCTGGTGTCCGTAGGGTCGGCCAGCCGCTCGAGCGGAACATGCGCGGCCACCGCCATGACAAAAAGGATCGCGAAGGCCACGAAGATCGCCACCGTATCCTTGTAGACCTGCTCGGGGTAAAACTTCTTCAACGGTTTCGCCTCGTCCCCCGGCGCGGGCGCGACGCCGTGCTTTCGGACCAGGAACACGTGCGCGATGATCATCAGCGTCGTGATCGGCGGAAGCAACAAGACGTGCATGCCGTAAAAACGGGCGAAAGTCACCACGCCGATGGCGCCTTCTCCGCCTAGCAGGCGCGAAAGATAGGGGCCGAGGACAGGCGCTTTTGACGCAATCTGCGTCGTGACGACAGTTCCCCAATATGCGCGGTTGTCCCAGGGCAACAGGTAACCGGTCAGACCGTAGGCGAGTGTCAGCAGGAGCAGCACGACGCCCGCCAGCCAGGTGGCCTCGCGCGGCTTCTTGTACGCGCCGAATAGAAACACCTGTATCATGTGCAGCACGACGACCACTATCATCATGCTTGCACCCCAGTGATGAAGTTGGCGCATCAGCCGCCCTCCCGTCACTTCGGTCATTATGTAGCGAAGGCTGTTATAGGCCTCACCCGGCGTCGGCGCGTAATTGAAGGCAAGGAGAATGCCTGTGAAGGCTTGAAGCATGAACAGGAACAGGGCCACGCTGCCAAATACATGCTGCCAGCCTGACGACGCGGGAACCTCTTCGTAAAGAAAACTGCGGATGGCCGTCTCAAGCCCGGTGCGATGCTCAATCCAGCCTATGACGCGCACCACGACGCGCATCATGCCGCGTTCTCCGATTCGACCACTTTGCCGAGGAGCAGCTTTCCATTCTCAACCTTGACCTCATAGCGATCGAGGGGACGCGGCGCGGGCCCTGACAGCACTTTCCCATCTGGCGAAAACGTCGAGGTGTGGCAAGGGCACAGGAACTGGCGTTTTGCGTCGTCCCAGTGGTATGCGCATCCCAAGTGGGTGCATTGCGGAGCCAACGCGATGACTTCGGTATCTGAGATCTTGATGGCCCAAGCCGTCGTTCTTTCACGCGTGATTTTCCATCCGTCCACGCGGTTTTGGCGAAAGACGACTTCGGTTGGCGTCTTGGGAGTGAGTTTCCCCATGTCCGCCGCCTCCGTCCACTCTTCCCGCCTGCGCAACCTCGGCGGGAACAGAAGGTAGATCGATGCGGGAAGCGCAAGAGCCGCGCCAATCAGCCCCCAAAGCCCATAGATCACTGAAAGAAAGAAGAGACGCCGCCCGCTATTCGGATCTTCGTGATTCATCGCTCCTACATTCTACTGCTACAGAATCGCTCAGAAAGTAAATATCTTGCAAAATTTTGCGCAGGGCAAGTGGACCGCTGCCGCGCGGTAAGATTAAATGAAGGAAACCGGATGCCTACATCAATGATTCAGCAGATCCGTGCCGCCGTCGCCCATCTGGACCCGGAAGAGGTTCGCAGGGCAGCAAACCGACCGGTGACGCTCGGCCTTGTGGCAGACTCCGGACCAAGCCTCGCTGGGATGGAAGATTTTCTTCTCCCTTCCGGCATGTCGCGCGAGAAGCGAACGGAAGTGCAGCAGTTGGTGTACAGGCCCGGCGACGCAGGGTCCCCCGCCGAATTCGACGTCGAACTCTACGAGCAGGGGCTAGCCTGTCCTGAGAGCGCATTTACGTTCTACGCAAACGATCCCGCACGTACTGTTCGCGACGTCCTCGACCGGCGTCCGGAGATCGCCGTCCCGCTGGCGCGCGCGTTTCCGCCGTTTCGCAAACCGGCCGTCGAGGATATCATAGGGAAGATTTCCCGCGAGAACGCATTCTTCACCATATTGACCGCCTTGCCGAATGTGATGCCCAGCGTCCTGGAGTTGCCCTGGGCCTTTGGCGAGTTCGTTTCCGACACTGCGTTTCTTACCGTGAACCAGATGCGAATGGCCTTCCTGATCGCAGCCGCGAGCGACAACCCCGTCGGCTACTCTGAGCAGAAAGCGGAAATCGCGTCCATTGTCGGCGGCGCGTTTGGATGGCGCGCACTGGCTCGCGAACTTGCGGGGAAGATCCCAATGGGAGGTGGTCTGATTCCGAAAGGCGCGATTGCTTTCGCAGGCACGTATGTCGTCGGACTGGGCCTCGAACGCCTGCATCGCATTGGATATGGCCTCACGCGGGCGGAAAGGAAAGAAGCGTACGCGGCTGCTGTCGAACGCGGAAAAGGCGTCGCGACGCTGCTCCTCGAGGGTATCAGGTTGCGTCGGAATGCGCGCGCGGCGTAGGGCTCGCTGAGCCCTGCATCGCTGGAACCGGGCGCCGGCCGGCCGTGTACAATGAGCAGGAGGCCAATCATGCGCCAACTACTTGTAAGTCTATTCCTGAGTCTGTCTGTCGTTTACGCCGCTGATACGATCAAGCTGCGGTCCGGAAAGGTCGTCACCGGAAACTACCTCGGCGGCACAGCGCGTCAGGTCCGCATGGAGGTCGGGGATCAGGTTCAGTCCTTCGATGTGAGCTCCATTGCTTCGATCGCATTTCAGGACCAGAAATCGGCCGTAGCCGCCGCGGCGCCGCGAACGCAACCGCCTGCGGAGTTCGCGAAGCAGCGTACCACGATTCTACGTCCGGACCCCTCGGAATCCGCCGCGTTGAAACGGAAGGTGGAGGTGCCTGCGGGCACGACGCTCACAATCCGCATGGTTGATGCGGTCGACTCGGAAGTAAACCAGGTGGGGCAGACCTTTCGCGCAAGTGTTGATGAACCGGTGCGAATCGGCTCCGATATAGTGATTCCGCGCGGCGCAGACGTGCTGGCCAAACTGTCGGCCGACAAGCAATCCGGTAAGCTCAGCGGCCGTACGGAACTCACGATGGATCTGGTTTCGGTAACCGTGAACGGAAGGGCGATCAACCTCAACACACAGGAAGTGACGACGGCGAGCGAATCTCGCTCGAGCGGGACGAAGAAGAAGGTTGCCGGCGGCGCGATTGCAGGCGCTGTGATTGGCGCGATTGCCGGAGGCGGCCGCGGAGCGGCGGCAGGAGCCGCGGCGGGAGCAGGAGCGGGGACTGCGGTGCAGGTGCTCACGAAGGGGCAGCGCGTGCGGATACCCTCCGAGACGAGGCTCACGTTTACGCTGGAAACGCCGCTTCGGCTGTGATTCGGGGACCAGAAAGTATTACCGGTCCCTGCGAGAGCGCTTTCGCCGGCATCCCAGGCTGCTGCGCACGCAGGACAAGCCCGCAGGTTTTCGCCGGCAAGCTGCGAAAAGGCTCTTAAACTTCTGGCCGGCGGCATGCTCGCAGGCAAGGATAGTCAGAATCCGCGTCGTTGATGCAAGACCTTGCCATCATGACGGGCACGTTTTTGGCGTTGAGCCCGCTTGGAAACCACACACCGAAAGGCTACCAAACTGACTGGCCTTGAGGTGTCGGTGAAGATGTTGAACCTATCTATCCACTCCACTCCACTCCACTCCCTGCGGGACCAGCGTGAGTGTCCGCAATGCGTTTCTGGCAGGCGATCCAGCGATAACCCAGATTTCGCTACGACATAATCACCGGGCACTCGCCGCTTCATCACCTCAATACAGCACGGCTTCAAGTGCATGGCTGGAACCGTGGCTGCCCGGCAAAGCGTTACCGCTTCTCCGCAAGTGTGATCTCCGTCCGGAGACGGAACGTCAGCCGCGTTTCGCTCGCAATCTGAGCTGCGTCGCCGCGTGTGGCCAGCACTCCACCCGTGCCGGCCGCTCCTCCCGCTGCCGCGCCGATCGCCGCTCCCCGGCCTCCTCCCGCGATTGCGCCGATTATCGCCCCTATGCCCGCTGCCGCTCCTACCTTCGCAGCGTCCTTGTTCCCGGCCGGGGCTGCGGTCTTCTGAAACACTTCAGTCTGTAGATCCACGCGCTGGCCATCGGATGTCAACAGGCGCGTGAGTTCGATCGCGATCGCAGATGCGCCCTTCACCCTGCCGCCCTTATCGGATTGCACGACGCGCCCTTCCAGGCGCGCGCCCTTCTCCGCGATCACAAGACCATCCACGACGAGCGGCTGGTCGAGGGACGCGGTAAAGGCATCGCCAGTCATGTTGTGCGCACTCGAGATGGACTCGTTGATGCGGGTCTGAAGAAGCGTCCCGGCGGCGACCGTGACCTGGCGTGGAGCGGGAGGCGGTGCAGGCGGGAGTGGCTCGTTTTTGGCAGGCGCGACCGCCGGTGGGACAGGCTTTTCCGCCACCGGATCGGGCGGCTTGGCCGCAGGCGGCTGAGAAGCGGCTTGCGGCACGGGCGGCGACGCTTCGGCCACTCGCACGGTTTCCTTGGGCGAGGCGGCCGGCTTGCGGGGAGCCTTGGCCGGCATCGCCGAAGCCTTGGGCGGTTCAGCGGCGGGAGCGACGGGAGCGGCTGGCTCCGGCGGCGGAGCCGACACCGCCGCCGGCTGCGCTGGCGTTGCGGCAACGGGCGCAACGGGCGTTGCCGTCCGCTGGTTCTGCCACTTCATCAGGAGCATCCCGCCCAAGGCTCCGATCGCGACCAGCAAACCTACCTGAATACCCTTCATTCGCATGCCTCCACCTCCAGAATACTCTCGTTTACAGGCTGGTTAATGGACGGCTTCCGCCTCTTCCGGGTTTCTTTCCGCCAGCCACGCTACAATTAAAAAAGCTCCACTATCGCGGAGCAGTGCGCCATGCCCCCGTTTCCTTCCAGTCTGCGAATCGGATCTCTCGACATCGCGCCCGCCACCGTGCTCGCGCCGATGGCGGGAGTCACCGATACGGTGTTCCGCCGCTTCATTCGCGGACTTGGCGGCTGCGGACTGATCATGACGGAATTTACGAGCTCGCACGGAGTCCGCGCTTCGATGGGCGCACGAAAACCTACTCGCACCCTCCACTATCTCGAGTTCGATCCCGATGAGCATCCGATTTCGGCGCAATTATTCGGAGCCGACCCGCAAGTGATGGCCGAGGCCGCGCGAGTCTGCCAGGATTTGGGCTTCGATATCCTCGACATCAACTTCGGCTGCCCGGTCAACAAGGTCGTAAAGTGCAATGGTGGCTCCGGACTTCTCCGCGACCTGCCTCTGGTTGAACGCATCCTGACGCAAGTGCGCGCTGCGATTTCGATTCCGTTCACGATGAAGTTCCGCGCAGGCTGGTGTGACGGAGACCTTGTCGCCGTGAAGATGGCGAAACTCGCCGAGAACTGCGGCCTGCAAGCCGTGGCGCTCCATCCACGGACGCGCGAACAGGGTTATGCCGGCCGCGCGGACTGGACCCGGATCGCCGAAGTGAGGGACGCTGTGAAGATCCCCGTGATTGGGAACGGTGATATCGTCTGTCCGGAGGACGCGCTTCGGATGGTTCGGGAAACCGGGTGCGACGCAGTCATGATCGGACGCGCTGCGTCCTCGAATCCGTGGATCTTCAGGCAGATTTCGGAGTATCTGGCGACTGGCGATTATTCGCATCCGACCGTGCGCGACCGCTATGAGACCATGCGCCGCTACTACCGGATGCTGGTGGACCGGGGCGAAGGCGATACGGTGGGCAAGATGAAACAATTCGCGACTTACTTCACGCACGGTGTCAGGAACGGGTCGAAGCTGCGCGCGGACGTACACCGGACGCCGGATGCACAGGGCATTCTGGATGCGGTGGACCGTTTCTTCGGCGCGGAAGTTCATGACGGGGAGGCTCTGCTCGCGTCTTGAAGAAGGTTCAACTGATCACCGATGGGGCGTGCATCGGGAACCCCGGACCGGGTGGATGGGCGTGCATCCTGCGATTCGGCGCGCACAAGCGTGAAATGTTCGGATCGGCGCCGCATACGACGAACAACCGCATGGAACTGACCGCGGCAATCGAGGGTCTCCGCGCGCTGAAGGAACCCTGCGAGGTCGAAATTGTGACCGACTCCAAGTATATGCTTGAGGGCATCACGAAATGGATTCAGGGCTGGAAGAAAAAGGGTTGGAAGACAGCGTCGAAAACGCCGGTGCTCAATACGGACCTCTGGAAGGAACTGGACGAACAGAACGCAAGGCACGTCACACGGTGGGTGTGGACGAAGGGGCACGCGGACCACGGGGACAATAACCGCTGCGACGAGTTGGCCGACCGCGCGGCGAGCGAGCAGCGATCAAGCCAGTGAACAAATGTCGATCCGATCGAATCTTGAATACGAGAAGCTCCGTGCCATTGGCGCGATTGTCGCCCTCACGCTCAAGACGGTAGCTGGCGGGGATAACGACTGCCGAACCCGGTCATATCGGCGCGGGAGAGCTTAAGCCTGAAATCCGAAGTTGCAGTCATTTCAAAGACTATCCGACGTATTTTGAATGCTTCGGCGAAGTTGGCTTTCCAGCCTGCAAGCCGCTGAAACTAATTGGTTTAAGTGTCCAACTTCGGATTTCAGGTTAAGCGAAATGGCGAGCGCTCGCCGCAGCCGCTGGTGCACGGCTTTCCAGGCGCTTAATGCATCAGCGTTAACGACGAAGCGATTCACGGCATTCCCGGCGATCGCGCCGTTCAGCCCGGCGATCTGGTGAATCTCGATCTCGTCGCGGAGAAGGACGGTTTTCATGCCGACGCGGCGGTGACGGTCAGTGTCGCTCCGCATTCGGAAAAGGGGCGTGACCTTTGCGCGATGCGCGGAGCGGGCTTGCCGGCAGGGCCTGGAATCCGCGCGCGCTGGAAATCGCGTGTGCGAAATCGGCAGGGCCGTCAAACGGGAAGTGCGCCGCGGCGGATTTTCAGTGCTGCGAAACTTGTGCGGGTACGGCGCCGGACGGACGATCCACGAGGAGCCGAACGTTCCGAATTTTGCCGACCCGGCGGCTCGGGAACGGCTGACGGCGGGTCTGGTGATCACGATAGAACCGACTATTGCGGCCGGATCCGGAAGCAACCGGCTGCCGAAGGACGGTTGGACGATTCGCACGCCGGATGGCAGTCTGGCGGCGCATTACGAGCATACCGTGGTCATCACGAAGGGACAGCCGGTGTTGCTGACGGCAGCCTGACGCTACAGTAGCCGAAGTTCCAGCGGCGCGCCCGCCGCGCAGCCCAGAATCTTCGCAGCCGAAGCCTGATTGGCCGAAACTTCGAGATAGCCTGAACTGCCGACGATCACGAATACTTCACCAATCGCGAATTCCGCGTAGTTGCGTCCAAGCTGCGTGACGTATTGCAGCCCCACGCTGAGTTCGAACGGCCCCTTTTCAACCGCGCCGAACTCTGAGATGTGATAGTTCGTAATCAGGTTACCGAAGCGGTCGATCTTCAGGATGCTGCCTGTCCATCCCCGGCGGGCGCTACGCACGGGCTCCTCGAACTGCTTGCGCAGATAGTCGTCGACAAGCTTGCCGAAGTTCGTGGGCGTTACCCCTTTCGCAAGGTGTGCCGCCACGGGAGCGAAAATATCGCGGCCGTGAAATGTCCGGCTTACGGGCTTCAGAAAATATTTCCCGGCGGTGACGTGACGCACTTTCAGTTTTGGCTCCCGGGAATAAACCATCGAGAGCACGCCGTTGTCCGGCGCGATGAAATACTGTCCCCCTGCTTCCGCCAGAATCGGCCGTCGCGAAGTGCCGACGCCCGGGTCGACGACCACGACGTGCACGGTCTTCTTGGGAAAATATTGGTACGTCTGCGCGACGACAAAACTCGCCTCCGTGACGTCGAACGATGACACCTCATGGCTGATGTCGACGATTTCAGCGGCCGGACAGAGGCGCAGAATCACGCCTTTCATCGTGCCGGCGAAGTGGTCGGACAGGCCAAAATCAGTGGTAAGGGTGATTACGGATCGGGGCATGTTGTGTCAAAGGCGTTGTTACACTGTAGATAGTGCCGCATTATTACTTCGACCACAACGCGACCACGCCCGTTTCGCCGGAAGTGATGGAGACGCTCGTGCCTTGTCTCGCCGAAGTGTACGGCAATCCGTCCAGTATCCATCATTTTGGGCAGGCTGCGAAACAGCGGCTCGAATCCGCGCGGCGGCAGTTGGCGGAACTGCTTGGCGCGCAGCCGAACGAAATCGTCTTCACGAGCGGCGGCACGGAGTCCGACAATCTCGCGATCCTGGGTATGGTACGCAACGTTCGGGGAGAACGGAAACACGCAGTCACTACGGAAATTGAGCACCCCGCCGTGCTCGGCGCGTTCGCGCAGTTGGAGCGCGAGGGAGTGGATGTCACTCATGTGCCTGTGGGCGGATCGGGTGTCGTGGATGCCGCCGACATCCGCCGCGCGCTGAAACCGCATACCGCGCTCGTGTCCGTGATGCACGCGAACAACGAGACGGGTACGGTGCAGCCGGTCGCGGAGATTGCAAGAATCGCTCATGACGGCGGCGCGTTGGTGCACGTGGACGGTGTGCAGGCGGCCGGAAAGATTCCGGTGGATGCGGGTACGCTCGGCGCGGACCTGTATACTGTCAGCGGTCACAAGATCTACGCTCCGAAAG
>SYKU01000406.1 GCA_005808865.1 Acidobacteriota bacterium
AGCCACTCACCGGTGGAGAGAACCGTGGGCTTGTTCAGGCTGAAGCCATGCCAAATGCGCCTGGGCGCCGACCATACTGGCTGAGCATCGTCCGGATTCGAACAAACGGCGGCCCAAGATCCGGCACGGCCATCGAATTGCATCATCGACTGACTGAAGAAAATCCAGAGCCGCCCCAGCGGATCGGTCCAGAGGTTGCCCACAAGGATGCCGCGATACATGGGCAGGTTCTTCGAGTGCGCATCGATGACAAGGCGAGGCTTTGACCAGGTGGCGCCATCGTCGTCACTGGAGGCCAAGACGAAGAAGGCCTTTGGGCCGTCCTCGCCGCCCACCCAAGCGGCCCACAGCCGTCCGCCTGGCGTACGTGCGATGCCGATGGTCATCCCGTAGTCCAGTTGATCGTAGTCGTAGCGCGGCAAGGGAGTGGTGTTCAGCTGCGGCGGAATCAGGGCCAGATCCGCAATTTTCTCCATGACTCTCAGTTCGAAGGCGCGAACCTGTTCCGGTGAAAGGTCGAGCACTTGGCCGGGCAGCAGGGAAGGAAACGCCAAGAACCAGCCGAACGACAGGGTTACGTGAGCGAGCAGGACGGCGAAGCTGGAGGCGAAGTGAGCAGGACGAGGCAGCGAAATTGGCTCAGACCCAACTTTACGGTGATCTATGAAGCGGGGCATCAATTGCACTTTAGGGAATGCTACCAAGTTTGAAAGGAATGTCAATGCTCCGTTTCGTTCCCCAACGCTCTATTTCGCTCCCGACGCCGGCGGAGCGGATCCGATGAGTCCGCCGGGCGTACACGGGTACGTGCTCCGTCTGATTGTGTCGGCTACTAAAAAGGGCCCGGCGTTGCCAGGATCGTCCATCGAATGGGGCAGATCCGATGAATCGGCCAAGGGCGAGGCAATGCGATTCACACCTCCAATAGGGGGCCTTACGAATCGCCATCGGCTTTCTCGCCTCGGCCAGAGGTACGCTGTGACCGTGACTATCCCCGACCGTTTTCTACCGCCGATTGTGATTGCGCTCGAACATCACGCGGCCTACCTGAACGCCACCAAGCGGGACGGAAGACAGTTTGAAGAGATCGTCCAGAAGCTTCAGAGGAATGCATCCCCGAAGGCAACCGCGACGCCAGTCCTGAAATCCCGCCGACACGTCAACCGCCGGCGCCGATAATCCTTGGCAGGTGTCGGGCCACGGCGAGGCAATGCGATTACTCCTTCCCCATTCGGCGAGCCGTGCCTCTTTCCGGTCATCTGGACGAAACCGGTCATCTGGAGGAATGCAGCCACGCGAGCCAAGGGCGGCGACCGGCGGATCGTTGGTTTGCGCCGGATCCGGGTACGGTCGAATCGGGACCCGGACACGCCAGGAAGACGGCGCTGAAAGGCAAAATCTACGAGAGTCCGGAAACGGTTGTTTAACCTGAAATCCGAAGTTTAACACTTACACCCATTCTTTTCAGCGTCTTGCAGGCTGGAAAGCCAACTTCGCCGAAGTTGGCTTTCCACAGCGTAAACCATTCAAAATACGTCGGATAGTCTTTGAAATGATTGCAACTTCGGATTTCAGGTTTAAAGAAGCTTCCGCGAGGCTCCGCAATCACCTCGATGGGATTTCTGACTGGAGAAACTACCCAAACGCGGCCGCGTGTACGTCAGAACGTGAAGCGGCCCGAGAGTTGGATCTCTCGCGGGCCGAGGAACGTTCCAGTGATCCTACCGAAGCTCGTGCTCGTAACCATTGTGTTTGGCGTGCCGAAGTGAGTCCGGTTGAATGCATTGTAGAACTCGGCCTGCACCTTGAAGTGGACGCCTTCCTTCACCATGACGCTCTTCTGCACCGTGATATCCCACTTATTGATTCCGGGGGCGCGGATGTCGGCCGTGCGGGAGGAGAATGCACGTAGCGTGAATGGCTGCTGCGGAACGAACTGAGCCGCGTCGAAGTAGCTATCGACAAGATGCGGGTTGTTGCCTGTACGCGACACGCGCTCGGCGCTTCCAAATGCGAGCGGTGCGCCCGAGTTGAAAGTGGTCACCCAGTTGAACTGCCAGTTCGCAACCAGCCTCTTGACCACGGGGTTCGTCGAAGTCGCGAATCTGCGGCCGGGGCCGAAGGGTAATTCGTACAGTCCGTGGACGACCAGGCGCTGGGGGCGGTCGGAATCCGAGATCACCTTCTCCAACCTTGCGTCGTTCGGGTTAAGATACGATGTCGCTTCCATCAGTTTTGCGTTCGTGTAGGCGGCGCCGAAATAAAGCCCGCCCGAAAATCGCTTGCTGACTTCGATCTGAAGTGAATGGTAACCGGAGCGCCCGTAGGGAAGGCTCGATTGCGTGACGCCCGTGAACTGCGGGAAGGGCCTCAAGAGCTGTGATACCGTGGCTGTGGACTGGCTGAGCGCGCTCGTCGGATCCGTGATCACACCGAAGAAAGGATTCGCGAAGCGCGCATTCAGCCGCGTGGTTAGCGGCAGAAACCGGTCAGGATATTGATTGATGTTTCTGGTCACGGTCAGCCGTTGCGAGAGGTTGCCCACGTAACTTGCCTGCACGGAGAAATTCCCGGGCAGCACGAGTTGGAAGCCCTGCGAAAACTGCTGGCCTAATCCGTGACGATAGTCGGGCAGGAAGTTGCCCGGAGATGCACCGCCGGCGGTGATCGACCGCCCTACGCCCGTCAGCAGGCCTCCCGCGGCCCCTGGCGGCTGCGACAAGCCGCTCGGGAAAGGATTTCGAAGCGTGTTGAATGGATTCAAGTTGTTGTCGAGTGACGTCACCATCTGCGTCGTGAGCGAAAATCCATCCAGGCGGTAATTGGAAATGATGTTGGGAACGAAAAACACTCCATAGCCGCCGCGGAGGACCGCCCAATTGTTCAGCTTGTACGCGTAGCCGAAACGGGGAGCCCAAAGCGCCTTCGGCATGTTCAAGTGTCCGCGGGGCGTCTGATCGGTCGCAAGGAAACGGAGCCCGCCTTTGGCATTCAGCGCGGCCAATTCGGGAATCGGGGCCGCGGCATAATTCGTTCTGGCACGGGCCTCGACCGGACTCGCGACGGCAAAGTCGAGTCCGGCGTTGCCGCGATTGAAGCGATCCGTCGCTCCGTTTTCATGCTCAAACCGGAGGCCCATGTTAAAGGTGAGGCGCGCAGTCGCCTTCCAATCGTCCTGGAAATAGACCGCGTGATACGTGGCCTCGAGCGCGGGCGCGGCGTTGATGTCGGCCGAACCGCTGTTCGGCGAACCTAACAGGAACGAGGCGAAATTGTGGCCGGCCGTGGCCGAGACCCGGGTGGGGTCCGGTCCCTGAGTGAAGGCCCTGCCAAAGTTGAAAATACCGGCTGCGCGGTTCGGCCCGAATGAGTTCTGCTGGGAAACCATATAGCGGTAGCCCCATTTCAACGCGTGTCTGTTGAGCGTGAAGTGGAAATTGAACTGTGGATTATAGACGTTGTTGAAGGTTCGCGATGTGACGCGGCCGGCGCCCAGGTTGTCGAGGTCGCCGTCGATCATGGCGAACCGCGGGAATGTGGCGAAGGCGACGCTCTTTGCGAAACTGTCTGGAAAACCGAGACTCGAAATGTCGAAGCCTTCTCCGTACATGATGTTCGCGTCGAAATAGCGCGTATAACCCATCCGCGCGTCGAATACCATCCTCGGGCTCACGACCCAGGTGTAACCGGCGCCGCCGCCGATGTTGCCGCGAGCGAATTCGTCTTGTCCGTTGGTTGGATTTCCGGCCGGCCGGCAACAGCTCTCACCATAAAACGCGCTCGAAGGATCGGTCCGGTGATTCCAGCCATAGCGGAAAAACAGGCTGTGGTTGGTGTTGATCTGGTGATCGACGCGGGAGGCGAGGCTCGCCCACTTGCGGCCGCTGATCTGCGGGTTCTGGAAATTCTGGAGATTGCCGGAACTCGGCGTGAGATTCGGTATTGGATAGTACTTCAACGCGTTCACCGAAACCGGGTCGAACCGCTGTGTGGGAATCAAATTACCGGGAAACGGCGATCGGACAAAGGCGTTCCCCTCCGCCCGCGTGGTCGCCGGATCGAAAATCGCGAAGGGACGCCCGGTGCGGTCGAGTGTCTGCGCGAAATTCCCGCTCCTCTCAAGCGGCGTGGGAACGATCGCGCGCGCGAACGCCGTGCCGCGGATCTGCGTGCCTTCGAAGTTGAAGAAGTAGTGCGTCTTGTCGCGGCCGTTGTAAAGTTTAGGGATGCGGAAGGGCCCGCCGAACGAACCGCCGTAGGTATTCTGCTTGAATTCGTTCTGCTTCGCCCCGATGCGGTTGTTAAAGAAGCTGTTTGCGTTCAGGTTATCGTTGCGAAGATACCAGTAAGCCGTGCCGTGATAGATGTTGGTGCCGGAGCGCGTGGAGACGTTGACGAACGCGGCGCCGGAGTGACCAAACTCCGAATCGTAGGCGCTGGTCTGAACGCGCATCTCCGACACGGCGTCGGGCGAAGGGGAAAGCGACACGTTGCCGATACCCATATTCGGAATGCCGTCCAGGAGAAACTCCGTTTTCGCCTCCGCGCCCGAGGCCGCGAAACCCGACGGACCCACCACGTCCCAAGGGTTCAGGGCGCCGGGGTCGCCGGTGTACTGAATCCCCGGCGAAAGCGTGAGGAAGACGTAGGGGTTCCGGCCGATGAGCGGCAGTTCATTGAGCACCTTCGTGCTGACCGTGGTGCCAAGCGCGCCTGTCTCCGTGCGGAGCACGGCGGATTCGGCGGAGACCGTTACGCTCTCGGTGACTTCGCCGAGCGCCAGCGCCACATCGATGGTGGTTGTTTCTCCAGTCTGCAACTCGACGGCGTCACGGCGGAATCGCCTGAAGCCGGCCCGCTCCGCTTCCAGCCGGTACGTGCCGCGATCAACCAGGGTGAACCGGTAGAAACCGGAGGCGTCGCTCGACTCGGTGCGTACCGCGCCTGTCTCATTACTGGTTAGCTTGATAGTGACTTCGGCTACGGCCGCACCCGTTGCGTCGCGGACGATTCCGGTTAAGTTGCTCTTGTTGACCTGGGCGGCGCCGAGGCCGGCGAAGGCGAGAAATGCCGCGAAGAAAGTGATCTTGCGCACGTGAACTCCCTGTGGCCGGAACGTTTGCGATCTCCAGCCACTGTGCCCATACGTGTACCACAGGACCGGCAAAGCGCGCAAGGACAGGACGGCGCGGTGCAGCGCCCTGCGCCACCGCCCGAATGTCGTAAAATCGAAGCTTGGCGGAGTTATGACGTACACGGGCGCTATCGGCGGTGCGTGCAATTGGCTGCTGCAAATAATCGTGCGCGGACTTGCGATCTCGCGAATTCACCCGAACGTTCTGACGTTCATCGGATTGGTGATTAACGGCGTGTCTGCCGTGCTCCTCAGCCGGGGAAAGTTCCTGGCCGCCGGATTGGTGATGCTGGGGGCGGCGATCTTCGACCTGACGGATGGCCCGGTCGCGCGCTCCACAGGCCGCGTCACGCGGTTCGGCGGCTTCTTCGATTCTGTGATCGACCGCTATTCCGACCTGATTCTCCTGATGGGCCTGCTTGTCTACTACGCCTCGATCAACCGCAATTTCTACGTGGTTCTGACTGCCGTCGTGATGACCGGTTCCGTGATGGTGAGCTACACGCGGTCCCGCGCGGAAAATACCATTCCCAAGTGCAAGGTAGGCTTTCTCGAACGGCCCGAACGCATGGTGCTGCTGATGATCGGAACTCTGTTCAACCGCATGGCGCCGGTGTTGTGGGTAATCGCCGTGCTATCGAACATCACCGTGATTCACCGGATGTACTTCACCTGGCAGGAGACCAGGCGCCTCGAAGATGCGCCCTTGCAGGCCGCTCGGGAACGGATTACTGCACGGTAACTTCAGCCCGTTCGGGTGTCTTGTCGAGCAGGCGGGCAATCGCGTCCCGTAGCTCTCCGCTCAGCCTCGTGCGGTCCTGCAAGCTGAGATCGATCGTCGGCACCGGTTCGCCAACGCGAAGCACCACCTCCCCGCCGTTTACGATCCCCGATCCCATCGGAAGTATGTTCCGCATCCCGATCAGCGCCACGGGCACCACTGGCACTCCTGCCTTGATGGCTATGTAGGCCGCGCCGTCCTTGAACGATCGCAGTTCGCCATGCGTGCGCCCGCCCTCGGGAAAAATCAGAATCGAGATGTCGCCCTTCTGGATGACGCGCGCCGCTTCCGTCATGCTGCGCAGCGATTCGCGTGGATTGGCGTTATCGACTGGCAGATGTCCGGCCCGGTGCAAGTGATATCCGATGAAGGGAATGGAGAACAGGTTTTTGTTCGCCATGAATCGGAATTGCGCCGAGATGGTGCTGAGCACGACCGGAATGTCCATGTAACTGCGATGATTCGCAATGAAGACGTAACTACCTTCGGGCGCGATTTTTTCAAGACCCTCGGCGCGCACCGTCACTCGTGCAATGGCAAGCAGGATTCTCGACCAGGTCCGGGCGATTCTGTGCTGCCCGTGCCCGCTCGAATCGAATAGGGACACAAGGAGCGAGAGCGAGCCCATTACTGCCGTAGCCAGAACGATCAGCGGGGCCGTTATGAAAACGGCGCGAAGCTTGCGCAAGTACATCGAAACCTATTGTAAGGGAAGCGGAGGCGTCCGCGAGGAGTACGGGCGCGCCGCAGCTACCCGCTCATCGAGCCGAGGAACTCCTGGTTGCTCTTGGTTTTGCCCAGCTTGTCGAGCAGCAACTCCATAGTTTCCACCGGTGAAAGGGGAGCCAGCACCTTGCGCAGGATCCAGACCCGATTCAATTCTTCGCGCGGCATTAGCAACTCTTCTTTGCGAGTGCCGCTCTTGTTGATATCGATGG
>SYKU01000407.1 GCA_005808865.1 Acidobacteriota bacterium
CCCAGGCGTCACGGACTTGACTTGGCATGCGACTGGGCCAAGTTGGCTTCAAAATGTGCCGTTTGGGTGCGCGGCACACCGCAGTTCGCCGTCTGCCCGGCGCGGGGGGCGATATGACCAGCGCGCGTCGCGTGCCAACACGAAACACTCAAACACGCCTCTCTATACAGATTGTTTCGCAGACACTACACTTGATTAACAAGGTAATGCGCTGCACGCACAGGCAAGCGTACTTTAGTGCTGTCATCCTCCCGCTAGGGCCGCAACTACTCACTCCGCGCTCTTCAGCCCTGCTGTGGTAGACTAGGCCGTTTGCGAGCCTTTGGTGGATGTCCGAACAATTATTACTTCAAGGTCAACTATTAGGCATTGAAGAGTTCCTGCTGAGTCCGTCCGGTTCTCCGGACACGGACTGCGAAGAACTCCTTCCAGGCAGGTCCATGTGGGCGACGCTGCTCTGCGAAGTCCTTCCGCGAGGGTTGCTGGCGGAACTCGGGTTGCCGAGGATCATGTTGGGATCGAGCGGAGGCGGACAATTCCTCCTTGTTTTGCCGGGCACTTCGCGGGCTGCCGCTGAGGCCGTTCTTGAACGCGCTGCCGCAGAGATTGCTACCTTGGGTTCGAGCTTGCGCCTGATCTGGAGCGCAACCGAAAATCTTGGGGATTGGACCGTTGTCCGCAAACGGCTGAACGACGAGTTGCGCCGCAACAGGGACACGCCTCTCGCGGCCTGCGCACAGGGCGCGTTCGATGCCTTCGAAGCAGCGGCCCCCAAGCCGGGACCAGCGTTTACGCCGCATCTTGACGCGAACATTCGGCAGGCGTCGTCCGTGGGATGGTCTCCTGAGTCGCCCGCGACAATCCTCATCGGCGAAGGAAAGCACACCTGGAAGCTGACGCCCAACCTGTCGCTCGAAGGGATCACGTTGGCACGCCACGCCGCTCCGAGCGATGAGGGCAGCGGTCCGGCCAACCTCGCTGCACTCGCCGCCCGTGCCCAGGGCGCGCACGTGTGGGGCGTCTTGCGCGGCGACGTGGATAGCTTCGGAATCCGCCTGCGGCGGGTGGCATCTATTGAAGAGCACGTGCAGATCTCCGTGCTCTACAAACAGTTTCTCGAAAATGAGTTGGAAGTGCTCTGCTCACTGCCCGATTTTTGGCGCAAGGTCACAATATTATATTCGGGCGGCGACGATTTCGCCGTGTTCGGCGCGTGGGACGCACTGGTTGCCCTGGCCCGCGAGATGCAGCGGCTCTTCAGTCGTTTTACCGAGGAAAACCTTAAGGAGTTTCCGGGAGCGGAGGGCAAGACCATTACGATGGCCTTAGCGCTGGCTCCCGATTCCGCTGCTTCGCTATCGAGCGTTTACCGTGTCGCCGGAGAGGACATGGAGCGGGCTAAGACGTCCAGTCGCGACTGTTGCTGCCTGATGGGACGTACGCTTGAATGGAAACGCGTTTCGGACGCGGCGGATCTGAAAGACACGTTATTGCGGATGGCCGCGCAGTTCCGCTCGTCCCGACAGTTCCTGTTCGAGTTGCGAGGACTCTATGGCAAGCCGGGATCGCAAAAGATCTGGCGCTTTCAGCGCCGCATCAGCGGCATCTTGAGCGGATCCCGCGACCGCGAGGTCCAGAAAATGCGCGTACGACTGGTTAACGAGATCATCGGCCGGCACAAGACCGAAGTGAATTTGAGGCCGGCCGGTCTGGTGGCGCTCGATTGGGCGTGGCTGGCAAGCGGGATTTGACCGGTTTGGTCTGACGAAAGGGTTCGAAATTTTTATGGCACAAGAGCAAGAGACGAAAGCCCGGGAGAATCGCCCGCCTCGCGAGGGTCGCGGACCTGGCGGTGATGGCCCACGCCGGGACGACCGCCGTGGCGGCGACCGCGGAGCCGATCGTGGTGGCGACAGGGGTCACGACCGGGGCCGGCCTGACGGCGGGATGGAAATCGACCTCGAAAAGCTGATCGCCGACAGTTTATATCTGGACAATCAGGCCCACGCAGTTGTCATTCGCATGCGAGACATGGACTCGGGCACGAAGAGCCAACTCCGCCGTCTCTATAACGCCGTAAGGCGCGCCTGTCGTGCGCCCGAGAACGAACGCCAGCATGAGTTCGTTATGCTGCGCGCGCGCCTGGCCTACACCATCGCCAGACATTCGCTTCGTAGTCTCGACCAGATCGAGCGCCTGCTGTTGCAGGTGACGCGCAAGAACGACCAACGCGGATACGACCGTTTCAAAGACTTGTTCGAGGCCATCGTCGCCTACAACGAGTAATCCGGGACGCGACCAAAGAGGAACCATGAGCGCTCACACGCTGAAAACCGAACTGAAATTGACCGGAAAGCTGATTCTGCAGGGGGAACTGCATTGCGAAACCGGACTCCACGTTGGTGCCGGAAAGGGCACGCTTGAGATCGGCGGATCCGACAATCCGGTTGTGAAGGACGCCTTCGGGCGTCCCTACATCCCCGGCAGTTCCTTGCGCGGGAGGCTGCGATCGCTGCTCGAACAGGCTTCCGGCCTGGCTGTCCCCTCGGAGTTGGTTTATCTTTCGAAGCGAAAGGGACAGGAGGTCCGCATCCATCAGAGCGATCGCCCGGACGACGAAATCTGCCTGCTCTTCGGGCGTGCGCCGGGACGGATGGACCGCGTCCAAGGCGAGCCTCTCGATACCAATCATGCGACGCCGGCCCGCCTCGCGGTTTACGACGCTCCGCTTGATCCGGAGAGCATCACGCCGCAGATGCGCGAGAACCTCGATGACGAACTGACCGAGGTGAAGAGCGAGAACGCGATCGACCGCATCACTTCTCAGGCGAGTCCCCGCACGCTGGAGCGCGTTCCGGCCGGCGCGCGTTTCAAGGTGCGGTTCGTGCTCGACATGCTGTGCGAAGAGGACTCGGTGTTGCTGGCGCGCCTGGTGGAGGGATTGCGGTTGCTTGAGGACGACGCGCTTGGCGGAGGGGGTTCCCGGGGTAACGGGCGCGTCCGGTTCGCTTCGCTGAAGTTGGCGTGGCGAAACCGTGCCTACTATTCCATGGGCGGATCCGAGAAGGAACTGGCCTCCGGAGCGGACCTCGCCGCATTGCAAGCGGAAATCAACGACGCCGGCGATTCCTTCGTTCGCGAGTAACCCGTGATAAAACAACTGTTTCCACTGGCGGCTGGTGAGGTAGGCGATCGGTTCTCGTTGCCTGCTTTCTTCCGCGCCGACGGCGGAATAGAAGGGGCGATGGCCAGCCCCACCAGGCTCAAGCAATGACCCCGGGATTTGTCTTCAAGCTGCGGCCAACCGGTCCGTGGCGCATTGGGCCGGATGACGGCGATCGCCGCAAAGCGGACCTCGTCTACCACAGTGACGCGCTTTACTCCGCGGTCACGGGCGCCATGCTCGAGTTTGGCCTTCTCGATGCCTGGCTCGATGCGACTGCGCGGGCGAGCGATGGGTCCGCGGTCCGGTTTAGTTCGTGCTTTCCTTGGATCGGGAGGACGAAGCTGGTTTCGCCGCCTAAGCACATCTGGCCTGCCGTGCCTTCGCCGAAGATGCGATGGAAGGGCGCTCGGTACATCCCGCTGGCGTTGGTGGCGGATTTGCTGGCCGGAAAGACCCCCGACGACAACCGATGGGCGGTGGATGGACCTGGAGGCTGCCTGCTTCCCGCCGGCAGCCCCTCCAACCCGTTTCGACTGGACGTTCGTTCAAGCGCCGCGGTGGACCGTTTAGGCGCTGGCGTCGCCGGGCATTCCGCCGCGTGTGTGGAGTTTTCCGCCAACGCCGGTCTGTGGGGTGCCGTTGCATTCGCCGGCCCTGATGCCGCGGATGCGTGGTCCGGACCCGTCAAGGGAGCCATCCGTCTGTGGGCGGATTCCGGTTTTGGGGGCGGGCGTTCCAGGGGATGGGGAAGGTCCGAGAGTCCTGAGTTCCGCGATGGATTTCTGCCCGGCCTGATTCTGCGATCGTCGGAGGCGTCCCCGGCGCCGCCCGAGGACGCGATGGTTGAACCTCAACCAGGCAGTGCCTCCGAAGAGAACCTGCCGCAGGAGTCGGAGCAGGATTTCCCGACGCAAGGGGACGTTTCGCGCGCCGAGACAGTTCATTGGCTCTTGTCGCTGTTCACTCCGGGCGCGGCCGATGAGGTGGACTGGGGTAGGGGCAGCTACACCGTCGTGACACGCGCGGGACGCGTGGAAAGCCGGGTACGCTCGGGCGACGAGAAGAGGTTGCTGAATATGGTGGAGGAAGGATCGGTTCTGGTTGCTCGCGAACGGCTGCAGGGAGCGGCCGTTGATGTGGCCCCCGGCGGATTCCCGCATCCCGTCTACCGCTTCGGCTGTGCGCTCTCCATTCGCGTGCCGGGGCAGGTGAGGTCATGAGATACCGCGTTACGTGTCTCACTCCCGTACTCGTGGGCGACGGAAACAGGCTTTCGCCTATCGACTACATGGTTTGGAAGGATCAGGTGAACGTGCTTGATCAACGGCGTATTTTCCGTCTGCTTGCCAAGGGTCCGCGGCTCGATGGGTATCTCTCACAATTGAAGAAGGCGGACAAACTGGATTTCGCGTCGTGGGGCGGCTTTGCGCAGAATTTCGCGGACAGGCGCATCCCCTTCGAGCACTCTTCGGCCGCCGCGAACTGGACTAAGGTCGCGGGTGACGCACTGTTCATCCCCACGTTTGCGTCGGGCGCGTCCGGTCCGTACCTACCCGCGACCGCAGTCAAAGGCGCTCTGCGGACGGGCATGATGTCTGCGAACACAAGGCCGGGGATGCTTCCAGGCGTAATGCAACGCCTGCAAGGCCCGAAGCCGCCCAGACGCGCAGGGGACGAAGTCGAGGAACACGCGCTGGGAAAAGCCGGGGCGGACCGCATGCTAGCCATCGGCGTGGGCGACTCGGCTCCCGTGGCGAAGGATTCCTTCAAAGTTTACCAACTGCGCGTTTCAACCTTACAGGCAAAGGGTTCGGACGCCTATTCGCTCGGTTGGAAGCAAACCTCGTTTGCCGAAATGGCGCCTCCTGGAACGGTGTTCGAGGGAACTTGGAGGGAGCCTGGGTTCTTCAAGGGTCTTGACGTGCGAAAGGCTCTGCGCTGGCCTGAAAGAGCTGACCGGGCCGCGATCTTCACGGCCGCGAACGAACATTCCGCGCGGCTGCTGGAGATCCACAGGCTTTATGCGTCGTGGACCGGTCTGGACGTCCTGGCCGCGAGCGTGGCCGAGTTGGCGGCGCGAAGGCCGGCGGCTCAGGCTTCCGGGAGCGCGTGCCTTCTTTCACTTGGCTGGGGCGGCGGCCTGATGTCGAAATCGGCTTGGCCAGACGCTCGCAACGAAGATTTGCGAGCCGTGCTCAAGAGCTTCCCGTTCTACAGCCGTCCGTTGAGTACGGGAATGCCGTTTCCAAAGACGCGCCGGATCGTGTTCCTGGCGGACAAACCGGCTACGCTTCCCGGATGGGTCTTGCTCGAAGTGATGTAGGACAGGCGCTCGGCCCGTCTTCTTTATGGCTAGGGGGTAGGGGGAACTCGTGGCAGCCGAAACCTGTGTACTGGAGGCGCTTCGCAAGATTTGCCGCACTCTGCCGCAAGCCCTCGAAACAACAACCTTCGGCCATCCAACGTTTCGCCGGGGCAGGAACACTTTCGCCGTTCTCGAAACATACAAAGGCGAGTTGTCTCTTGCGTTCAAGGTGGAAAAAGAGCATCAGGCACTGTTCCTGAAGGATCCCCGATTCTACCTGACGCCCTACATCGGCGGAAAAGGCTGGGTCTCGTTGCGCGTTGGCGGGAAGGTGAACTGGGCTGAGGTCCGGGGCTTGGTGGAAGAAAGCTACGGTTTGGCGGGCCTGCGCAAACGCAAGTAGGACGGACCTCCTGACCCGTCAAGGGCCTCGCCAGAGGCCCAGGCCCCGCTTTTACACGGCACGGCAGCAAAAAGTACCCGCTCCACAAAGAAAGACAGCCGCGAACCTTACCGCTCCGGCCCCTGTTACCCCCTGCCGTACGTCGGAAATTCGCAGCTGTATTTCTATCGCGGCGACCCGCTCAGGAAGCACTCGCTCCCGGCGCCCTCGAACGTGGCAGGACGTTCTCGACGCGGCGCGGAAGATCGGCGCCACTGAGCGCATGTTCGGATACGTGATGCGCGCCGCTCCGGGCAACGCCGCTGTCACCGATTTCATGGCGCTGTTCTGGGCGTTCGGCGCGGAGATGTTCGCGCTCAGCGGCGTACGCGCTCCGTGGCGAGCCCCGAAGGTATCGAAGCGCTGCGCTTCATGCTGGAACTCGGCAGGTACACGCCGCCGGGCTACGCGGGTTACAATGCAGGCGAAGTGGCCGCGCATCTGCTGCAATCCTCCGCCGTCATGAGCCGTCGTGGATTTCGGCCATGGACGGCCCCGGCAAATCGAAGATCGTGGGAGAGATCGAGTTCACCGCGATGCCTTTCGCGGGTAACCTTCATAGTAGTCCGCGGTCCATTCCCAAACGTTGCCAAGCATGTCGTACAACCCAAACTTGTTCGCCGCTTTCTTCCCGACCGGATGAGTTGCATTGCCGGAGTTGCCGTCGAGGGTCGTCAGGAGCTTGACGGTCTTGTCAAAACTCGCCGTGGCGACGATCTTCCCGTCCGGCGTCATCGCGAAGGCGCTCACACCTTGCCGGTAAGCCTTCACTTCGCCCTGAGGCGCGGCGCAGCCTGACGGCGGCGGCGTTTGAGCCGCCGCGGAATCCTGCAACGCGCCGAGCACGCCCGCGAGGCCTAGGCCCGTCCCAAGCGCGCCCCGACGGCCCATCGCCGTCACCCACGGCTTGGCGGTCACCGGGACCACCTGGGGTTCCCGCTGCGTGCCGTCCGCATATCATATACAGCCGCGAGATGAAACTCCGGCCTGCTCGTGGTAATACGAAGATCTCCTTGCCTCTTGCACGCTCCCCGGGCCCCGCCGGCGCCTCATGCCAAAACAGTTCGCCCGCCGACGCGATGCGGCCAAGCACCTGGTCCTTCGTCAACTCGCGCGTGATGTGGCAGCGGTCCGAACCTTGAAACTCCAGGTCGCCGGTTATGCTGATCGCCCTGTGATAGCAATCGCCGGAGCAGGTCCACTTGGTGAAGCAACCGCGGCAGAAGTCCCGATGCTGGACCGCCTGCCCGCGCAGGTGGTTGAGCACCGGCAGGTTGAAGCGGTACTCCTGGCCGTTCTCGCCCGGCCGCCCATAGAAGAAAACCTTCGACCATTGGTTATCTTCGGAGAAGACGTAACAGGACGATACGTTGCCGTCGGGCGAGAGCGCGAAGGTATCCTGCGTGATGCCGCAGACGTGGTTGCCGAGCGTCCCCACGCGCGCCGCGGAGAAGAAGATCTCGCGCCCGTGCCGCGTTGCCCGCTCCTGCGAGAGCCTGTACGCCGCGATGAAACCCTCCGTTTCCGCGGACGGCTTGTCGCGCCAGCGCCCAAGCTGCTAGTACCTAGTTGCATAAGTCAGAGTACTTGGCTTTGGGGCCGGAAGGGAACACGACTGCCTTCTTCCATTCAAACGGCGCTGCCTTTTCGTTGTAGACTTCAACAAAGTCGTCGATCG
>SYKU01000039.1 GCA_005808865.1 Acidobacteriota bacterium
CGCTATGCTGTTTTCTGTTCTTCACCATTTGGGTGACCTCGATTGGGGTGGGTTGGCGAAGCGCGAACTCCGCCAAATTCCAGTTTTACCCCATGTTTATGGGGTCATCCAAATGGTTGGGCGCGCCTCAACCCTCACGGGCATGGCGATATGATGCATTGGTCAGGTCCCATGATTGTTGTAATGCCGTTCGGCCATGCCGTGCCCTTCGGCTCAGGCCGGGAGCTTCAGGCGAAGAATACGCCACTGTTTGAACAATACCTGCTGGAGGAGACGATCCCCTTCGTTGAGTCAAAGTACCGCGTCGCCGCCGACAGCCGGAATCGCGCGATCGCGGGGCTGTCAATGGGAGGCGGACAGTCGCTCGCGATCGGCCTCGGACATCTGGATTTGTTTAGCGCCATCGGGATCTTCAGCTCCGCGCATGGCCCGGATTTCGAAACCCGGTACGCGCAGGTCCTCGGGGACGCGAAGGGCACGAACGCAAAGCTGAAAACGTTTTGGATCGCGTGCGGAAAGCAGGACACGGTCTTCGAGCGGTCAAAGAAGCTGTCGGAAGCGCTGAGCGCGCATCAAATCCGGCACACGTTCCGCGCCACCGAAGGCGCGCACACGTATACGGTATGGCGGCAGTATTCGGGCGAGTTCGCTCCGCTGCTCTTCCAGTAGGTTCGGGCGAGGGCCCGCGCTCACTTCACGGCTAGTGTAACGCCGGGCTGACTCTCGAAGCCAGCTACCCGCACAGTCAGGGGTACGGCGCTTCCCGGCGTGACGCCCGCCGGAACCTCGACGTTGATCTGAAGCAACCCCGCGACCAACCCCGGCGCTCCGCCCGCGTAAAGCACCTTCGCGTCGATCCCGCCGATCGTGACCGTCACCTGCTGCACTGGCGTCGGCAACTCGCTCGCCGTAAGTTTTCCATCCACTCCGGGAGGATTGGATTGCCCCTCGCCCGTTCCGTAAATCAGAATCACGGAACCGCGAGCCGCCGGATTTGATGCACTGATGCCGGTAAAATCAGAGGCGTTGAGAACCGCCGCCGCGCCCTTTCCCGACAGGTCCAGAGTGAACAGACCGGGCGCGGCAGGCGCTACCTCAAGAATCACGACGTTCGAGCGCACACCGTTGAATTCGACCTGAAGCTGCGTCGAACCGCTGCCCGCCACGGCATACGGCACAATGGCGCTGATCTGGGAATCGAGAACAAAAATCAAGGGAGCCGGCACTCCATCGAACAGAACCCTTGTGCCCGCGAGCGTCTTTGCGATTGAGAGGCCGTCCGGTGAAAGTTGCAGCGTCGCTATTGAGGGCGGACCAATGCCGCTTCCGAAGATAGTGATAATCTGCCCGGGCGCGACCGCCGTCGCCGCGTAGCTCGCCGCATTCGCAACGCCCGCGGACGAAATGCGAACGCCGCTTCCAGATCCGGCCTGGTTCACCGTAAACGTCTGTCCCGCGATGGTCAACGTGCCGGTGCGTGGCCCGCCGCCGGGATTGGCGGAAATGGTGTAACTCACCTGTCCCGCGCCGGATCCTGTTGTGGGCAAAACGGTGATCCATGCCGCGTTCGACGAGGCCGTCCACGGACAGCCATCCGCGGCTGTTACGGCGACCGAACCGGCAGCGCCCACCGAAGTCGCCGTCACCGACGTTGGCGCGATGCCGTAGTTGCAACTCACGCCCGCCTGAGTGACGAGCACGGTAGAAGTGCCGGCCGCAATCGCTCCGGCTCTGGACTCAGAAGTGGTGTTCGCGGCCGCGGTAAAAGTAACCGTACCGTTGCCAGCTACGGTGCTGCCCGAGGAAATGGTCAACCAAGGCACGTTGCTCGATGGCGTCCAACTACACGCTGTGGTCACGGTGAAAGATCCCTGACCGCCGCCTGGCGGTACGGCGATGGTTCCAGGGACAAGCGTAAACGCGCAGTCCGCCGCCGCCTGATTGATCGCGAATACCTGTCCGCCCACAGTGATGCTTCCGGTCCGTGGCAGCCCAAACGTATTTGCCGCAACGGTATAGGCCACGGTACCGGGGCCGCTTCCCGTTGACGTCCCTGTTATCGCGATCCCGGCGAAACCCGAAGGCACCGCCTGCCATGCGCATCCTTCGACCGCGCTTACATTGAATGAGCCGGCGCCGCCCGGAGTCGGGAGGCTTACGCTTGCCGGAGTTAACCTGAAGTTGCACGGCACTCCCTCCTGCGTAACGGTAAACGTCTGAGTCCCTACGGTGAACGTGCCCGTGCGGAGTGTTGGAGAAGAGTTATCGGCTATAGAGAATGTAACGGTGCCGTTGCCGACACCCGAAGAACCAGTTGGAATCGTAATCCAGGGGACGTTTGAAACGGCCTCCCAAACACAGGTGGTTGTGATTCTGACCGTGCCGGTGACCTTCACAAACCCCGCGCTGAAACTGGTCGAATCCAGAGCGTAGTTACAGCTCGCCGCCGCCTGATTCACGGTAAAGACCGCAGTGCCGATCGTGATTGTGCCCGTTCTGGCTAACGGTGTCCTGTTCCGGGCCACGGTGTAACCGACGCTTCCGTCGCCCGTGCCCGTGTTTCCGAAGGTGACGGTTATCCAACTGACCGTACTCGTAGCCGGACGCGTGCAAGACTGCAAATTCGCGTCCACTACGACCGTCCCCGGGGTGCTCCCATCGGTATTAGCGCCCACCGCAGGCACGTTCACGACCAGGGGTCTAAGGGTAAACGAGCACGTCTGCCCCCAGACCGGGAGCGCTCCCAATACAGCCAGAAGGAGGAAATAGAGCACGCGCTACTTCGGTCCTGAAAGCCTGAATTCGACGTTTCGCTCCCGGTTCAGCTTGTCCGTGAATTCGCGGTCGATGAGTTCGAGCGACGCCTGATTGTGCGCGCCCTTCGGCGTAACGTAATGCAGCGTGTCGCCCTCCACCCAATAAGCCAGAGCGGAGTAGACAGCGTGATCTTTGAATGCGACCAGAAAACTGCGTTGCGCAGCGCTGCTGGCTGTGGATTCGACAACCGCGTTGCGTGGCGCCTCATGAAGGCGTCCGAGTTCGCTTCCGGTACTTTGCTGCGGGGCGGCGCCATTCGAAAAATATTGATTGATAATCACGGGAGCGGCCGGCGCCGGATTGTACATCTGCGGGGGCGCAATCACGGTGACGTTTGGCGGGGGTTGTTCGTAATATCCGCCGAAACCGCCGTAGCCGCCGTAGCCGCCGACGAAAACAGGGTACGGATACACCGCGCGCGGGCCATGCCCGGCTCCCCGGTTGACGTTCACGGGGTAGGGGTTGCCGCCGCCAACCGTACGCGCGAGCCGTTCCGCAAAGCCTGGGTCGCTGATAGAAAACGGGCTCGGCGATACACCTGGCGCCCGACCGGTTCCAGGATATACGACGTTGCCAAATCCATGAGCCGATCCGAAAGTGCTCCGGGGAGCGTGCTGCGCAACAAGCCCCGCGGCGGGGAGCAGGAACATAACAGCGAACCAGCAAGCCTTCATGAACTTGACCTCTACGGAAAGATTAACACGCCTTGGGTAACGTAGTTGCTTCGGTTCCTTGGTATGGTTGGTGTTTATCCGCCAACGTCGAGGTGGTGGCTTGCCTGTCATGTGAATCCCGCGCTACGCGCGGTGGCAGGCGTCTCGCGGACGCCCGACAACTTGCCTCGCGCCTGGCGGAAGCGGATGCGAGGCGGTCCGGGATGTGCCGGCGACGAGCATCCACAGGGAGGCGGCCATGTGGTCGTTCCAGTCCGCGGGTTAGACGGGCCGTGCGCGACCGGATTCTTCAACCGCGCCCATTGTCCGGGGCCGTCCAGCGCGCATTGTCTCACTTTCGCGGCTTAGCAACCGCCCAAGAACAATTTCACATCTTGGGCGAGATGGTGTAGTTCCATTTTGGCAGCACGCGTTTTGGGGTGATGGAGAGTTGGCTGAGTTGAGCCCTTGAGGGTTTGACGCCAGTTGGATAGAAGGTGGGATC
>SYKU01000408.1 GCA_005808865.1 Acidobacteriota bacterium
CGCGCCGAGCGAACCCATGCCGCGATAGCTCTTGAACGTGCGCCCCTGATAAAGAATGGTCTCGCCCGGGCTTTCGTCGGTTCCCGCGAGCAGGCTGCCGATCATCACGCAGTCGGCGCCGGCCGCGATGGCCTTGGTCACGTCCCCCGAATACTTAATGCCGCCGTCGGAGATGAGGGCCACGCCGGTTCCGCGGGTCGCCCTCGCGCATTCCGATATCGCGGTGATCTGTGGAACACCCGCTCCCGAGACCACGCGCGTGGTGCAGATAGAGCCGGGTCCGATGCCCACCTTGATGCCGTCCACGCCCAGCGACAGGAGGTCGCGCGCCCCTTCGTAGGTGGCGACCTTACCGGTGATCAGTTCGACGTCGGGAAATTTGCGTTTGATGGCGCGCACCGCGTCCATCACGCGTTCGCTGTGCGCGTGCGCGGTGTCGATGGCGAGGACGTCGGCTTTGCGGGAGACAAGCTCGGCGGCGCGTTCGAGAAAATCCCCGGTTGCGCCCACAGCCGCACCCACCCGCAATCGCCCCTGCTCGTCCTTCGCGGCGTTGGGGTATTTGAGTTTTTTCTGAATGTCCTTGACGGTGATCAGTCCCTTGAGCACGTAGTGCTCGTCCACTACAAGGAGTTTTTCGACGCGATGGCGATGGAGAATTTCCTCGGCCTGTTCGAGCGTGGTGCCGACGGCGACGGTGATGAGATTTTCCTTGGTCATCACGTCGGAAATGGGCAGATCCAGGCGGGTCTCGAAGCGCAAGTCGCGATTGGTGAGGATTCCGACGAGTCTCCCGTTTTGCGTGACGGGAACACCCGAAATCCGGTAGTGTTTCATGACTTCGAGCGCGTCGGAAATCTTCTTATCGGGGGCGATGGTGACGGGGTCGACGATCATGCCGCTTTCACTACGCTTGACCCGGTCGACTTCTTCGGCCTGGCGTTCGATCGGCATGTTGCGGTGGATGATCCCGATCCCCCCCTGCTGAGCGAGCGCGATGGCGAGGTGAGACTCAGTCACGGTGTCCATCGCGGCGCTGAGGATCGGGATGTTGAGCGGAATCTTGCGGGTCAGGCGCGTGCGCGTATCGGCGTCGGCCGGCAGGACGTTACTCCGGGCAGGCTGCAGAAGAACGTCGTCAAACGTAAGGCCCTCGGGGACCGCCTCGGTGATCATAGAGTTGAAGCTCTCATGATAGCGTAACGGGGCCGTGGCCAGACTTGTGTCGGAGGGAACTCCAGGGAACCATGCAGCCCCCCGGGCGTTCGAACGCCTGCTGTCACGCGGGATTACTCAGAATTCCACAAATGCGCGGCTTGGGCGGTCCGGTCGAGAGCCTCGATCCGGTGCGTTTCGGGAGCGCCCGCTCCCACTTTGCCACGCTTCCCTCGCGCGACGGGAGGATTCCGGAGGCATCACGCCTTGAGTCGCAATCCTTCCACCGGCGCAGAGTCCTGGCACCGAACGCCGGTAGGTGTCAGACAGGCGCCGCCCTGAACCTGGTCCTGGGCTCATGGTTTAGAAGACATTGCCGTCTGTCGTCAGAAGCTCCGGCGCGCCAACGCAACAGCAAAGCCCCTGACCAAGGGAGACCCCAGTACTTCTATAAGCCGGCGAGAGATCCCTTTAGATTTAGAGGATCGAGAGTCCCTTATCCGAGACTTCCGCCGTATTCCCTGAATTCCGCCGTTTCCCCGCGTGAATGGTGTGCTCCCTGCCGAATACCGTGAATTGTTGCGCTTGACTTGACCGAAGTTCGGCAATATTATTCTTTCAGCAATATTAATGGCGATGCCCGCGCATCAGGAACTGATTGGAGATCAAAACATTGTTTAATCGAACACTTGCTCTCGCGCTGTTGATCACGGGTCTGGTAAACGGCCAGTCTCTCGACACAGGTATTCTTGGAACGATTGTCGATCCTGCGGGAGCCGTCCTCACCGTGGCTTCAGTCACGGTGACTCAGCCTGCGACCGGGTTCACCAGGACCATTACAACCGCCGACGACGGCAGCTACGAGATCCGCTACTTGCGCCCCGGCGACTTCATCGTGGAAGTAAAGGCCCCCGGGTTCCGCTCCGAACGCCGCACTGGAATTACCCTTCAGATATCCCAGTTGGCCCGCATCGACTTCACTCTCCAGGTGGGGCAAGTGCAGGAAACCGTCGAGGTGACCGGAGCCGCACCTATTCTTCAAACCGAAAACGCGACCCTTGGCGAAGTAGTGGCCCGTGAACGCGTCGTCAACCTGCCGCTCAATGGCCGTAACTTTCTTCAGTTGTCCACTCTCACCCCAGGCGTCGTGGTGCAGGAAGAAGCGAATGGCCAGCGCACGCGCGTCATCGCCAATGGAACCCGCGACATTTGGATGCAGGTCAACATCAACGGAATCAGCGCCGTGAATAACCGCGCCAACTTCATCAATTTCTATCCGTCGATAGACGCCATTCAGGAGTTCAAGGTACAGAGTTCCAACTACTCGGCGGAATACGGCGGCAACGCCGGCGCGAATATCAACATGCAGCTTCGCTCGGGCACAAACGGATTTCATGGTTCCGTCTTCGAGTTTCTGCGCAACCAGAAACTCGACGCCCGCGGCTACTTCCGGCCTCAGCCGCTGCCCAAAGACATCCTTCGCCGCAATCAGTTCGGTGGCGTCCTCGCGGGACCGGTCAAAAGGGACAAGACCTTCTTCATGTTTGGCTACGAAGGCCAGCGCTCCGCGATTGAGCGAGCCGGGAACTCCATCGTCCTCACGCCCGAACAGCGGCGTGGCGACTATACCGGTGCGGCCCCCGTCATCGATCCACTCAATGGCACGCCTTTTCCCGGCAACATCATTCCTCCGTCCCGCATCAACCCCGTCTCGGCCCGCATCGTCAACCAGTACATGCCGCTGCCCAACATCGCGGGAACCGTGAACTATGCAGGCGTCACTCAGGACGTGACCGACATCGACCAGGTGCTCGGCCGTTTGGATCACTCTCTTTCGGCGAAAGACCAACTCTCGTTTCACTACATTTACGCGGCGCGGGCCTTTCCGAACGTCGAATTGAACCCATTTTTCAGCTATGACGCCAAATTTCCGAATTCGAGTCTCGGTCTTCAGCACATCCACACCTTCGGGCCGCGTTTGCTGAACGAGTTCCGCTTTGGCTACCACATGGGCAACATCCGGAAAATCGGCGCCCGGACAGGAACGGACTTTACCATCGAATCGCTCGGAATCAACGGACTCAAAGTCGGCGGCCCCGACGGCCGTCCGCTTCGAAAAGACGAACAGGGCTTTCCCGTGCTCGGCATCGAAGGTTACCTCGGCATCGGCGATAGCCAGGCATCCTCCAATCTTGACAACAGCAAGACGTTCCAGTGGGTCGATAACTTCAGCGTCATTCGCGGCGCTCACTCGATGAAAATCGGAGGCGATGTCCGCTTCCACTCCGATGACGCCACAACCAACAATTGGCCTTTCTCGAACATCGCCTTCACGCGGGACATTACGGGCAACTCGGCTGCGGCCTTTATGCTGGGCCTTCCTCGAACCATCCTCACTCCGGAGGGCGTGCCCATCTCCAAAGTTCGCCAGATGCGCTACGGCGTCTACTTCCAGGACGACTGGAAAGTCACCGCGAACCTTACGCTTAATCTCGGCGTCCGCTACGATCTGTTCGGAGTTCCGCGCGAAATCAATAATGTCAGCCGCACTCTCCGGTTCGATCTCGGACCCCAGCCCGTGCTCTATCCGGAGCCCGGCCAGCGCGCGGACCTTTGGCTCAACGAATACAAGTATCTCGGGCCTCGCGCCGGCTTCGCCTACCGCCTGTCAGGCAAGAGTGTAATTCGCGGCGGGTATGGCATCTTTTACACGGCGGCGCAGTTTGACAACATCAACATTCTCCAGCTCAACCCGCCCGCCGGCGGAAGCCTCACCATCGTCAATCCGGCGCTGAACCCTCCGGCGACGATTCAGAATCCCGTGCCGCGCGAGATCTTCCCCACCAGCCCCATCTTCAATGTCGCGACGATCGCGCCCGACCGCAAGCGGCGTAACGCCTACGTTCAGAACTTCAATCTGCAGCTTTCACGCCAAATCACCGCGAACGACGTGATAGAGGTTGGCTGGGTCGCGAGCAAAGGCACATTCATGGATACGAGTCTCAACAACTTCAACAATCCCCTGCCCAGTCTTACTCCGTTCAGTCAGGCCCGGCGTCCGTACCCTCAATTCAACCGTATTCGCATGGTCGTCGCCGACGGCAATTCGACCTATCACTCTCTTCAGGCCCGCTTTGAGCGCCGGTTCTCTCAAGGGCTCAGCTTAACCGCCGCTTACACATGGAGCCACTTCATCGACGACACCGCACAAACTATCAATCGTGGCGCATGCGGATGCCAGAATGCACTTAGTCGCGGACGCGCCGAGCGCGCGGATTCGATTAACGACATTCGCCAGCGCCTGGTCGTCGGCTACGTTTATGAAATGCCGTGGGGAAAGAGCCTCAAAGGGGTTGCCAGGTTGGCGCTGAGCGGATGGCAGACGGGAGGCATTGTAACGTTGCAGAGTGGATCGCCATTGAATATCGTTCAGAGCGGAGACACTCAGAATGTGGAGTTCTCCGGGTGGTCGCGGCCTCACGTTCTTTCCGGACGTTCTCCGAAACTCGACAATCGCGACCCCTTCCGTTGGTTCGACACGACGGCATTTGAGCGCAGCGTCGGCGTTTTCGGCACATCGCCGCGGAATCCCGTGGTCGGACCAGGGTTGCACGTCTTCGATCTCTCCGCGTCGAAGGTTTTTCCTATGCCATGGAGCGAGGCGCACACGCTCATGTTCCGCACCGAGCTCTTTAACTCCCTCAACACGCCGCAGTTCGGGCAGCCGGGTGGATCGCTCGGCACCGGGCCCTTCGGACGTGTCACCGGGACGCGATCCGACAACCGCCAGATCCAATTGGCGCTGAAGTACACGTTCTGAAAAAATTGAGACCTGCTTTGAGCACGGAGCCTCCGTCCCACGAGGCACCGGGCTGTGGACTCGGTTCAGGCGGTCCTGGGCCGCCAAGGCTCCAATGCTTCCATGTTCAGCCCGGCTACGCGGCGGCGCTGCTCTTCCATCGCGATCTTTGTCAGTGGCTTCGCGGACGCGGCCAACCGTGCGTTCAGTCGCACATGCTCCGGTTCGCTGCACCCTAGAATGGCGGTCGAGACTGGTAGCGTCCAGACGTACCGCAGTGCCTGTTCAACGGTGGCGGCCCGTTCGCGAAGCAGTGCGCCCGCGCCGAGGGTCTTCATCGCAATGATGCCCATCCCCTTCTCCCGCGCCCGTGGCACGGTCAGCTTCTCGAAGCTCTTCTGTTTATTCGCGCCATCCGTCACGCTGAGCGGGAGCAGAACGGTCGAGAAATCGTACTTCCCAATCATCTGATTAAGAATCGAAGGATCGGTGTGGCCCGTAAATCCCACGAATCGGATTTTCCCGGCTTTCCTCGCTTTCACGACCATCTCCATGACTCCGCGCGGCGCAAAGATGAAGTCGATGTCTTCCTGGTTGATTACGTTGTGGATCTGATACAGGTCGATGTGATCCGTTCCAAGGTTGGCCAGGGACTGATTCAGATCCAATTCGGCCTGCGTGTAAGTGCGGTTCCGGGTCTTCGTGGCGAAGACAATCCTGTCGCGCACTCCTTTGAGCGCCGCGCCGTAGCGCGACTGGCTAAGCCCGTAGGCGCCCGCCGATGCCGTGTCGAAGTAGTTAACGCCGGAATCGTAACAGAGTTTGACGACATCCACGGCAGTCTTATGGTCGGTCAGATTGCCGATCGGTGCTCCGCCTAACCCCAGAATCGATACCTTCAAGCCGGTCTTTCCGAGGTCCCGGCGGGGGATCTCAGTGGCGGCCTGGGCCGGAAGTGCGCCGGCGGCGCCGAGCGCCACGGTCGCTTGAATCAATTGACGTCGTCTGCTGTTCATGTGAACCGCCTCGCGTGACTAGACTAGTACCTAGTTGCATAAGTCAGAGTACTTGGCTTTGGGGCCGGAAGGGAACACGACTGCCTTCTTCCATTCAAACGGCGCTGCCTTTTCGTTGTAGACTTCAACAAAGTCGTCGATCGCTTGCCGCACTTGCCGC
>SYKU01000409.1 GCA_005808865.1 Acidobacteriota bacterium
GATCCGGCATTGCTCCGGCCGGGGCGCTTCGACCGCCGGGTTGTTGTGGGACGGCCCGATGTGAAGGGCCGCGAGGCCATTCTCCGCGTGCATACGAAGAAGATTCCGCTCGGCGACGATGTCGATCTTCAGGTATTGGCGCGGGGGACCCCCGGTCTTGCCGGCGCCGATCTCGCCAACCTTGTGAACGAATCGGCGCTGAACGCCGCCAAGCAGAACCGCAAGCTCGTAATGATGGTGGATTTCGAGACGGCGAAGGACAAGGTCCTGATGGGGGCCGAGCGGAAGTCGATGATTCTGAGCGACGCCGAGAAAAAGAACACTGCCTATCACGAGGCAGGGCACGCGCTGGTCGCGGCGATGCTTCCCCACGCCGAGCCGGTCCATAAAGTGACCATCATCCCCCGCGGCATGGCGCTCGGCGTCACCATGCAGTTGCCGATCGAAGACAAGCACTCCTACGACAAGGAGTACCTTGACGCGCAGATGACCATTTTGATGGCCGGCCGCATCGCCGAAGAGCTGTTCATGAACCACATGACGACCGGGGCGGGGAACGATATCGAGCGCGCCACCGATCTGGCGAGAAGGATGGTGTGCGAGTGGGGCATGAGCGAACTGGGGCCGCTCAGCTTCGGCAAGAAGGAGGAGCAGATTTTCCTCGGCCGGGAGATCAGCCAACATCGCGATTACAGCGAGTCGACAGCCATCAAGATCGATGAGCAGGTGCGCCGTCTGGTTCAGGGCGGATACGACCAGGCTTACAAGATCATCAAGGAAAACTCGGCGGCGCTCATCCGGCTTGCCGAACTTCTTCTCGTGCGCGAGATTCTGGATGGATCGGAAGTCAAGGAGATTATCGGCGCCGACTGGCAATCTCCGACGCCGCCCGCAGGGGACCCGGAACCGGCCGATAGTTTGCAGCAGGTATTGCGGCCCGACATGGGAAGGCGCGCGCCGCTTGGCGGTCTGGCGGACGGCGAGCGTCCGCAGCCGGCGTGATCCCCGCTTTTCCCGTCTACTTGTTTGACCTCGACGGCACCTTGCTCGACTCCGCGCGGGATATCTGCGGCTCGGTCGAGCAGGTGCTTACCGAAGCGGGCATCGTTCCACCGCCCTTCGATTTCCTGAGAAGCTACATCGGCCGCCACCTCATCGACTTGTTTCAAGATGTGCGCCCGGACTATACGAGCGGGCAGATTGACGCTCTTATCGTGCGATACCGAGCTATATATCCGGCCCGAAAGCACTCCCGGACGCTCATCTATCCCGGTGTGGCCGAAGGTCTGCCGCGGATTGGGGGACGCAAGGCCACAGCCACAACGAAGGGGACGCCTACCACTCGCGCCATACTCGAGCAGTTCGGCCTTGCGCCCTACTTCGACCACATTCAGGGGACGGACGGCATTCCGTCGAAACCGGCGCCGGACGTGCTCTACGCGGCACTCAAGGGTCTGGACGCACTGCCCGAGGAGTGTCTGATGGTGGGCGATTCGCCGGCCGACATGGAGGCCGGACGCCGCGCCGGAGTTAAGACCTGCGCCGTGCGCTACGGTTACGGTTCCGCCGAGGCGCTCGCCCGTTGGGAGCCGGACTACTGGATTTCCGACCTGCGCGAATTAGCCGGCGTGAGTTGACGGATCGTGCCGGAGCTTCCCGAGGTTGAAGCCGTTTGCCGTAAGCTGCGGCGCACGGCACAGGGCGGCGTCATCGCGTCCGGCCACATTGTACGAAAGCGAATCACGGCGCCACAGGCTCCAGAAGAGGTGGAAGCGCAGGCTGCGGGCAGGCGGATCGAGAGAGTTGAACGACGCGGGAAGAACATCTTCCTTCATCTCGCGGGCGGCCTCGCAATGCACGTCCATCCGCGCATGACCGGCAACCTCGAGGTGATCCAGGACGCCCGCTTCCGCCCGCATTCGACCAGCGCCTGGTTCGAGTTCGAAGATGGACGGGCGCTGCTGTTCGCGGATTCGCGGGGGCTCGGAACGCTGCGGCTGACCGGCGAACTGCCTGAATTCGGAATTGAACCGCTCTCACGTGGTTTCACTCATGCGGCCTTCGCCCGGTTGGCCGGAGAATCAAGCGCGCCTGTCAAGTTGTTCCTCATGGACCAGAGCAAAATCGCGGGTATTGGCAACATTTACGCCGCGGAGGCACTTTGGCGCGCTGGTGTTTCCCCGTTCCGGCCAGCGGATCGCCTGAGCGCGGCGAGGCTCTTGACGCTTCGGAATGAACTGGCAGCGGTTCTCCGTGAAGGCGTGAAATCAGCCGTTGCCGCTTACGCGAAGCCAGGCGGCTTCAACGAAGCGGAGCCGTTTCAGCTCCTTGTCTATGATCGCGAGGGTGAACCGTGTTTTCGCTGCGGCGCGAAAATACGGCGCGTCGCGCAGGGCGGCCGTTCGACATACTATTGCGGCCGCTGCCAGCGCTAGATACGAATCCGCTTGCCATGCGATGTCCCGCTGCCCGCCAAGGCGTGGATTGAGCCTTATCAATCAAAAAATACTGGTGACGGGCGCGCCTCCCGGGCGCAAGCCACTACGGATAGGGCTGGATCAGGACGTGCAACGCCCAGCGAAGCCGCTACCGCCACGCGCCTCCAGGAGCGCGTGCCGCACCGGCATCCACGGGCTGTCGATGTGGTGTCTGCCGGAGCGCGCTAGCTATAACGATACGCCGACTTCAAGAATGAACGCCGGAATCTCTGTCACGATCCCGCCGTCCTGTTCGCTTCGGCCGCGCCCACGGAGGGGACCTTCGACAAACGCGATTGCTGCTGGTGACTTCCCAATCCGGCCGGCTGCGCGGAGGTGAAGGCGCCGATACGGGTCATGCGCTCCTTTTAAACGTGTCCGGTTCGGCGCCAACCCGACGAGAAGGATGAGTTTCCAACAGGCTTCCGGGTTGGGGAGCGACGCTGCCCCGGGAGCAAGTTGCCACCGCGCGCGGTGGGTTTTGGACACCAGCGTGAGGCATCGAAAACCACGGCTTCAATGAACCGGGCAACGGCTGGCATGCCGGCCAGGTGTTAACTTGAAGGACAACGCCGGTGTTTCCTTCTGATGGCGTGCCTCACGCACATACCCTTCCACGCGTTCCTGTGTCTCAAACGGTAAGCCATACGCGAAGCCGAGGGCGGCGGAAATCTAATGGGATTTGCCCGCAGCGCCGTCGCCATGGGCCGTGCGCCGGTCAGGATTCGGTAGTCGGCAGATCAGACCTTTCTGATCAAGATTCCCGGACGGGAATCTACCTTCGAGGCCAAAATACCGGGTCTCCAACCGTTCACTCATTGCATTTCGCCGGGAGTTGTCTTTCGGTTGCGGAAAAAGTACTAGAACCCGCTTGACAGGGGGGTAATAGGCGTGCATACTCGGGGCGAGAACATATTTATGCGTCTTCCCACACTATTAGCGCTAGTTTCCCTTTCGCAGTTCGCAGCTCCGCCTTCCGCCATCGCAGGTCCCGTGATATACGAATGGGCACTGAATATTGACGGAACTCTCCATGACTATTTCTCCCCGGGCCCGCTCCCTCCTGGCGTGGCGGCCGACCTCGGTTTTACAGCCCACACAACCGGACTTGGAAGCATCTCGGTCACGGTCACCGGCGCCGGGGCGCACTCGGTGACCGGATTCTTCGACCATGAGATCGACGAACCGATCAACACCTTTTTCAACGAATTCGGCGCCGTGACCGGTGTGGCTCCGGCCGGACAACACTGGGAGATCGATGAGCCAGGCTATGTATTCGGCAACATTTTCGCCAACCTCATCTTGGGCCTCTTGGATAACACCAACGGCGTCCCGGCGGGCAGTCCCGACGATGTTTCGATGGGGCTCGGCTGGAATTTCCTGTTGGGCGCCGGACAGACGGCGAACATCCACTTCCTGGTCGATTCAGTGGCCCCGGCCGGAGGGTTTTATCTGACACATACCGACCCCGACTCCGGCAGCAGCATTTTCCTGAGTGGCGGCCTGAATATCGTGGGCGGTGATGTGCCTGAGCCCGCGTCGTATGTGCTGTTGGCGACGGGGGTTGCTTGCATTGCTTTGGCCCGCCGATACCGCAAATCCCGGTCTTTGTGATCGGCAAGTTCGATATTGGTTTCGCGTTTGCGGCGGCGGTGGCAGTATCGTAATTCGTCTTGAGATGAGTAGAACCCGGAGGAGATTGGCTTCTCCGGCAGACGAGATAAAGGAGTTCCTCCCGTGATGCGTACATATTGCAGTTCTCTCTTGAGGTTCGCTCTCATTACCGCTTTCTTCGCCAATGCGGCTTCAGCGGCCGTCTTCACGGTTCAGACGGTGCCATGGGTAGCTACCAACCCGCTGATCCCGCACGACACCTACGCCGGGAAATCCGTCCGGCTGAAGGGCGCCTGCGCGAATTGCACGCCACCCGGAACCTACCACCTGAATTATGCACGAAAAAGCCTTCGGCGTCGGCTCTTCGTCGGCGCTGCGTGATCCTCGCGTGACCTTTACGATTGGATTGACTCTATCTTTTCTCGCCTCCTCCTGATTCCGTTTCCTCGACCGCCGTCCTCTAA
>SYKU01000410.1 GCA_005808865.1 Acidobacteriota bacterium
ATTCGCACGCCGATGAACGGTGTGCTCGGTATGACCACACTGCTTCTGGACACCGACCTTGACCCGGAGCAGCGGGAATACGCGGATTCGGTGAGGAGCTCCGCCGAAAACCTGCTGACGGTGGTTAACGATATCCTCGATTTCTCCAAGATGGAGGCGGGAAAGCTGGAGGTGGAATCGATCCCGTTCGACCTGGGACGTGCGGTCGAGGAGGTCGCCGCGCTCTTGGCACTCCGCGCGGAGGGGCGTGGGCTCGATCTCAACTGTCTGATTCGCCCCGACGTTCCGCGGCAGGTGCGTGGCGATCCCGGACGTCTCAGGCAGATCCTGATCAATCTTGTTGGGAACGCCATCAAGTTCACCGAGCGGGGGGAAGTGACCGTCGAAGTGTTGGTGGATGCCCTGACCGGAGACCGGCTTACGGTCCGTTTTGAAGTCCGGGACACCGGCATCGGCATCAGCCCGGAAGCCGTGCGGCGGATCTTTCAGAGCTTCGTTCAGGCAGATAGTTCCACTACCCGCAAGTACGGAGGAACAGGTTTGGGCCTCGTCATCGCGAGGCGGCTGGCCGAGATAATGGGTGGCGGCATCGGCGTCGAGAGCGTGCCGGGAACCGGGAGTTCATTCTGGTTCACTGCCGTTTTGGAGGTTATGTCTGGACCGGGAGAAGTTGAGGATAACGCGAGTGATCCGGTGTCTTTCGGCGGCATTCGGGTCCTTATCGTCGACGATAACGCCACCAATCGTATCGTGCTCCGTCACTATTTGCAATGGTGGGGCTTCGTCTGGGCTTCGTCTGCGAGGAAGTCGATTCCGGGCTGAAGGCCTTGGACTTGCTTCGTCATGCCGAGGTTGAAGGGAATCCGTTCCGGCTGGCGATTATTGACACGCATATGCCCGAGATGGACGGTGCACGGACGGGCAAAGCGATCAAGGCCGACCCCCGCATCGCGGATATCGTCCTGGTCTGCCTGAGTTCCGCCGGTGGCGAACACAATCCGCGGGAGGCAGGCTTCTCTGGATACATTCTGAAGCCCGTGCGGCGGTTGCAATTGAAGGCCCTGCTTGCTGAAGTTCTTCGGGGTGAAGCACGTGTGCCGTTAATCCCAGCCGAGGCTCGGCATCAGGTCGTTGAATCGCCGAAACCGGGATTCGCGGCCCGCATCCTGTTGGCGGAGGACAATCCGGTTAATCAAAAGATCGTCGTGCGCCTGATCGAGAAGGCCGGCCACCGAATTGACGTGGCGTCGAATGGCAACGAGGCACTGGAGTTGCTGGCACGGGCGCCCTACGATCTGATCCTGATGGACATGCAGATGCCGTTGATGAACGGCCTGGAGGCCACCATGCAAATCCGCAAACTTGCGGAAACAGTGCGGGATACGCCAATCGTCGCCATGACGGCCAACGCCATGGCGGGGGACCGCGAGCGCTGCATCAAGGTTGGCATGAACGATTACATCAGCAAGCCGCTTCGCGCGGAAGAACTGTACGCCGCCATCACCCGCTGGGCCGGAACGAAACACGCGCTACCCCGGTAGCGCCATCTTCTCGCGAGCCCGCTACTTCTTGGCGGATCTTTGTCTCGTTAGTCCCGCGGCCGCTCCGAAGGTCCCGTCCCAGCGCGGATCGGTCTGGAACGAATAGCCTTTCGGTAACTTGTCCCAATCCTCCCGGGTGGTGCCATTCAGATCCCAGACTACCTTCCCGGAGCGCAATGTGAGCTCGCAGTCGAGCTTCTGCGTACCCCTGAGCCTCGCTCCGCGCACATCGGTAAAACCGAAAGACCCCTTGAGCACGCGAAGAACGGCAACATCCGCCTCCGCTCCCACAGATAGGTTTCCCAATTCCTCTCTCTTGATTTGCCGCGCGGGATTCCAGGTAGAACGCACGATCACATCGTTGAGCGTCATGCCCATGTTTAGGAATTTCGACATCACGTTCAGCATGTCCTTCATTCCAGCATTCATGCTGCTGATGTGGAGGTCGGTCGAAATCGACGACGGAAGAAATCCCTGCTTGATGGCCGGTGCGGCCTGACGGAACAGGAAACTGCCGGCACCGTGGCCCGCGTCGAAAATAATGCCGCGCTTCTGAGCTTCAAACAAATAGGTGTTCACTTTGCCGCTATCGTCGAGAATGGGTACGCGGTCAAGGAACGCGTGCGTCGCGATATCGCCCGGTCGTAATTTCTTCAACACGAGTTCCTGGAATGGACGCTCGGGGCGGAACGAACCGAAATCGACCATGACCGGAATATTTGCGGCCGTACCGGCCTCCACTGCCCGCTCGACCGGCGCCCACTCGGGACCCGCGTAGTGGGCCGTCTTGACGCCGACCACGACGTCCTTATAGCGCATAGCCTGTTCAGCCGTGGCCTTTGCATCCATGTCGCCCAGGTTCTGCTCGATTCCATCGCCGCCCATGCCCCGCCCGACGATATTCAGCAGCGCGAGTACACGAGTCTTCGACCGGTCGATGACACGATCCTTAAAGTCAGGGAAATTCCGCCAGCCGGAACTGCCTGCGTCCACGACGGTGGTAACGGCGCTATGGAACGTGTGCCCGTCCGGGTAGACGCTGTTGTCGCCGGAGTACGCCCCGCGCATTCCCGTGCCGGCGTAGACGTGGACGTGAATATCAATCAGGCCGGGCGTGACGTACAGTCCGGCAACGTTAACCACTTTCAACGCTTTCGAAACGGGAATGCTGGCGGCTACTTCGGCGATCTTGCCGTCCTTTATCGCGACATCGCGGACGGCGTCGATCCGGTTTTTGCCATCGATGACATGGCCGCCCTTGAGCAAGAGATCGTAATCCGTCTGAGCGGTGGCGGTGACCGCGATCAGAAACGCAAGAGTTATTCTCATCTACGCCATTCTACTTCACTTGGGTGACGCGAAGGGATGGAGCGGGAGACGGGATTCGAACCCGCGACATCG
>SYKU01000411.1 GCA_005808865.1 Acidobacteriota bacterium
CGGCAAGCGATCGACGACTTTGTTGAAGTCTACAACGAAAAGGCAGCGCCGTTTGAATGGAAGAAGGCAGTCGTGTTCCCTTCCGGCCCCAAAGCCAAGTACTCTGACTTATGCAACTAGGTACTAGTGTAGTGCGTCATGCAGAATGCCGATTATTCAGCTTGGCGCGCGCACGCTTGACCTTCTCCAAGATATCGGCTGCTTTGGCCGTCCATATGAAAGGCTTGGGCGCCTGATTGTGATGGTCGATGTAGTGCTCGATGGCGACGATCAGTTCTTCCACGTCGCGAAAGACGCCACGTCGAATGCGCTTGTCGGTTAGGTCCCGGAAGAATCTCTCCACCATGTTGAGCCAGGAACTGCTCGTCGGCTTGAAGTGCATGTGGAACCGAGGGTGTCGTGCCAGCCATCTTTGAACCTTCGGATGTTTGTGCGTGGCGTAGTTATCCGCGATCAGATGGATTTCTCCCCAGCCGGGGTTGACGTCATCGATCAAGCGTAAGAATTTGAGCCACTCCTGATGGCGGTGCCGATCATCGCACATGCTGATTACGGTGCCATCCAGAGTGTTGAGCGCCGCGAACAAGGTGGCCGTACCGTTGCGCTTGTAGTCATGCGTCATCGTTCCGCAGCGACCCTTCTTTAGCGGCAATCCGGGCTGCGTCCGATCCAGCGCTTGAATCTGGCTCTTTTCGTCCACGCAGAAGACCAGCGCATGCTCGGGAGGATTGAGGTAGAGCCCGACCACATCCTCCAGTTTCTCTGCAAACTGCGGATCTTTGCTGACCTTGAACGTCCTCGACAAGTGAGGCTACGGCGAGTGCAAGATAATCGTTACTATTTACGATGCACTACACTAGAGCATTTTCATATAAATTGAGGCTGCTCCGAAGTTCATCGACTATTGCCGGCAATCAGGCTGCGAACCTACTTTATATGAAAATGCTCTAATCTGCGGAACTGGATGAGAAGGCGAACTGGAGAATCGAAAGACCAACCAGCAGCACTACGGCGAAAAAGCGGCCGTCCGCTCACCGGGCTCTGAGCGTTTCTCCCAAAAAACCTTTCGCGGGCACCACACCCCGAGAGGCCGGAATCAATATCGCCCGCGTCACCATCCAATCATGGCTTTCGATTCGTACTTCAAGATGTGGCACGAATCTTCTATTCGTGATACCTTGGAGTCCGAACTGCCATGCACATCCCCGATGGCTTTCTGAGCACGCCGGTTTGGGCCGCGCTCGACGTCCTTGCGGCGCCGGCCGTCGGTCTCGCCGTGCGCAAGACGCGACGCGAGTTCGATGAGGGCCGCATCCCGCTCCTCGGAGTCCTGGGGGCATTTGTCTTTGCCGCCCAGATGATCAATTTTCCGGTGGGGGTCGGTACCAGCGGGCACCTTGTGGGCGGCGCACTGCTGGCCTACGTATTGGGCTGGCCCGCTGCCTCGGTCGTCATGACAGCGATCCTAGCCATCCAGGCTCTGGTTTTTCAGGATGGCGGCATTTTGGCGCTTGGGGCCAACGTCACTAACATGGCGATCGTGGGTGTGCTCGTGGGCTACCTGCCTTTTCAATTGTGGGGCGGAGGAGGGGCGACGGCGCGGAAGATCGCAATTTTTGCCGGGGGCTTCGCCTCCGTGCTTGTGAGCGCCTTGCTCGCACTGGTACAACTGGCGTTGTCAGGCGTCCCTATGCCTGCACCCATAGCGGGAATTTCAGTTGGGTTGTTCGTCGTCTCTGCGCTTCTTGAAGGCGCGATTACGCTGGCGGTTGTTCAGGCGATCGAGACCATCAATCCGGGCTTCGTACGCACGGCCGGCGGATCTCACCGCCGCGGCGCCACGATCGTGCTTGCCACGGCGGTTTTTCTGGCGGCGGTTGGTGTGATTTTCGCCTCGGCGCATCCGGACGGTTTGGAACAACTGGCCATAAAGACCGGTATTTCTCAACGCGCAACCAATCTTTTCGCCACGCCATTTTCGGATTACGAAGCTGGTTTTCTCCAATCTGCATGGCTGCGCAAGGCCGCCGCCGGGCTTGCCGGCCTCGCGCTGGTCTGCGGCGCCTGCATTGGTTTCGGCAGAGTCGTCGCGCGCAAGAGGAGCGCGTAGTTGCACCACGCGGTAATCGAGCGCTGGAGTCAGGGGCATAGCTTTCTGCATCGGCGGGACGCTCGCGCGAAAGCCGCGGCTTTGCTCGTTCTGCTCACAGCGATAGCCACCGCCCCGGGATTGCCGGTGGCTGCGGGGTCCGTATACTTTGCCATACTGATTTTTGGCTTCGCCGCGGCCCGAGTGCCAGTGCGGGGTGCGCTCGCGCGGGCGGCCGCCGTGCTTCCATTCTCATTGGCGTTCGCCGCCATCGCCGCGGCCTCGGGAGACCCCGCGCGGGCGGCGATTCTCCCGGGCAAGAGTTATCTCTCCGCTCTGGCAGTGCTGCTTGTTGTCGCGACAACTCCGCTGCCGAAACTGCTGCGTGGCTTCGAAGGCATCGGCGTACCGCGCTTCCTCCTCATGGTAGGGCAGTTCGTCTACCGCTACCTGTTCGTGATCGCGGGGCAAGCCGCGAGCATGCGGCTCGCGGCGTCATGCCGTGGCGGGTTCGGGAAGTCCGGTTCCGCGCACAAAACACGCTTCAGCGCGGCCGCCGGCGCACTCGCTGTCCTCTTTGCGCGGTCCTACGGCGCCGCAGAGAACATTCACCGTTCCATGCTGTCCCGGGGATTCGAAGGCCATTTTCACCTGCTGCGGAACCCACGCTTTGGTCCCGCCGACTGGACCTTTCTGCTGTCGTCGGTAGCCGTAGCTGTGGCCGTTCGCGGGATCTGAATGCCGAAGTCTTCGCTTATCCGCGTAAGGAACCTGCGTTTCCGTTATCCGGATGGAACGCAAGCTCTCGACGGCGTCGCCTTCGACCTTCTTCCGGGAGAATGCGTCGCCGTGTTGGGTCCGAACGGAAGCGGCAAGACGACATTCCTGATGCACTTGAACGGCCTGCTTTCGGGCGAGGGCGAAATATCCATCTGCGGGATCCCCGTTCAAAAGAACACTCTCCCCGAGATAAGACAAAAGATCGGATTTGTGTTCCAGAATTCCGACGATCAGCTTTTCATGCCCACCGTACTCGACGACGTCGCCTTCGGACCGCTGAATCTCGGAATGGCTCCGGAGCAGGCGTCGGACCGCGCCCGCCGCGCACTTGAGCAAGTCGGGATGCAGCATGCCCAAGGGAAGGCGCCCTATCACCTGAGCGCGGGACAGAAGAAGCGAGTCGCGATCGCTGGCGTTCTCGCCATGGAACCGGCGATCCTGGTACTTGACGAGCCCACCACTTTTCTCGACCCGCCCGGACGGCGGGCACTGTTGGAACTCCTGAAAACACTGCCTCAGGCGAAACTGCTGGTCACGCACGATGTGGGTTTCGCAATGGACCTGGCTGACCGCGCCGTGTTTTTCGATCAAGGGAACATTACAGCGACGGGAACAGTCGAACATGTCGCGGAAAAATGCGGATGGCGGTAGGCCCCGCGCCGCCTGATTGCGCGCTCGCCGCGGGTTGCGCCGGAGGAAAGCCTTTCCACACGTCCGCACCACAGGAACACCTGGTGGCTAACCGCCACCTTTCGCTGGCCTAATGGTTCTGAGGCGGACGGGTGTTTCTCGCCATGGAGTGGGGTGCGCGGACACGGAACCGTTCACTCCAGAGTTCGCCGGACAGAAGCACGGTTGACCTATCGAGGTTGGTTGGGATGAGATGAAAGCTACCGGATATACGGAACGTATGCTCGCACGCGCCGCTTGTATTCGCGGAACAGGTCACCGAACCGGTCTTCAAGCAGGCGGTCCTCCGCCCGGACGCGAATCTCGATGCCAATCAGAAAGATCGGGATCGCCGCGGCGAGCACTTCCCATCGCGCCATGATGAGCCCGGTCATGAAGAGCATGCCGACCATTGCCGCGTAGATCGGATGCCGGACGACAGAATAGGGGCCCGACATCACCAGATCGTGATCGGCAAGCAGCGCCGCGTTCACGCGCCACTGCCTGCCCAGATGCCGCTTCGCGTAGAGAGCACACAGGGCCGACGCGACACCGATAGAGAGTGCAATCGCCAGCACGGGAGCGGGGGTGTCAGCCCTGAGCGGCGCTGAAGGCCGGCGCGCCCACACCATCGCGAACGCAACCGCCTGAAACAGAATACCCCACATTGCCCTCGGGGCCGACACCACAGTCTTACCTGCGGGCCTCGCCTTTCCGCCGATAAAAAACGCCGACGCGAAGCCCACCCAGACGAGCATGAGAAGCAGGTGTGGTATTGCGGGCATTGAGGGGGACTATGACCGCAATTTCTTCACCAGATCCGCCTTGCCGGCGACATCCGTAAGGCGGAAATCACGCCCCTGGAAGAAATACGTGAGCTTCTCGTGGTTCACACCCATCATCTCGAGGATGCTCGCGTGCAGGTCGTGAACGTGAACCGGGTCCTCAATCGCGCGCAGACCAATTTCGTCGGTGGCGCCGATCACTTTGCCGCCCTTCACGCCGCCACCCGCCATCCACATGGTGAAACCGTATGGATTGTGATCGCGCCCATTGTTATCGCCTCCGCCGTTTGCGTTCCCATCGGAGGTCGGCGTACGCCCGAACTCGCCGCCCCATACGACGAGCGTGCTTTCGAGCAAGCCGCGAGACTTCAGATCGGCGAGCAGTCCTGCGATCGGCTTGTCCACCTTGCCGGCCATGTTCGTATGATTCTGGTCGCACTGGCTGTGGCCGTCCCAGTCGGCGCCCTTCGTGGTGCTGCCGGACCACAATTGCACGAACCGCACTCCTCGCTCAACCAGGCGCCGCGCGAGCAGGCACTTGCCTCCAAACTCCGAGGTGCGGGGTTCTTCGATCCCATAGAGGGAGCGCGTCGCGGCGGTTTCTTTCGAGAGGTCCGTCAACTCGGGCGCCGCCATTTGCATGCGGAACGCCAGTTCATAGGAAGCGATCCGCGCCGGCAGGTTCGAATCATCGGCGCGCGATTCGTAGTGCTTCTCGTTGTACCAATTCAGCAGGTCGATCATTTCCCGCTGCCCGCCAGACTGCATGCTCTGCGGGGGCCGCGCGTTCAGAATCGGATTCTTCCCGTCTCGCAACGGCGTCCCCTGATACATCGCCGGCAGAAATCCCGAGCCGTACACCGGCGGACCGGACTTAATACCGCCTTCGAGCAACACCACAAACGCGGGCAGATTGTCGCATTCGCTGCCCAGTCCGTAAACGAGCCACGAACCCAGGCTGGGCCGCCCGAGCCTCGGCCATCCGTTGTTCAGCCAGTTGAGCGCGGCCGTGTGGGTGAAACCGTCGTGATGGCAGGAACGGATCACGGCGAGATCGTCGGCATGGCTTGCGATGTTCGGCAGTAAGTCCGCAATCTCGACGCCCGATTGTCCGTACCTCCTGAAGGTACGCTTCGAAGCGAGAATCGGCACTTCGTTGAACTTCGAGAATTGCAATTGCACGTGTCCGAAGCTCGCGGGTACGGGCTGCCCGTTGAGTTTCGCGAGCAGCGGCTTCGGGTCCCAGAGATCGATGTGGCTCGGCCCGCCGTGCATGAACAGGAAGATGACGTTTTTCGCGGTTGCGGGCAACGGCGGCGTCTTCGGGGCTAGCGGGTTCGTTAACGCGGCGCCGGCCGCGCCCCGGCCCATCAGGTAGGTCAGCGCAAGCTGGCCGAATCCCAGCCCGGAGCGCGTTAGAAACTCGCGGCGCGATGCGAATGGATCAGTCCACATAGACGAACTCGCTCATATTGAACCACAACAGTGAGAGACGCTCCAGCCCGTTCGATTTCGCAAACGCAACGGCCCGCGACTTCTCTTCGACCGAGGGCGCGCGGCCCAAGACAAGCTTCCACCCGCCATCGGCCCATGCTTCCGGATTCTCTCCGTACTCCTTGCGCAGGCGCACCGCGAGCTTCGCTGATTGTCCGGTCATGAACCCGCTGTTCATCAACGCCAGTGCCTGCGGCGCGATCGTCGAACTTTCCCGCCGCGCGCAACTTGCCGCCGCATCCGGTTGATCGAAGGTCTCAAACATCGGCAGGCGGAACGACCGTTTCACTAAGAGGTAAACACTCCGCCTCGAATGCTCTGCCGGATCACTGGCCACCGGCCATTGCGTAGCGTCCCGCATGCCCTCCCGCTCTTCTTCGCTCAGCGGGACGGCGACCGGCGGGCCGCCCGGTTTCAAATTGAGTTCGCCCGACACTGCGAGCACGGAGTCGCGCAGCGCTTCCGCCTCCAGTCGCCGGCGGTTCATTCTCCAGAAATAACGATTGTCGGCATCGATCTTGGAGTTCGCCGCGTCAGGGCCGCTCGACATGCGATACGCGTTCGAGAGCATCAGCGTCCGGTGCATCGCCTTGACGCTCCAACCGCCGCGAACGAATTCCGTCGCCAGCCAATCGAGCAACTCCGGATGCGTGGGTGCATCCCCCTGCCGCCCGAAATCGTTGGAGGTTGCGACGATTCCGCGGCCAAAATGCCCTTGCCAGATACGGTTCGCCATGACGCGCGCCAGCAGTGGATGATCGTCCGCCGCCATCCACTCCGCGAGCGCCTTCCTGCGCTGCGGAACGAACAGACCACTCGACGGCTCGTCGATGCGCCCGCGGTCGAAGATCGCAGCCGGGACTCCGGGCCCCACCTTCTCGCCTTTCTGCTTGAAGTCGCCTCGCATCAGAATGTGGGAATCCGGCACTTGTTCGGCGTGCCCCAGTACGCTCGCCCGGCCGTACGGTACGGGAGCTTTGACGTAGGCGTCGCCGATCTGCCGCAGCAGCGATTCCCGCTCGTCCTTTTCAGACGGTGTGTATGCGCCGTCCACCGCGTACCGTCCCGCGCGCTTGCGGGCGCTGCCGCCGGAACGCTTGCGCACCTCGGCGTCCAGCCGCTCGAGCTTCGCTTTCAACTGATCCGCGATCGAAAGCCGCGTCATGAAACGGGTGTATTCATACACCATGACTTGGCTGACCACGGGAATTTCGCGTTCTTCGCTGCCCGCAAACAGCGCTGCGAAACGGTAGTAGTCGCGTTGACTGATGGGGTCGAACTTGTGATCGTGGCAGCGTGCGCAGCCCATCGTGAGCCCAAGGAATGCCGCGCCGGTCGTCTCAACGGCTTCCGCCTGCCACTCGGCGCGAAACTGATCGCCGAAGAGGGCGTACTCCTGGGCCACCGCGCCTACGGTATACAATCCCGTTCCAATTCGCCGGGACAAATTCAACAGCTTCTGTTTCGGGATGTCGTAAGAGCCGTCGAGTTCCAGATTGTCCGGCCAAAGCTCGTCGGCCGCAATCTGTTCCTTCACGAACTGGTTGTAGGGCTTGTCTTCGTTGAACGACTGGATCACGTAATCGCGGTAGCGCCAGGCGTTCGCGAAGTAGACGTCGGTTTCGTAGCCGCCGGTATCGGCGTATCGAACCACGTCGAGCCAGTGGCGGCCCCAACGCTCGCCGTATCGCGGCGAAGCCAGAAGTTGATCGATCAAATCTTCGTAGGCGCGAGGCGAATCGTCCTTCACGAAGCGCTCAACTTCGGCGCGGGTGGGCGGTAGCCCGTGCAAGTCGAAGTAGGCGCGGCGAGCCAGCGCGGCCTTTGCCGCGGGTGCGGTGGGATGCAACTTCTCCGCTTCGAGCTTGCTGAGGATAAAGGCATCCACCGGGTTCCTGACCCAGGCGGTGTTCCTGACGGCGGGAACGGCCGGCGCGAGCGGTTTGCGGAAGGCCCACCAGCCTGAACCACCGGTCTTCGCCGATTCCCCATCCCATGATGCCCCTTTGTCGATCCAGGCCTCCAATGCGGCGACCTGATCGTCCGGCAGGCCCCTCTTTCCCGGAGGCATCTGCAAGTCACCCTTACGCAGGACGGCGCGGTACAAAAGACTTTCCGCGGCCTTTCCAGGAACAATTGCCGGGCCGCGTTTACCGCCTCGAAGCATGCCATCGCGGTCCCGCATGTCGAGCCCAGACATCGGCGCCGCGCCATGGCAGCCCATGCAGTTCGCGTCGAGGATGGCCTGGGCGGAAAATTGCCCGTGGATGGCGGACGCGGTAAAGGCCACCGTCAGTGCGAAGTAGTCCCAGCGTAGAAGCCGCATCTATAGTGGGATTATATATCTTTCCAGGTTGAACCGGCCGAGAGAAATCGAAAACAAGCCAAAGGAGAGGACGATGACCAATGCCGATCGAATCGTGCACTTGCGAATGGCGTTGGGTGCCGGGGAGTCTGAACGATGAAGTGCCCTGCGAGGCTGGACGCGCAGGCCAGTATGAGGACTGGAGTGCGTCGGCGGACTTCCCCGGCGGTCTCACGCCGTGGATCGAGCGCGGTCCGTTAATGAAGCTGACATGAAACAGAGATTTGTATTCAGCGAGGCGGTGAACTCACGCGCGGCAGTAAACTTCCGCGTCGGCTTCGCCGGCAGGCACGCGCCGGCATGCGGCAAAAGGAGTTGAAATCCGTATTGAACTGCTGTTTGGGCCGCCTTCGAGCGAAATCCTTCCCGCCGGAGGGACGCCCTGAATCGCCGCATCTTCGGCACGGGTTTCCGAAGAAACGCATCGCAACACGCTACGTCCAAGAAGAGACGGCGATCCGCTTGGATCACGCAGTATCCCGAATCAGCTCCTCACGTGTTTGTCAAAAAAATCGAGCGTACGCTGCCAGGCGAGTTTCGCGGCGGCCGCGTCGTAGCGCGGCGTCGTGTCGTTGTGGAAGCCGTGATTCGTTCCTTCATACATATGCATCGTGTAAACCGCCTTGTTCGCCTTCAGCGCCTCCTCGTAGGCAGGCCAACCGCCGTTGATGCGCGTGTCGAGGGACGCATAGTGAAGCAGGAGGGGAGCCTTGATTTTCGGAACGTCTGCCGCTGGGGCCTGCGCGCCATAAAACGGTGCGGCGGCGGCAAGATCGGACCCCAGGCGCACAGCGAGAGAATTGGAGATCCCGCCGCCAAAGCAGAAACCCACAGCGCCAATTTTCCCGGTACAGTCCGAGTGCGCCTTGAGCCATCGCGCCGAAGCCATGAAGTCCTCGAACATCTTCGCCCGGTCCACAGTGCCGAACAACTGGACGCCTTTTTCGTCGTTACCGGGGTAGCCGCCCACGCTCGTGAGGCCGTCCGGCGCGAAGGCGATGAAATTCGACGTACCCAAGCGCCGCGCTACATCCTCGATATAAGGGTTGAGGCCCCGGTTCTCGTGAACCACGAGGATTCCCGGGAGCCTTCCGTTAGCCGCCGCGGGCCGCGCGAAGTACCCGCTGATGCTTCCGTTGCCCTGTGGCGACGGCACGGTGACGCGTTCGGTCTTGATGCGGCTGTCGTCCTTCGCGACTTGCTGCGCCCAGGCGTAATTCGGCCGGAGGCTTTCCCAAATCGCCATCGCCGTCACGCTACCGGTGGCGTATTTTTGAGCACCGTCCAGAAACGCACGGCGGTCGATATCGCCATGCACGTAACGGTCGAACAGGTTCAGTAGTTCTTGGGGGTAATCGCTCGCGCGCTTTCGCTCCATCGTTTTTCCTCTAGTTAAGTTAGGGACGAGAATATCACACCTTCAATGGCCCTGCGACTGCTCTCATTGGCGGCGATCGCCGCGACGACGAGTCCCCGCCAAGAGGGTTGGTTAATGAGGTTGGCCTGCCACGGCCGAAGCGAGAATCAATAGTCAGCTTCAGGTTACGAAAAACGGTCACGGCCCAACAGACCATCCACTCGTGCGCTGGGCGGCCGCGTGTGGCCCAGCGCTGTGAAACCGGAACGCTCATTGCCCGAGCGCGATGATCCGCCATAGGGATGTCGCGAGCCGCAAGCTCGACTCCGCTTCTCGTAGTGACCTGCACCATATCTGAGGTCAGGGCGGGATCATAGCCGATGGCAACCAGCATTAACTTAGCTCCTGCTCGCCGCTCCGGTGTCAAGAGCCGGCCGAAGCAGAACCTCGTCACTTGGCAACTGCATACGGGCAGCGACAGCCCGTGGCGCAGGCGATCGTTTCCTGTCCCCTGACGCCTTCCGCGGAAATGACAGGCCACAAACAACGACGGCCTGCTCAGCCGCCATTACGATTTTGTTAGTGAGAGATCAGGTAGAAGGCCGGGCCGAACGCCGAGAGTGACATCACTCCAGCCCGCACTCCCCCCGCGCCCGGACAAAAACTTCAAGCAGCATCGCGTCCGTAAGCCGTCCCGTCTGCGTATTCTGCTGGCTCGGGTGATAAGAGCCGATGAGAATCGGATGCAGCGGTCCGGTTTCTTGTCTCACGTTATGCCCGAAAGGAAATGCCGCACGGCTTTCGATCCGTCCCTGGCTCTTCAGAATGGCGAGATAGGCGTCGAACGCGATCCGCCCGAGCGCTACCACAACGCGCACAGACGTCATCAACTCAAGCTCCCGCTCAAGATACCCCCGGCAATTGCGAAGTTCCCCGGGTGTCGGCTTGTTGCCCGGCGGGGCGCAGTGGGCGGTCGCGCTAATCCATGCGCCGTTCAACCGCAGACCGTCTTCTCGCGAACGGCTTTCCGGCTGAGACGCGAAACCCGCGGCGTGCAAGGCGCGGTAGAGGTAGTCGCCGGAGC
>SYKU01000412.1 GCA_005808865.1 Acidobacteriota bacterium
CCGCGGCAAGTGCGGCAAGCGATCGACGACTTTGTTGAAGTCTACAACGAAAAGGCAGCGCCGTTTGAATGGAAGAAGGCAGTCGTGTTCCCTTCCGGCCCCAAAGCCAAGTACTCTGACTTATGCAACTAGGTACTAGGGTATTTAACGGATTTCCGTTTTCTGCCACTCGTGGCATACTTGCAGCGTGAGGCAAAGGCCGTGACGCCCGCAATCGATACCGAACAGCTTTTCAACATAACACTAGGCGATTCCGCGATGGTTCGCGAGATAGCGGACGCGGTGATGGAGGATACCTCCACCCATGTCGCGCTACTGGCAAAAGCCGCCGCTGAGTCCGATTTCGAGCGTTGTGCGGCGGTAGCGCACTCGGCGAAAGGCTCGTGCGGAAATGTCGGCGCTGCCGCCATGGCGGAGTTGTTCCAGAATGCGGAGCGCGCCGCCCGGAAAGGCGACGCATCCCTGTGCACGGGGATGCTCCTGGAGTTCACAATCGAACTCGAACGGATGCGAATCGCGCTCGACGAGCTTTCGCAATACTGACAGCGCACGGTATCGCGCCGGTGCTGCGTAACATTTGAACAGGACATCCTGAGCTGAGGCGGTGCTGTTGCGCTTCGGAGTCTTCGTGCGCCAGACGCTCTCGCATACCGCGCGGCGCGAAGACGTTACGCCAAGGCGCATGTTGCAAGTACGCGGAGGGGATCAGCGATTCCCAGATGAGGAAGAGCTAGCCCGGCCTTTCACCGCCTCAAGAGGCCATGTCTTCTATCCGCTAGATACAAGAGGAATTAATCCTCTAGGACGAAGTTCCAGCCTCGATCGCATATAGATCCCGTTGTTGACAATGAGTTGCGGAGATTTGATGCCAATTATGTAGTCATGTAACTGCGAAGATTATACTTGGCTACGGTTACGATTTTGAGCAGGCTACGAAGGCGCGCGTGTTGCCGAAATACGCCCCGGCCCTGCCAATCGACGTGATTGGCATGACAGTGGCAGGGAAGAACCGGTAGGCACGCCGGCGTTGATCAAGGGGTGAAGCTCGTGATCAGAAAGCGACGCGCACGCCCAGTTGAATCTGCCGTGGGGAGTTGCCCTGCGAATTGATCACTCCGAAAGCCGGCACGCCAAAGACCGATCCCGGCGCGCCGAACACCGGCGTGTTGGTGAAGTTGAACGCCTCCGCGCGAATTTGCAGCATCACGCCGCTCTCATGCACCTGGAAGTTCTTGAATAACGAGAGGTCGAGATTGATGGTGCGCGGCTGGCGGACATCGGGCAACGAGCGCGGGCTGTTGCCGTGCGTAAACGGGGCCGGTTGGCTGAACACCGCGGTGTTGAAGTAGCGGGTGAGCCGGCCGTCGACCGGGCCCTCCAAAAGGGCGCTCGCTCCGTTGTTATTAGGGCGCTGCGTTCCGTTCACCGGCGCGCCCGCGCCGATCAACTGGCCCAGGGAGTTCGACGTGTTCACACTCGTCAGCAGGACCAGCGGTATACCGGAGGAGAAGGCGCCGATTCCGTTCACCTGCCAGCGGCCGGCGATCGCGTCGGCCAGCCGGCTCATGCCGCCACCCACAGCCCGCCCTTTCCCGATGGGAAGCTGCCATGCGCCGCTCAGCACCAACCGGTGCCTGACATCATAGGTAGCCAGACCGCGCTCGGCGCGCCGGTTGTGCCAATCCTGGATGTAGGCGTACGGCGGGGACAGTCCGGTACCGGAAGTCGACACATCGTCGATGAGCTTGCCGAGGGTGTAGGCGGCGAGGAACGAAACGCCGCGCGCGAACCGCCGGTCCACGCGTAGTTGCATGGAGTGATAGACCGAACTGCCGATGGACGCCTTTTCGAGCGCGATGATGTTGAACTGTGGATAGGGCCGCAGCAACTGCGCCCTCTGCACGGTGGGCCGGCTCAACAGTGAGGCCGGATTGCGGATCACGCCCAGAAACGGATTGGGAACTTGCGTGAGCAGCGCGCTACCTTGGGCAAGCGCGTCGCTTGTCAACTGGTTCAAGGCGCCAAACACGGAAGGCAGGCTGGTGCCTTTGGAACCGGTGTAGCTGGCCTCCACCAGGGTTCCGGGCAACGCTTCCCGCTGGATACTGAAGTTCCATTGCTGGACGTAGGGTGTGCGGTCGTAGAGATTGGGTGTTTGAAAGTCGAGTCCGGCAAAAGAGCTCAGTCCGAGCGTACTGCCGGTCGGCAGCGAGAAACCTTGCGGGAAGGGATTCGACAGACGATTGGCGGGCGTGAGTCCGCCGTCGTTGGAAGTGACCATCGGCGTGCTGGAGGCGAAGCCGGCGTTACCGCCGCCGCCCAAAGTGCCGGCCGCCGTCGCGCTGGACGCCGAGAAGAACATGGCATATCCGCCGCGCAGCACCGTGCCGGCCGGACCACGCCAAGCGAAGCCGAACCGCGGGCCGAGGTTGTTGCGGTCCGTGAAAAACTGCTTGTCGCGGCCGGCGCCGTTGAATTGAAGTCCGCCGCGCAGGCGGTCGCGCCCGGCGATGGCGGCGGTGATCGGGCTGTCCACTTCAGGGTTGAACACGCTGAGCCGGTTGAAGCGCTCGCTGCGCGGGATCTCAAGCTCGTATCTCAGCCCGAGATTGATGGTGAGCGAACGGCTGACCTTGATGTCGTCCTGGAAGAAGACGCCGTAGTAGGGGCTCTGCGTGGAAAGATGCGTGTCGTGGGTCAGCGTGCCGCTTAAGGGCGTGCCGAGCAGAAACGACGCCATCGGGTTGCCGGCGATCGCCGACGCGACGGTGGGATTGGGGCCCTGCGTGAAGGCCTGGTTGAACGTGAATTGGCCAGCCGGGAAGTTGCCCTGGTAGAAATTGGTGCGATTGACCCGCGTCTGGAATCCGAATTTTATGGACTGTCTGCTGCGGAAGTAGGAGAAATTCTGCTGAGCCGTCAGCGATTCGAGGCTGAATCGCGCGTTGAACGATTCGCCGATCGAACCGAAGCCGGTAACGTTGATCACGGGGAAGCCGCGCCGGTCGGAAATCGCCGTGATCTCCTGCGGCAGGCCCAGTTCACGCGTAATGTCGGAGTCAAAGGAGAACGACTGCCGGTTGGTGAACAGGCGCGAGTAGCCCAGAGTGGTCTCAGCCAGCAGATTCGGCTTCACCGCAAAGGAGTAGTTCAGCGCCGCGCTGTGGCCTGGCCGGGGGATCGCACGAGGACCGGGCTGGCCAATGGTTCCGTAAAAGTTCGGATTCACCTGCCGGAAGTCGCGGTAGCTCAGGCGGCCAAAGATGCTCTGCCGTTGCGAGATAACGTGATCGCCGCGTACATCGAAATTATCGTCGTCGGTGGCGCCCGCCGCGCTCACGATAAAGTTGTTCAGGTTGGCAGGGCCACTGCCGGCCGTGTTCGGCGAAGGGTAGAACGTCAGCAGCCGCGCGGAAACCGGATCGATTCGCTCGGTGGGAATGCGGTTGCCAGGGAAAGGCGTACGCACGAATCCCCCTGCCGGCGCGGCGGTGGTCGAGGTCGGGTCGAAGATGACCACGGGCGCGCCCGCGGCGGTCAACGTGGAAGAAAAATCGCCGCTCATCTGTGCGCGCGTAGGAATGGTAGCCGTGGAGAACTGCTGTGCTCGCTGCCGCAGACCTTCGAATCCACCGAAAAAAAACGTACGATTCTTTCCGCTGAAGAGTTTCGGCACGATTACCGGGCCGCCCAGCGTAAAGCCGTATTGATTGCGCTGGAAAGTGCCCAGGCGCTGGCCCGCGCGGTTCAAGAACCATTGATTCGAGTCAAGCCGGCTGTTGCGGACGAACTCGTAGGCGCTGCCGTGGAATTGGTTGGTTCCGGACTTGATGACGAGATTGATCACGCCGCCGGTGGTGCGCCCGAACTCCGCCGAGAAGGAATTCGTCTGCACCTTGAATTCCTGCACGCGCTCCACCGAAGGCAGAGTCGCCGTGGCAAAAGTGCCGGGGCTGTTTTCGGGAACCGTGACCGGGGCGCCGTCCTGCAGAATTTCCGTCGCGCCGCCGCGGCTGCCGTTAACGCTCAAATTCGCAAGCTGCAGCGGATTGTCGCTGAAGGCGGGGCCGGGCACTACGCCGGCGGTGAGACCGGCAAGGCCGATCGGATTGCGGCCGTTAAGCGGCAGGTCAACAATCTGGCGGTTGCCAATCACCTGTCCCAGTTCGCCGCGCTCGGTTTGCAGCAGCGGCGCCGTTCCCGCTACTTCGATAGTCTCGGTTACCGAACCGAGTTCCATCGTAAGCGTCAGAGTGACGGATTCGGCCACATTGACCGTGATGTTGCTCTGTACGGCGCGCTTGAATCCGCCGGCTTCCGCGGACACCGTGTAGCGGCTGGGTTTGACGGATACGAATCGTGCGAACCCCGTTTCGTTTACGGGTTGCGTAGCCGCGACGCCGGTGGCATCCTCGATGAGTTTCACGGTAGCGCCTGCGATGGCCGCCCCCGACCGATCCTGCACCGAAATCACCACAAGGCCGGTAGAGGTTTGCGAAAGTGCGGCCGCAGCCGCGGCGGCAAGCGTCAATAAGATTCGGATCATTAGCGCTCTCCCTGGAATAGCGAACGGCCATAGTCGTCGTTCAGTTCTTCGATCCGTTGCCGCAGGCGCCGACGGTGTTCGGCCAACACGGAAGCGAACCTGGGTTGCGTGGCGAGGTTCACCATCTCCCCTGGGTCCCTCTCCATGTCGGTCAACAGGTCCTGCGGGCCAGGTCCTTCGAAACGCGAATACTTGTAGCGCCGGGTTCGCAAGCAGCGCGCGTTTGAGCATTCGATGGCGAGGTCTTCGCGCCATCCGGCGGCGGATCCTTTTTCCACCACGTTGCGCACGCTGCGGCCCGGCAGTCCTTCCGGCGGTTTGATGCCCGCGTAATCGCATAGCGTGGGCAGCAGATCCACACACGAAGAGACCAGGTGCTTGCGATCGATGCGGCCCTGAGGGGCATGACCAGGAAACGAAACCATGAACGGCACTCGCGCCGATTCCTCATAGGGCAGGCTCTTATGCTCGAAGCCGTGCGCGCTATCCATGTCGCCGTGGTCGCTCGAGAACAGCACCATCGTGTTCCGTTCGAGCCCGGTTTCGCGCAAAGTGTCGAGCACCCTTCCGATTTCCGCATCCACGCGTTCGGTGAGGCGGCAATAAGCCCAACGATGCAGCCGCCAGTCTTCGTGTGTCCAGTGCTTCCGTACGTAGCCGCGGAATCCGCCGTAGCGGCCCAGTGCCGCCGGTTCATCCGAGCTCGGACCGTGATTGGCGGGAATCGGGGGGCACCGTTTCTCGAAGAAATCCTGGCGGCTCAGGCCGGCAGGCAGCACCGACGCTTCCGCCACACACTGCCGTTCGACAACGGATTGGGGATACATTCCCGGCAGCTTGTTGGCTTTCGTGTACGCGTCGATGGCCATATAACAGATGTCGTGCGGATTGATGAACGACGCCACCAGGAGGAACGGCTTGCTGTGACGCTGGCGGAGGAAGGTCGAGCATTCACCGGCAAGCCCGTTGCGTTCATCCGGCGTGATGTAGTCGAAGCCGATGCTTTCGGGCGTCATCGGCGCGGGCCAGTGCGTCTTGCCGCCGAAAGCTGTCTGGTACCCCGCGTTGCGAAACAGATTGCCTAGCGCGGAGTTCAATGCCGCCTCCGGTACGGGCGCGGGACCGTTGCCGCGCATCTGGAAATGGCTGGGATAGCGCCCGGTCATCATCGAAGTTCGCGCGGGCATGCAGACGGGATTGGAGGAATAAGCGCGCTCGAAACGCACGCCTCGCGCGGCCAGGGAATCCATGGCCGGCGTCTTCACCCAGGGGTTGCCGGCGCAGCTCATCATGCCGGCATGCTGCTGGTCGGTCATGATGTAAAGGATGTTGGGGCGTTGCTCCGCGCGGGCGAGGGCAGGGAGCATGGCTCCGGCTCCGATAAAATCGCGGCGGGATTGAGTGTCGGTCATTTCCGGCTCGGCAAACGAGAATTCATAAGGTTATTTATCCGCGGACCCGCCGTACAATTTGTTCGCGCGGATATACGCCATCACGGCCGCGGGCACGTCAGCCGTTCCTTCGCTCGAAGCCAGATCGCGCCGGATCCCGGACGACGAATAGCGAAGATTCATATCCTCCATGCTCTGGATGCGCGCGCCCGGAGGTGTTTCGTACCGGTGACCTGGGCGGCTCACTACCAGGAACTCCACTGAATCGACGATGTCCCTCCAGCGTTTCCAGGAACGGATCTCAGCGAACGCGTCCGCGCCGATCAGGAAGTACAGCGTCTCGCCGGCGGCAAGACTCGCGCGCACTTTCCCGATAGTCTCGATTGAGTAACTGTACTCGGCTCCAGCCTCAAGCCGGGAAGCTTCGAATTCCGGGTTGCCCATGCATGCGAGTTCGACCATCCGGAAGCGATGTTCGTAATCGGCTGCGGTTGCGCCGAGCTTGTGGGGAGGCTTGCCGGCGGGCACAAACAGAACCCGCTCCAGTCCCCAGCGGGTCACGGCGGCACTGGCGATCCTCAAATGTCCGTTGTGGATAGGATCGAAGGTGCCTCCGAAGATCGCGGTCTTCACTTCAGCTTCTTGATCTTGATGTTTTTGAAACTGGCTTCCATGCCCGGACCGCGATGAAGTTGGAGCGCGATGATCCCGTCAAGCTTCGCCGAGTCGTGGATGTCCGCCGTGACCGTGCCGTTCAGCTTCAACTGAATATGGTCGCCGTCGCAGAGAATCTCGTAGGTATTCCAATCCTTCAGTTTGACTACTTTCTCGGCCTTGTCCTTCCAGCCGTTGACCAGAATGCCGCGCTTGGTGAGACTCTTTTCTTCGTAAATGCAGCCCCAATAATTGTTCTCCGCCATGTCGGCCTGATAGCCTCGCACCACCCACTGCGTGCCGGGCACGAGGTCGCTGCGGAACTGAATCCCGCTGTTGTGATTGCGAAGCTTGACGTCGGCCCGCAGGATGAAGTTCTTGAACACCCCTTTTGCGATCAGAAAGGTGTTGTCGGTGAGCGTGGCTCCCTCGGTGTTGCCGACGATCGCGCCACCGGCGACCTTCCAGAGCTTCGGGTCTCCATCCCAGCCTTTCAGGTCCTTCCCATTGAACAGCGGCTTGAAACCGGGCTGGGCGTTCGCCGCGGCGGCCAAAACCAGGGCGAAAACCACTCTCCTCATGCTTCCCTCTCAATGGTCACGGTTTTGATTTGCACAGGCGCTCGCGGCGCGTCCTGAGCGTTGCGCGGAACGAGAGAAATCTTTTCAACAACTTCGTAGCCCTCGATCACTTCGCCGAAGATCGAGTGGCGGTTGTCGAGCCACGGCGTGGCCGCGACGGTTACGAAGAACTGGCTGCCGTTGGTGCCGGGACCGGAATTCGCCATGGATAGAAGACCGGGCTTCGAGTGCTTGAGCGCCGGATGGAATTCATCGTCGAACCGGTAGCCGGGGCCGCCGCGGCCTGAGCCGTCGGGGCAACCGCCCTGAATCATGAAGTCCGGTATGACGCGGTGAAAGATCAGGCCGTCATAGAAAGGCTTTCCGGTCTTCGATCCGTCGGCGAGCGAGACGAAGTTCCCGACGGTCTTCGGAGCCTTGTCGGCGAAAAACCGCACTTTGAAGGGGCCCTCGGTTGTGTCGAAAAGGGCGTAGATTTCATTTGGCATCAAGGAAATTGTATCCTAACGGGCATGATAGTGCCGCGCTTCCCGTTCGCCGCTCTCCTTGTTTCCTCAGCTTTGCTTGCCGAGACTCACAACGTCGTGGCCGAAAAATACTACCGGACGTTTTCCCGCGCGCACACGGTGCTGAAGCGGGAGCCTCTTGCAAAACCAATTGAAACAATAACTATTCTTTATGTTGCAAGGAGGGGCTTCTGGCTTAAAATAGGATTTCGAAGCCAATTCCAAACCAGAAGGATTCCCCTCCTTATGAAGCTTAGTCTTTTCGAGCA
>SYKU01000413.1 GCA_005808865.1 Acidobacteriota bacterium
ACGGGTAGCACGAACACAGAGTGCAGACCACCACGTTATGAACGTGTGGCGTGTTCTCCAACGCCACCATGTGTTCACCCTGCACGCCCAGAAACCCCAGTTCCGCAATCGCCGCCGACGCATCGGCAAGCAGGCGTTTCTTGTACGCGGCGTCCGTCCAGGCCCGCGCCACCACCCGCGCCCCGTTCCGCGGCCCCACTTTGTGCTCGTAGGTATCCACCAGCGCGTCCAGCGCCGCAGGATCCACCAGCCCCTTCTCCACCAGCAGAGACTCCAGCGATTTCACCCGCAGGCTGATATCCGGCGGGACCGTCTGGTGTTGATGGTCCTGCTGCGGTTCCGCCCCGGAGGCGGACTCTGCACCTGTAACGCTCATTGCGGCGATGAAACCTCGGCGGGATGGGTTCAAATGAAATCTCCTGCCATCGGGCTGGAATCCGTCATCTTAGCAGGAATCCAGGGTCCCGAGAACACTCGGGCTCTTTTGATCCGGCAGCTTGGGTTCGCCGCGATCAGGTCCACTCCTGGTAGTGCCCCGGCGGCCGCAGAGGATGTCCCCTAGCCGCGTAGCAATTCCGCGAGGCTTCGGCCGGGTAATTTCTCGACGGATGCGCAGGATGCAAATGGCGGGAATCGGGATCGCGCTGACTGGTGCGTCGCATTCCTCGTTCGCCTGCTCGCTCGAACGCGGCGCCCCGGCAACTTAAAGCGGTGGTACGGTATGTTAGTATGCCCAAATCGACACGGACTACGGCGATGAGGCAGATATTTCGGGTTATCGCGCTTGTTGGGATTTCCCGTGTCGCCTCATCCGCGCCGGCAACCCCCACCTACGAGTCCAACGTTCTACCCATCCTGACTTCCAAATGCGTGGCGTGCCACGGTGCGGCATCACCCCAGGCGGGACTCGACCTTCGTACTGCCGTCGGTGTCCTGAGGGGCGGCAAGTCGGGCGCGGCTGTCGTGCGCGGATCGTCCGAGCGCAGTCTCCTGATCTCCAAGGTCGCATCCAGGGCCATGCCGCCCGGCGACACAAAGTTGGACGACGCAGAGATCGCCACCATCCGCGCCTGGATCGACGCCGGTGCGCCCGGCATGGCCGACGCCCCAGTCACCGAACACGACGCCCTGCCCGTGTTCCAGATGCGCTGCGTTGCCTGCCACGGAAAGCGCAAACAGGAAGGCGGGCTCGACCTCCGCACTCGTGCCTCGCGTCTCAAGGGCGGGAAATCGGGCCCCGCGTTCGTTCCCGGCAAGCCCGAAGAGAGCCTGCTGATAAGGAGGATCGCCGCAGGTGAGATGCCGCCGCCCAAATTGTTCTCCGAGGCTTTCGTGCGTCCGCCTACCGAGACCGAAGTCGCCACGCTCAAGCGCTGGATCGGCAGCGGCGCTCTGCCCGCGCCCGAAGGCCACCCGGTCGAAGCGGCCTTCAGTGATAAGGAGACCGCGCACTGGTCGTTCCGTCCGCCCTCGCGGCCGGCGCTGCCCAGGGTCGCCGCCACAGCCCGTGTCAGAACCGCAATTGACGCTTTCGTCCTTGAGAAGCTTGAAGCGAAGGGGATGACGCTGTCTCCTGACGCTGAACTCGGAACCCTCGCCCGCCGCGCCTGGCTCGCCGTCACTGGACTTCCGCCGTCCCCTGGCGAGCTTGCCGCCTACCTCGCCGACCCCGATCCGAAGTCCTACGAACGCCTCGTGGACCGCCTGCTCGCCTCACCTCGCTTCGGAGAGCGCTGGGCACAGTTCTGGCTGAATGCCGCCGGATACGCCGATTCGGAAGGTATCATCGACGAAGACCTGATTCGCCCGAACGCATGGCGCTACCGTGACTATGTGATCCGCTCCTTCAACTCCGGTAAGCCCTACAAGGAGTTCCTGACGGAGCAGCTTGCCTCCGATGAGCTCGTCGACTATAAGAACGAGAAGCCAGTGACGCCCGCGCTGATCGATAAGCTAGCCGCCACCGGTTTTCTGCGTATGGTTCCTGATGGTACGTATTCCCCTGCGAACGGGTCGGTCGCGGAGCGCATGAATGTGATCGCGGATGAAATCGAAGTCCTGTCGTCGTCAGTCATGGGCCTCACTATCGGATGCGCGCGCTGTCACAATCACAAGTACGATCCCATCGCGCAGCGCGATTACTACCGGCTCGCCGCCGTGTTGCAGACTGCCTACGATCCCTACGATTGGCTCAAGCCGACCGAGCGCAACCTCGATGTGGCGCTTGAAGCCGAACGCGGCGAAGTAGCGGCGTTTAATGCGCCCTTAGAGACGGAGGTCAAACGGCTGCGGGAAGCGCTCGACGCGAAACCGGCTCCTGAAAAACCGGAAAGGGAGCGACTTAGCAAAGCGCTTGCCGATGCGAAGAAGAAACTGCGGCCCATTCCTTCCGTTCGGGCGCTCTACGATATGGGTGGCGATCCGTCCCCCGCGTTTCTGCTGCGTCGCGGAGAGGCCCAATCGATCGGCGACCGTGTGGAGCCGGGCGTTCCGGGCGTCCTCGAAAAGACAACGGGAATGCTCCGCGCCGTACCGCCTCGGGAAGGGACGAGCGGAAACCGTCTGGCTCTCGCGCGCTGGCTTACTCAACCGCGTCATCCTCTCACCGCCCGCGTCGTGGTGAACCGCATCTGGATGCAGTATTTTGGACGCGGTATCGTTGCGAGCGTCTCGAATTTCGGCCGGAACGGATTACCGCCATCGCATCCGGAACTGCTGGACTGGCTTGCGGTGGAGCTGGAGGACTCCGGGTGGAACTTGAAACACCTTCACCGGCTGATTCTTATCTCCTCCGTCTTCCGCCAGAGCTCGCGAAGCGGCGCAGCCGATCCCGAAAATATCCTCTTGTCGCGCATGCCCCTGCGTCGCATGGATGCCGAGCAGATTCACGATTCCATCCTGCGCGTGGCGGGGCGTCTGGATCTGACCGCCTTTGGTCCGCCGGTTCCCGTGGAGATCAAGCCCGGCGGGGAAGTGTCCGCGCAAGGCGGAAAAGATGGATGGCGGCGTGCCATCTACGTGATGCAGCGCCGTACTACGCCGCCTACGATGCTCGATGTCTTCGACCTCCCAGCCATGACTCCCAACTGCATCGAGCGGGGATATTCCACGGTTTCAACTCAGGCGCTGCAACTCACCAACAGCGCGGCGGTGCTGGAACACGCGAAATTCTTCGCCGGCCGTCTGATCGACGAATTCGGTGAGGACCGCAACCGGCAAATCGAAAACGCGTACCTGCGGACGCGGTCGAGAAAGCCCACCGCGGCGGAAACGGCTGGGGCGCTCGAATCGCTCGCTGCCCTTGAGAAACAATGGGACACACACTTGCGGGAGCGGATGGGCGTTGAGCCTATCGCGCAAACCGCGCGCTGGCGTGCGCTCGCGAGCTTCTGCCACGCCCTGCTGAGTTCAGCCGAATTCTCCTATATCGACTAGCGCGGTTTTCGACCTCACACCGGCAAGCGTGCCCGCCCCTTCAAGCCATCGAAGCGGTCCGATCCTGTAGAAAACCGGGACTTTCGTTAAGCCTGAAATCCAAAGTCTAACACTTAAACCAATTATTTTCAGCGGCTTGCAGGCTTGAAAGCCAACTTCGCCGAAGTTGGCTTTCCACAGCGTAAACCATTCAAAATACGTCGGATAGTCTTTGAAATGATTGCAACTTCGGATTTCAGGCTAAGATATGGTCTGAATAAGCGTGCATATGTCACCTCGCACCTTCGCTATCGTTGCCTGCATTGTCACCGGCTGCGCCGCGGTACTATCAGGGCAGCCGAGCGATCGACAGAACGAACGCACTCCGGAAGAGGTGCGCGCAGGCTGGGTTTCGCTTTTCGACGGCAAGACGACGCGTGGTTGGAGAAGTCCGAGTTCTGATCAGTTTCCGGACGGCTACTGGCGCATAGAGGACGGATTCCTGCGGGGCGCGGCCGTTGGCACCCGCGGTGTCGACCTTCAGACCACAGAAAAGTTCCGGCACTTCGAGCTTCAGTTCGAATGGAAGATCGCACCGGGTGGGAACAGTGGACTGAAGTATCTCGTCGGTAGTTCTCAAAAACTTGTCTTTGAGGGCAACGGACTCCCACAACTCGAAGGAACCACGCAACCCGGCCCTAACGCGATCTACCGGGAGTTCACGAGTGGCATGGAGTATCAGATGGTGGATGATGCCGGGCATCCAGACGGCAAGTCACCCCTCACGCTCTCCGGTGCTCTGTACCAGTTCGCCGGTCTCGAGCGCAGCCATGCTCGCCCGGCTGGGCAACTCAACCAGTCGAAGTTAGTCGTGAATCGCAGCCGGATTGAACATTGGCTAAACGGAACTCGCGTAGTCGCCGTCGATACAGCATCCGAGGAGTTTCGGAGCGCTGCCTCCAAGGCTCCCGGCAGGACGCGGCGGGCGTTGAACTATCTCTCTCAGGAAGGTCCAATTGCGATACAGAGTCACACCGGCGCAGTCTGGATCAGGAGCGTTAAACTAAGGCGGCTGAACCCGCTTCCCTAAAGGAATCGTCTTCTCCGTAGCGAGATTCGGCTACCCCAAGCGGCTCAGGCCGCGACCTTAACGCCATCGCCGCGTGCCCGGCAATAAGCTACCATAACATCGAGTCGAGTGGAAGAAGGGTTAAGCATTTATACATAAGACGTCCACTGTGGAACCTGACCAATGCATCATATCGCCATGCCCGTGAGGGTTGAGGCGCGCCCAACCATTTGGATGACCCCATAAACATGGGGTAAAACTGGAATTTGGCGGAGTGCGCGCTTCGCCAACCCACCCCAATCGAGGTCACCCA
>SYKU01000414.1 GCA_005808865.1 Acidobacteriota bacterium
CAGGGCGAACGTGTAACGTCCAAGGGGCTGGTTTTCGCGGCGACCCCCGCGAGCGATTTCGTCTGCGGCACGCAGCAACTTGCGTCGATGAATATGCACGTTTTCACCACGGGGGAGGGCACGCCCTACGGACTCGCGATGGTGCCGGTAATCAAGGTTTCGTCACGGACGGCGCTTGCGGAGCGCTGGCCGGATCTCATCGATCTGGACGCGGGACCCATCGCTACGGGCAAAGCGAGCATCGAAGATATTGGGTGGCAGCTGTTCCGCTGCATTCTCGATGTCGCGAGCGGGCGGCGCAAGACATGGGCGGATCACTGGGGGCTTCACAACGCGCTTGCGCCGTTTAATCCGGGACCGGTGACTTAGCCGGCCTCAGTCGCGACAGCCGGCCACCGCCGGACTCGTCGTCTCGAGTCTCGAAAAAGGCCGGTTGAAATGCGCGCATTGTCGATATGCGATTAAAAGCTCCCACCACGGGATTGCGACCGTGCTTCCAACCGCCCCGTGAACACGTTCGGCGGAGCTTTCATTCCGCGTCTTACTAAGCGGCCTGGCGCTTTTCCGTCTCAATATTGGAGTCCGCTCCAGGAAGAAGGCAAAGGCATTTGGCTTCGACGAAACCGGAGAACGCGTCTGTCTCAGTTGGTACGACGGCCCGGATGTGCGGCGACAGTGCCTGGTAAGAGCCTGATCGTCCAGGTCCGCGATTCGTAAGCTTGCCGCGCGGACGTCACGTCTTCCGTGATACGATCCCGGGATGACAACTACCGTCTCTCGCCGTGCACTCATTGCGGGCGCCCTCGCTATGCCAACTCTGGGCCGCGCGGAGGAATTGAAAGGCGGCATCAAGCTGACTATGCCTGCCGGAGTCATGTCCGACGACGGTTTGCGATTCATTGTCCAGATGGGCGTCGAATGGATCACTACCGGCGGGCCCGGCGCTCCCACGTATTCGCCTGAAGGGCGCGTGATTCAGTCACGTCCGGATGCCCCTGCGCCGCCCTGGAAGGAAGAACAGGTCCGCCGCATCAAGGACCGTGTGGAGAGCTTCGGTTTGAAAGTCGGGAACCTCATGCTGCACGATTTTCGCGATGCCATCCTCGGGCGGGCGGGCGCGGACAAGGACATCGAGAACGTCTGCGAATCGATCCGCGTGGCGGGGAGAGTGGGAATCCCGATCGTCGAGTACAACTGGTATGCGTTGAGGGCGATGGAAGGGTACTACAAGGAACCCGGGCGCGGAGGGTCGCTCCTCGCGGCGCACGATTACGCGCGCAGCCGTGACCTCCCACCCCTCGCCGACGTAGGCCAACATTCGGCAGCCGATCTTTGGACCCGGTACGAGCGGTTTCTCAAAGCGGTGGTTCCGGTGGCGGAGCGCGCGGGCGTACGCCTCGCGGTTCATCCGAACGATCCTCCCCCGCCTCGGTACCGGGGCGTCGAACAGATACTCGGAAGCGTCGACGGCCTTAAGCGCGTGTGTGAAATCGTAAAGAGTCCGGCGAATGGTATTACGTTCGACACGGGTGTTACACGCGAGATGGGTTACAACGTGATTGAGAATATTCAGTGGTTCGGGCGCAGGGATCAGATCAATCACGTCCATTTCCGCAACGTGGTCATGAAAACACCGCGCGAAATGTACGTAGAGACGTTTATCGACGCCGGAGACAACGACATGATGGCGTGCCTGCGGGCCTTGCATGCGACGGGCTACCCGAGGCTACTGCATCCGGATCACGTGCCCCAGGCGCCAGACGACCCGGCGAGCCGCGGTGGTTGGGGATACGCGGTGGGACAAATCAAGGCGATGTTGCGGCAGTTGCCAGCGTAGCGTAGGCTTTCGAACGGCCAATCGCAAATGCCCACACTGCCAGTAGTCTCAAAGCCGAAGGCCGCCGCCGGGTCCACGCGGGCGCTGGTTGTTCTGTTCCTTGTCAACATCCTTAACTTCTACGACCGTCAGGCGCCGGGCGCACTCATGGAGCCGATCCGCAAGGAATTCAGCCTTTCCGACACTCAGATCGGCTTCATGACGACAGCGTTTACGCTCTTGTATGCGGTGGTCGGCCTGCCGATCGGGAGGCTCGCTGACTCCGGCAGCCGCAAGAAACTCCTGGCGGCGGGAGTCGGCTTGTGGGGAGCGCTTACCGGGACGGCGGCGATGGCCTCGAACTACACCATGCTTCTGTTCTCCCGTCTTGGTGTGTCGGTGGGGGAGGCTGTGTGCGCGCCCGCCGCCACTAGCTGGCTGGGGGATTTATTTCCTCCGCACCAAAGAGCCCGCGCCATCTCTCTGTTCATGCTTGGCGTGCCCATTGGCGGCCCGCTCAGCACCATGATCGGCGGCCCTATCGCCCAGTACTGGGGCTGGCGCACGGCGATGGTGGTTGCGGCACTGCCCGCCCTCTTCCTGATTCCCTTCGTGCTGACGCTGAGCGAGCCTGAGCGCGGCGCTTCTGAAACCAAACGGCCCGTATCGCCTGCAAAGCCCCAATCGGCAATGTCCGTGCTGCGCATCCCGACGCTCTGGTGGATCATCGCATCGGGCGCTTTGGTGAACTTCATTCTCTACGTGCTCGCGACTTTCGTGCCGTCATTCCTGGTCCGGTTTCACGAAATGTCGATTTCCGACGCGGGATTCTGGACCGGCATGACCCACCTGCTTGCCGGAGTCGCCGGTGGTCTGACTGCGGGTATGCTTGGCGACCGCGTGATTCACAAGCGTAAGAATGGCCGGCTGCTTCTCGCGGCCGCGGCAATGCTGGTAAGTGCACCTATCCAGTACGTGGGGATTCTTCAGCCGGCCGGCAGCGGCTTCCAGGCAATGTTCTGGTTCGCAGCTTCCTATGCGTTCCTCAACATGTATTACGGACTGGTGTATTCCTGCATTCAGGACATCGTGCCGCCTTCCCTGAGGGCGACTACGATGTCGATCTATTTCATGGCGATGTACCTGTGCGGGGCGTCGTTCGGCCCGGTGATCGCCGGCAATCTGAGCGATCGGATGGCGCGAAGCGCGGCTGC